>NZ_CM001976.1:1652550-1797116 GCF_000406145.1 Dickeya dadantii NCPPB 898 | reverse complement strand
TATGTTCTGACATAGTCCTCAATATTTATTAAAGCCAGAAACTATTTTTCCGATAAGATATGAAGGTATAAAGAGTGGTTAATAATATAGACTCTGATCATATTTTCAGAGCCTATGATTATTTTATATTTTAAAAAACTTATCATCTTCACTTAATTCGAGAACTGTGTGCTGCTCTATAAAATCAGTGTCTACTGATGACAGTTTATCTTTTAATATAGACAATATATACTGGCCGTTTATAGATGATGCAATGTCAAATAATGTTTTTATTTGGTTGGAATGTATGGCTTCAATTCCATCATGCGCAATGAATCTTAATGTTTTTGAATTATTTTCTTCTTGTGTTGAAAGATAAGCGAGGTCAAGTGCTGAAACCTGAGCTTTCTTTTTACCTTCACCTTGATTGCCTTTACTTTTAATTGCACCTAATGGCTCAACTTTAAAAACATAGTTTCCTTTGCTTTCATCATAACTTAATATATATTCTTCATGATATAATTCCTTTGTATATGCAGAAAAATATTTATTGAAAACAGATAGTTTTTCGTTAAATCTTTCGAGATTCACATCAATCTCAGAAGCAACTTCATTTAGTTTTCCTCTAGCTTTTTCTATTTTTTCTTCATAATCCAATATTTGGTTTAATGAGCTTTCAAAACTTCCCTTGTTTTCATAAAGCTTATTAACATCTTTCTGTATTATCTGAAGATCACTTAATGATCCTAACTGAGATAATTCCCTCAAGATACTAGACTCTTTCTCCAGCCATATATTTAAACTTCTTTTTACCTCATCAATATTTGTAATCAATGATTCCATTTGAGAATTAATAAACTCAACTTTCTTCACTATCATCTTATTGTGAAAATCAAGTGCCTCTTCAAAGGTTTTACTTATACTAACAACTCTGAAAGTAACTTCTTCGTAAAGTTTTTTTAATTCGTCAGGGTCTGTATTATCTTGCTGTTCAAGAAGATCTTTTATTGCTTTTTCATTTAAACTTCTTTTCATTTCAAGAACAGACAGATCTAATGATAGTTGAGATACTTTTAATTTTATAGCGTTAATTTCATTCATCTGCGCAGAATAAGACTCACCTAAATTGTAATTGGCGATATCTTTTTCTTTCTCTTTAATTTCCCTTTCAATGACAGATAATGATTGTTCTATAGAATTTTTAGATCTTATTTTCAGAATGACATCAAATTCTTTTTCAATTTTTTTTAGTTCTTTCCCTATTTTTTGCTTTTCACTAAGAATATTAGCATTGTCAAAACCGAATAGGAAAAGATTAAGTGTTTCATAATCAGCCAAAGACGCCATTTGTAATGTTTTTAATGCATTAGACATCTTTTCAGTTGAGTTTCTAACGAAACGAGACATGATTTGTCTGAATGTCGGCTTCAGCGAAGAACTCAAAAATAGATTGAGTTTTAAAGCTTCATGGAGTGACGACAGATTGGTGAAAACCGTACCATTTATAGTGGCGTGAATTTTTGAGTTAGCGCTAATTATTCGACTAATAATCAATTCACGATTACTAGTCGTATTTAATATAATCGTGAAGACAACTTCATTATCAATCAAGAAACTCTTTATCGCTGAATCTTCGGTTTTAAACTCAGGGTCTATATAAAAGTTCTCTTGTTTAGCTCCCAAGCAAAAGTCAATTGCTCTCAAAGCTGTTGTCTTACCTACGCTATTCCCTGTTTCTGATTTCTTTACTGTACTTCTATCCAGAATCAAGTTCACACCATTATGAAAAGAAATATCTCTAATCATCCCAAGAGATTGAGAGTAAACCTCCAGTTTTTTTAAAAACATATGATAATGTCCCCTTGATTATTAACATCAACCAAATCCAACAAATAAAGCCAATCTAATGTGTACATATACTGAGAAAATGTGATTTTTTGTTCGCGGATTTTTTAAATTTGTCAAAAAGATATATGCTATCAATTACCATTGATGGTTCATTTTTAATACAATGCAGTAATTTAGCACCCAAGTAATAGATCGTCTGATCGGGTTTTAGGCTGTCAGATAGTATCATAATGGTTTTTCCAACACTTTGCATTCAACAAACGCATGGAAAACAATCAACTCAGAATGTATTGCTATTTCTTCAATACTACAATTAATTGATGAGATAGACTTTGCACACGTTTTGTTTATGTGCTCTATAACACAATCAATTATCTCATCAGAATTCTCCTTTATTATAACCCTTCTAATTTCCTCGACTTCCTCTCTTTTCTTCCCTTTTACAAGCTCTTTGTTTTTAAGAAGAATATCACCAACACAATCTTTGTATTTAGAATTTATATATTCAAGTGATGTTTCTCTAGCCGATGCTCTAGATTCATTTAGCGTCGTATATGCCGTTTCTATCATGGATACGTAGGCGTAATAATATTCTATTTTTTCTCTATGTTTAATTATGTCATTGAATTCTATTTTTCTCTCAATATCATAAGATTGGTAATTATCAGATGGCACATCTTTTCTTGGTGTGCCGGATAATATTGAAACCAATTGCATAAATATAGAAGGGGAACGTACAACATCTACAATTGAATCTTGAATCACAATCTGAGTATTATGGGAACCAAAACCTCCTTTCTGAGAGATCTCACTCATTTTTGTCATCCTTGCCTGTATTAACGTTCCCAAAGTATACATTTTGATTATTTTTTGAAAAAGCGCCACCTTTCTGTTTAACAACGTGTCCAGAAGGCGCCTTACCCACGACAAAAGTACCTATAAAGGTTAAAAGTAAACCTAATGCTGTAAAATACCATGTTGTATTATTGGTAAACCAAGCTGAGACAAAAGCAGTGATACACCCTAACAAACTCAGTATACTAATGATTTTTTTAGCCATTTCGTATCTGCTATATATACGCTGTATCAACACAGCGGAGTGAAAACCTCACTCAAAAATGTGTAAATTCAATATCTCATACAGATTAGTTGGTTACAACACATACATGCCTATCATGCCCTCTATACGTATGTAACGCTCAAATCATGATAATGTTTGTTCTGAAAGACCGTTCAATCATAATTTCAGCACCCAAAAGTATAAGTGAGGATATCCTCACTTATACTTCTCGCTCTTCTCATAAAACGGTGGTCATTTTGGTGGTCTTGACAGGAAGAGACTTCCGGCTTAGCTTACTTATTAGCCATTTACTGGCAAAGGCGATCCCAGTCAGAGGAGCCAAATTTATCAAGGGGTTGCGTATGCAGCCCTTTGCATTTCAGAATTCTTTCAGAAAGCCATTTCAGAATATCCTTTTCGATACATTGCATAAAAATCGAGTCTGACACTTTCACGAAAAAGTGTCACGCCCGCACCAGTATGCCGTCTCAATGGTTTCTCAATCCAGTTTTGCCAGTATTTGTAGCTGCTACGATGAACCCCGAACACGTGGCAGAGAGAGGCCGCAGGATAACGCGCCCTAAGTTTCGCGATTAACGAGAACTGTTCAGGGAGTCTGACATCAAGAGCGCGGTAGCCTTTTTTAATATTTCGTTTTCCATTTCAATACGTTGTAGCTTTTTCTTTAGCTCACGTATTTCGATTTGTTCCGGGGTTATTGGAGAGGCGTTTGACGTTTTGCCCTGCCGTTCATCACGCAGTTGTTTTACCCATTTAGTCATCGTAGAAAGACCAACATCCATAGCCTTAGCGGCGTCAGAAACGGTGTAATTTTGGTCGACAACCAACTGAGCGGATTCACGTTTGAATTCAGGACTAAAATTTCTTCTTTTCATTGGTGTACATGTGTTGTTCTGAGGTGAGCATATCACCTCTGTTCAGGTGGCCAAATTCAGTAAACCACTTCACTTGTCGGGCAGGCATAGAGGTGACCTTATTGAATTGGTGGAACAATCAGTAGATCACATAACTCTATGCCTGTCTTTTTTTACCCACCCATTACTGGGGATTCCTCAGCGCTTTCGCGTGGACTTTTCTATGCATCCGTATCACGTTGGATACAGCTAGTCATCCAGATCAACGCCAACTCCATCTTGCACTGCTCTTCGGTAATAATAAGTCGAAATCGCCACATCAAATATCGCCATTCCCATTGGGTTGAATATTATCGGCGAGTTTGGTGGGAAGGTATGCATTTTGTTTTCGCAGACGATCTCGGTAATCGATTGAGTATCACTTTTTTGTAAACCGCGCTGCAGATGCATCAACTCGATATCCGTATTTTCCCGACATACCTCATCCCAATCATCAACAATAATCGATGAGGTATAATCTAGTATCTGCGGTTTAAAATCACGTAAGGAAACATTAAGTAGCAATGAGCGATCTTTAGGTCTTTTATCAATATATCCTCCGGCAGAGACAGTACAGGTAATAAAAATATCTGCCTGGTGGTACGCCTCTTCCCAGCTTTGTACTATTGTGACACGTTCCCTGATCGTTTCAGGAATGAATTCTTTTTTAACGCCAGAAAGATCGTATAGCAGGACCTGAGAGATACTATCCCCTAGTAACTCGCTCATCATCTGCAAATGTAATTGTCCAATTGGACCAAAACCAATAATACCCACAGTTACATTATGCAGTGGAAATCGCTTAGCATATTCTTGGATCATCAATCCAGTGACCGATGCCGTGCGAATACCACTAACTAATGCGGTGTTCAGTACTGCCAGAGGCTTTCCGGTTGTAGATTCATTTAATATCGTGACCGAATGCGCTCGCTGGATGCCATGTAGGATATTTTTCGGGAAACTGGCGATCCATTTAATCCCGGCCATATCGATATTCCCACCGATAAAAGCAGGCATTGCAATAATACGATTTTCCGGGTTTCTATATCGTAGATAGGGCTTGATTGGTTGTGCTACTTCATTATGATATAAAGTGAAAACTGCATTCTTTATCGTTTCAACAGTCTGCAACCAGTCAATACCAATTTTTTTTATGCTTTCCGTATTCAAATATCTCATCTACTTCTCTCCAGTCAATTAAGATCATGTTACTACTCTATGCTTTAATACATTCCTCACTAAACATATTCACCCACTCTTTATTATAAATGGTGTTCACATATGGGATACCATTATCTGCACAGATAAAAATAACATTTGGTTTTTTACTAAACTTTTTATCTTGGAAATAGGTCTGGATTGCCATATATACACTACCAGACGACCCTCCTGTAAAGAGAGCATGTTTTTCCAGTATCTGATGGCAGCCATTAATTGCATCCAACTCGGACACATGCATAACTTTATCAACCTTTGCTTTCTTTAGATTTGGTGGAACAATACTGGAACCAATTCCTGGAATAAATCTCTTACGTGGCTCATCGCCAAAAATAACAGATCCTACCGTATCAACGGCAACAACCGTAATATCTGGAAACTTTTCCTTTAGACGCTTAGACACACCAGCCAGTGTTCCGCATGAACCAGCACCGATAAAAATATAATCCAGCTCATCAAAGCTTCTTGCTATTTCATCACCCAGTCCATAGTAATGGCCATCGACAGCATCTGGATTACCATATTGATCAGTCCAGAATGCATTCGTTGTTCCTTCCATTAGTTCTCTTACCCGACGTAACCGGGTAAGTAAGAATCCTTTTGTTTCGTCACGCTCTTTCACCTTTTCCACTCGGTTTGTTAAAGAAAACAGTACATTTTCATAAATAGAATTAATGTTAGGATCGATAACCGGAATAAAGGTAATGCCTAGTTGCTTGCATAATGTTCCCAGTGCAATAGCAAAATTCCCAGAAGATGATTCTATTATGGAAGAGTTAGGGCGGATATTTCCACGACTAATTGCTGCATCCAGAATGTAAAATGCAGGTCTAATTTTCACGCTTCCAGATAGATTTTGATATTCTAACTTGGTAAAAAGATTAATCTTATCATGTTTCAATGGTACTAATGGAGTATTCCCAATTAGATGCTTTAATGCATGCAGTTTTTCCAGCATTTATTTTACCTCCATAAATGTTAATATTATCTTTACACTATAAACAATACGTTAAAATTCGAATGTTTTGCTCACTATTGTTGAGTGATCAAAGAATCGCTGAGGAATAAATAATTCTGTTCTTGGCATATACATTTTGCTCGGGATGACAGGTAAACCATCGATCACTTCAGATACGATCAATTTTGTTTTCCTCATTGAACCAAGAGATATTACCAATGGGTACTCTCCTGGTGCGAGATACTCAATGCACCATGGATTGACGTGACTATTATTTTCTAAAATGAAACCATTTAAAGTTATATGGTCAATATTGGGATTATTAATCTGGAGCAGATATCTGCTGAGTTTACGTTTTGACGTCACAACCACGCGGATCTTACGTATACCGTCAGCATCAACCTGTTGGTTATCGAGCTGCACTTCTGCTGCGGATAAAGGCACAGCCGTTGCATTCCCCGTTAGTAGCTTTTTATCTGCAAAAGCAAAGGGCAATACCTGAGTAGCCATATCTCTTTGCGGATGTGGCAGAAACTGTTCAAGATATTCATCTGTAACCTCGCTCCAACTGACCCATTTCGCCTCCCCTGTGTCAGCATTCAAGTAATAAGAGATATTATTCCCTTTTGGTCTGTCGCTATCTGGCTGTCCTCGGAAAAAAGCACAACTAAATAATATAACGGTTATCAGCATGGCAATCCCAGGCAACAGCCAAAATCGGGGGGCCATCAACACAGATAATGGGGCCAGCAGCAATTGCAAAGCTAATACGACCAGAGCCATCGCACAGGCATTAATCGTTGCAGAGAGAAAAATAAAAAATAGGTTGAGAATTGAAGTCAGAAAAAAAACGACTGGTAATGTCACAACCAGCATTGATACCGGGTGGCTAAGTACAGTTTGTGGTTGCCTACTGTTCAGGGCACAACCAAATACGAGTAAGCTGGACAGTAACGACCAGCTAAAGAAATCGCTCCCACCGGGGAGTAAATATGCCACACACAAAATAAGCAGAGACCAAATAAGCAGGCCACCACTCAACATATTAAGTAGACCAAAGCGCTGTTGACCACGCCCTAGCATCACAACTGTCAGCGCAACCGTCAGAGTGACGAATCCACCCTCATATAGTAGATTATCATACAGCCCTCCCATGGGGGCATACATTTTCCCTGCCCATAACGCCTCAATTACCAACCAAAGACCAAGGACTAGAGCTGGGATAATAATGATTCCGCATAGCTGGATAAATGTCGCCTGTACTATCTTTTTTAGAGACAAACGATGTTGCTCTACACCGCGAATTAATAAAATGACGGCTAGTAATATTATACCACTCGTAATCCATTTCACCCAAGATTGTGGATAATGGATCAACAATCCGAATGCATTAAAATATGAAGCATCCGTATCTTTCGTTTGCGAAAGGTCTGTGTTACCTAATTTACTACTTAAATTAAGCGCATTATCACCATGATGTTGCAGAGAAGACAGATCAATATTTTCAACACGATCCCTGCTAGTGTGATAAATCGGCCAGTTTCCCCCAAAGGCAAAGTTCATTCCTGACACTTTTTTCTCATTCGAGACAGAAAGATCTGTGCCATTTGGCATATAGCGATATAGATCCCCCATCAGCGAATTGCTGACCGGATGAAGACCAGCCTGGGCGAATTGTTTTATAAGCCATCCATTTTGTTCGCTAGTTTGAAACATTAGCGAAGCACCACTCGCTCCACGAGCCTCGAAGTTTAATACAACACCAACATCATCGCGCCAGAGATGATGATGCCAGAAAAGCTGAGCACCGAGACTGCCAGGTTCTTCCCCATCAGTAAAAAGAAAGATAACGTCATTTTTTAACGCAGGTCCCTGCATTAATGCCCGCAGCGTTTCCAATTCTGTCGCCACTCCGGCACCATCATCACTCGCTCCAGGCCCCGTTTCAACAGAGTCATAATGCGCCATCAGAAGTACCGCTTTATGACTAACCGTTCCTTTTAGACGCACGACCACATTTGTTACTACAGCGACACTGGTGAAAGCACCATCGGAATAGGCAATACCCGATTGTGTTTCTGGTGTCAGCCCCATACTTTTTAGTCTGGTAATAAGATATTGCCGTACTCGCTCATTTTCTTTCGAACCTGTTGGGCGTGGTTCCCTGGCGATATCTTTTATTATAGCTAGTGCTCGTTCTGCAGAAAAAACGTTCGCAGGTGCGTTAGCTAATTTAGGCTCAGGTGGTTTTGCCTGCCATAGTGTTAATAATACCACCATAGGCAATACGATTAAAAAACCAACCTGACTGAATCGTTGTATAATTGTCGCTTGTGTACAGCCACTTCTTTTCCACACAATAAATTGCCTTTTTTAATCATGCAATAACGACATTAACTTCATGAAGAAATTAACTATCTATTATTCACAAAAATAAAACAAACCTGTCGTCGCAATCCATGACCACACAATAAATTATAGATTGTCAGGCCGAAAATTTTTCGAGTCTGACAAATTATAACGATAAAGTAAATTAAGGAATTACTATTCCACCTAGGTCCTATTGACGTAACTTCGCCGTTTTTCAGTCAGTTTTCTTCTTTTATCAGCTCTATTTTCCACCTGATTTACCTGTCTAGGCTCGGTGATTACTGATTTTTCTTTTGCGAGAAAATCGGATAATCCTCGAATAGTGGGATACTGGAATAAATTTATTATTTCAACGGGGGGAGTTCTTCCCCTCAATTTCAAATTAAGCCTTGTCTGAAGGCCCACGAGTTTCAGCGAATGCCCGCCTAATTCATAAAAATTATCATCTATTCCTACCTTTTCAACCGATAACACTTCGCACCACGCCTGTGCCATTAATTCCTGGATATCATTTTGCGGCGGAACAAAGTGCGAAGATGCTCGACGTGCCGACTCATCTGGTTCAGGTAACGCTCTGCGATCCAGTTTTCCATTCACGGTAAGCGGCAGCGTTTTCATCATGACTAAAGCAGAAGGAATCATATAATAAGGTAGAGTCTTCTCTAATTGCTGTTTTATTTCAGCACGTGGGATAGAAACTGCTGTAACAAGGTAAGCGACTAATTCTACTTCACTATCGCAATTCTTTCTTGCCACCACTGCGACATCATCTATCCCTGTAATTTTACGAAATTGACTTTCAACCTCACCCAGTTCCATACGGAAGCCACGAATTTTCACCTGCTGATCAGACCGCCCGAGATATTCTATTTCTCCAGCAGGTAACCAGCGTCCGATATCACCGGTTTTGTACAATCGTTCCTGCAAAACAAGATTTTCGCTAAACCGTGTGGCGGTTAACTCTGGCTGATTCAAATATCCCTTTGCAAGACCGGGACCACCAATATATAGCTCTCCGATCGCACCAGGTGGGGTCAATTTACCAAATTGATCGAAAAGATATAACTTCAAATCAGGAATAGGTCTGCCAATATTACTCACCGTCCCTTGAACAAGATCCGAGGCGGTAATCAACTTCCAGGTCACATGTACTGTTGTCTCGGTGATACCATACATGTTGATTAGTTGCGGTTTGTTGTATCCATAACGATCAACCCAAGGTTGCAGAGTGGTGTAATTCAGCGCTTCTCCACCAAAAATGACATAACGTAGGGCAAGCTCATTGGCTACAGGTTGTTTTAGGTCAGCCTGGACTAATTGTGCAAAAGCAGAAGGTGTTTGATTAAGTACGGTGACTTTTTCCTTCCTCAGCAATGAAAAAAAATCATTTGGAGAACGCGTGATGGATGGGTCTACTACTACTAGCGTTCCACCATGCAACAGTGCCCCCCATATTTCCCAAACCGAGAAGTCAAAGGCAACAGAGTGAAACAGTGTCCAGACATCCTGCTCATTAAAATGGAACCATTCTGCAGTTTGGCTAAATAGTCTGACGACATTAGCATGAGTGAGCATGACACCTTTAGGCACCCCAGTGGACCCCGATGTATAAATGACATACGCCAGTTGGTCAGGGGCAATCTGTAGGCTATCATGCATTCCCTCTTCCCTTTCAATGTTATCCCAATCGGTATCCAGTGTAATCACACTAATACCAGCAGGTATCGGGGATTGCTCTTGCAACACGCTTTCGGTTACCAAGACTTCAACCCCAGCATCCTGCAACATGAAATGAACCCGTTCACTCGGATATCGGGAGTCTATCGGCAAATAAGCTCCGCCTGCCTTGAGGATCCCCAGCAAACCAATAATTGTGTTAAACGAGGGATTAAGTAACAAGCCGACCAAACGATTCGCCGTCGTTCCTCTACTACGCAGATAGAATGCGAGTTTGTTTGCCCGATACTCCAGCTCACCATAGCTCATTTCCTCACCATTATGACGAACGGCTATAGCCTGCGGTCTCTGTTGTGCTTGTTGCGAAAATAAATCGACCAGACTGGCTATATCGCATTGCTGAGGTACTAAATCCTGGTTCCAGTGATGGGTTATTACGTTAACCTCATCAGCAAGTGCTATCTCAAAATCACCTAGCACCTTATCACCGGCAAGCACTTGTTCAGACAGATATGCCATTCGTTCCAGCAATCGTGCTGACTGCCACATTCCCTCATCAAAGGCGAGACGGATATCAATACCCACAGACGATTCTTCAATAATGAAATGCACTTCACTAGCTTCATATGACTCATGCACGGCCAAGTGTGCATGATGTTCACCACGGTGGAGCTCGCCAAAGTTATAGAAATTCGTATAGAAACGGATGCCTTCCTGACCCAGAATCTGTCTCTGTGTAAAAACAGAGATGTCTTTGTATGCTCTTGTCGCACGATGCATCTGTGAAAGTTGCAATGCTATTGCCGTAAAGCTGCTTTCAGGCGAGGAAAAAAGTGAGTGGGCAAACACCTGCGGCTGAACTTGATATAAACAACCCGCAACGTCTAACTCATGTTTTTCACGCCCGGCCAAGACATTAAACAGAATAAAATCACTTTCCGGTTGGTAGAATCGTGCCAGTAAGATACCAAGCAACGCATGAAAATACGTTGCCAGCCCTACGCCAAGTTCAGCACAATGCCGCTTAATATGTTCAGCATGCATGCGGTTGAAACACGTCGTTTCCAGACGTGGTCGTCTGACCTCATTACGCGAAGAGCGAGCCTGCACCAACGGTTCTACCTCTCTGGTCGCTTGCGTCCAGTACCTGGTCACCTCCTCATGATCGAAACGTGCAATACGTCTGACTACGGCATCGTGAAATGCCGCATGCGGTGATATCTGCTGACTGGTAGCCAACTCGCCCTGATAAACAGCAGCCATACGCTGGAAGAAACGGTGTGCTGAATGGGCATCCAGAACAATATGATGACAGGTAATAATCGCAGTATAGTTTCCCGTAGTCTGGTGCCGAAAGAGCAGATGGCGTACCGCATAATCAAATAAATCAAATGGCTGCTGAGCGTTATGCGCCAGGACATTACTGAGGTCGTCCCCTACGATGATACGGTAGTCTAACAACAACTCACTATCGACACACTGCCAAAATGACCCGTTTAGCGTGAAGTAGCGGCTCTTCAAAACCGGCATTTCTTCCGTAACCTGCTGGACGATGGCTTGCCATCGGGACGTATCAATATGTGTTCCCAGATCAACAGAGTATGTCAGCCCATATTGCCCACTAGTAGGGTTATGCAGATAATCTAGATATAAATCCCGCTGAACAGGAGACAGCGGTGTTACCCTCTGAATGGCAGATTGCGACAGCAACAATGCACGGATATAGTCGTCATCCGTGACGCTTGGTAAGGAAATGGATGCGGCGAATGGCCAGGCAGGAATATCCCCACCATGTTGCTGAGCGATCAACGCCGAGAGCTGTTGCAGTGGATTATCCAATGCACTCGTCAGCATCAGGCTCCAGACATTGATCATTCGTTGCATTGATTCATGGCTGAACAGGTCAGTACTGTATTCCAGCGCCCCGTGATATTCTCCGTTCACCGCGATAAAGCTTAGTGTCAGGTCATATTTGGCAATTGTGTGGGGCGAGTCCATCAACTCAAATTCAAAGCCGTCTAGATCTATGGCTTGCGCTGGCACGTTCTGCATCACGAACATCACCTGACACAATGGCTGTCGATCCAACTGGCGTTCCAGATGCAATTCATTAACCAACTTCTCGAATGGCATATCCTGATAGGCGTAGGCTTCCAGCAAACCCGTTCTCACATCAGCCACAAAGTGTTCAAATGTCGGATCAGAGGACAAGTTGTTGCGGATCGCCAGAGTATTAACAAAGAAACCAATCAGTTGCTCAACTTCAGCCCGGTTCCGGTTAGCTATCGGCATACCAACAACAATATCATCGGCACCTGAATATTTTTTTAATAGCACATTAAACAGCGAAAATAAGATCATGTGAGGTGTTACCCCCCACTGCTGACTCAGTTCACCAAGTTTTTGATGCTGTGAGCTCGATAGTCTGAATTGTAATTTTTCGCCCTGATAACTCGGCATACCGGGACGTGTAAAGTCGGATGGAATTTCCAGCACACCACTATAGCCATCTAAATGCTGCATCCAGTACTGTAACTGCTGGTCATACTCCTTACCTACCAACCATTCTCGCTGCCAGATCGAAAAATCCGTGTACTCTATTGGCAATGTCGGCAATTCTATTTCCTGAAAATACGCCATAAATTCACGGATCAATATGGAAACAGACCAGGCATCCGCTGCAATATGATGCACAGTAAACAGTAGAAAGTGCTCATTGCTGGTGATGCGTAATAACCGAACTCTGAACACTGGCCCATGCGTTAAATCGAATCCGTATTGTGACTCGTGAGCAACAGTCTCCCGCCATTTTACTCTGCCATTTTCTCCATCGTAGGTAATATACTGAAAATCAAACATACCTTGCTGGTTGATATCATTGACCACTTGTACCGGCGAGTCATCGATAACCTGAAAGGTAGTACGCAATACCGCCTGACGTTGTGCCAGTTTTTTAAATGCCATCTCAACATCAGTTGCATCAAGGTGGCCTGTAATACGAATCAGTTGCTGAATATTGTAAAATGGATTTCCTGGATTTAATTGATTAAGGAACCATAGACGCTCTTGGGCAAACGACAGAGGGACAAGGTGTTTACGCTGGTAGCGGTGCAATTCAGCCGTGCTGTCCGTGCTAATCACACTCGTGCGCGCCGCATCAATCTGGCTAGCCAATTCCCGCAGTGTTGGATTAGCAAACAGACTATCAATCCGCACTTCGATGCCAAAATAGCGTCGAATCCGCGAAATTAACTGTGTCGCCAACAGAGAGTGTCCGCCCTGTTCAAAAAAATTATCCAGCACACTCGTTTTATTCGTGTTGAGCAACTCTTCCCAAATGCTGGCTAGCGCCTTCTCTGTCGGCGATTCTGGCTCCTGAAAAGTCGCCAATAATGCGCCTTTACTCACTGCTATCCGCCGTAATGACGCTTTATCAGGTGTTCCTGTACTGTCTATGGGCATCGTTTCCAGCCAATTGAGATCAAAACAGGAGATAGCACCGAAAGCATCAGACAAATCATTACGCGGCAATGCAGCCATAACCGCAGCAGGTTGCGCTATACCCGTATAGTAACAGCGCAGCCGTTCAGCCGGCTGCATAACGTTACTGACCCGGCTAGCCACATAACGTTTTGCTGGATTCAGCCCAACGAGCGTTGTACCTGGCTCACGGCAAAGCACTGCCAGTAATGACACCAGCCCTTGTTTTGCACCGAGAGACTGAAAACCTTTTGCTTCCGCAAGTTTGTTGAATGGTGAACCATGACTAATACCAATATTTCGCCATTGTGACCAAGCGACTGAGTAAATACTGATATTGGCAGACGCTGCCGCTGACGGTAAAGCATCAAGCCAGGCATTGGCGGCAGAATAAGCCCCTGCCCCAAAGCCGCCAAAGGTGCCATTGACGGAAGAAGAGAGCACCAGAAAGGAATTGGCACGCGTGGAGAAAATCTCCAGTAGCGATTGGGCACCCGACACCTTGCTGGCAAAAACCCTTGCTAACGTTTCTGGAGTTTCATCTTCGAGCAACCGTTCATCCATCACACCAGCAAAATGGAATACACCGGTTATCAGAGCGCCCCAGTGCGCTTCTGCTTTACTAACTGCCGCTTGCAGAGCCTCCGTATCGGCAACCTCTACTGAGGCAAATAGCAAATTGCCCCTCTTTTCCGGTCGTAGAGTCATCCTTCCAGGATCCGAAGCACTGGCTGAGCGGGAAACCACCAGAACTTTCGCGTTAAACTGCTCGACTAGCATCTGAGTGACAAGCGAACCGATACCACCCGTTCCCCCGGTGACCAGATAATGCCCCTTCTCTCTTATTGGTAATGGTAACTGTCCCTGCTGCATATCAATGGCTGTCAGCAACGGAACTTTCCGTTCACCATTCCGGTACGCGACCTCGCGCGCAAACGCCTCACCAGTAAGTTCCTGCCAAAAGGCTTTCGCCACCACAGACGGCGTGGCGACGGTATCAAAATCAACATGAAAACAGCGCAAATCAGGACGTTCCAACGCCAGTGTTTGCAGTATACCGGCAAACGCGGCGTTTTCAGGAACCGCGCGATCGGAGGCTAAAACTGGCCAGGCATGATGAGTAATGAGCGCCAGACTCCGTAACGACATTGCACTGCGATCTACCGCATTCAACAGGCGAATCAGGCCATATACCCCAGTATCTCGCTCCAAAGCAATATCGAAAGGCCATGCCTGAATCAGATGTGTCGGCGACTCACTCAGATCAGAAAATACAGAAGTAAAATCTTCAACCCTGCCCGCATCAATCACATAATGAAGATTGCTGAGTTTTTCAAAGCGCCTCCCAGCCTCAACAAGAACGGCAACGCCCCCTTCAGCATGGATAAGTGATACCAGATTGCCACCCACCCCCTCTGCTGTACCGAAAACTATCGCCATTTTCACGGAGCGGGCAACATTAGCGGAGCGCTGACGTGTTATCCATTTTCTGCAAAGGAACTGATCCGGCAGGGTGTTATCATTGCCCAATGCCATATCTATCCGTTTTACCTGCTCATCATACAGTCCGTTTAGATAGGCATTTCTCATTATGTCTCGCTGGATCTTGCCACTCGTCGTTTTCAGAAAGGTGCTTTTTTCCAACGGTAAAACAACACGTGGAGAAATCCCCATCGTTGCAGTGACAGAGGTGCGTATCGCCTGGATGATCTGCATCTGTTGAGCAACGTCATCCGTTTCAGAAACGAAGAAAATAACCAGCGACTCAGTGCCGATTACCTCATCCTGTATACTGGTGGCTGCTGTAAAGGTTGGTAAAACACCATTGTTACGGCCGACTATTTCTTCTATTTCATGGCAGTAATAATTCGTACCATAAATGATGATAAGCTCTTTTTCCCGGCCGGTAATAAAAAGCTCACCATTCAAAATAAAGCCAAGGTCACCGGTATTGAACCACCCGTCACCAACAAACGATTCCGTATTCGCCTGTGAATTATTCAGATAACCCGGTGTCACCACACCGCCGCGGATCTGAAAACGGCCGATCACGGCTTCAGGTAAACAGACATTGTGTTCATTGACAATACGCATCTCCACACCGTTAACAATGTGTCCCGAACTGACAAAAGTCAGCACATCACTACGGTGAACTTCGCGGGTAAAAACAAGATCGCCGCGCAAGGAAGCTTTCACTACGCGTACCGCATTAATATCACGATCAAAATTGTTGCAGAACGTCATGCAGGTACACACTTCCGCCATACCAAATGCAGGTTGCATCACTTGTTCCGTGACACCGAACGGGCGCGTTGCATCCAGAAAATCACTGATAACGGGTAAGGTTACCTGTTCTCCTGCATTCATCAGAAACCGGAGTGAATCCAGTTTCCATTGTCGGTTACGGTTCGGTTTCAGTGCTTCGCTGACTAACCGGAAACCAAAGTTCGGTGACCAACTGTGAGTAACCCGGTGTTTTTCTATGAGGTCCAACCAGCGTAAGGGATCGTCAAGCACATAATCAGTGTCAACATGAAGCTGTGAGCAGCCAAGATACACATCTTTCAGATGTGATGTCAGGATAGGAACAACATGATCAAGATGCAGCCAATTTAAGCTAATGTCGTCCGCATCATATCCATTGTACTGTTTCCCCGCATTGATATGGCGAATAATCTTTTCATGTATCTCCTGAATACATTTGGGTTTACCGGTACTTCCTGATGTGAGTTGAAAGAATGCCAAATCACCAGGCTGTACCTTGTGGATTTCGCCAGCCTGTTGTAGCGATTCCAGAGCCTCAACTGTCAGGATTGTCCCCCCCTCCATGGGATAAAGGGCACACATCTGTTGCAACTCAGGCTGCAAATGTTCCGTTGTCAGGATGAGTGGTTTTTCCAGCAATGTCCAAGTGTGCCAGACCTTTGCCACAACGCCATTTTCTTGTTGATAAGAAGGGGCAATCGCTACCGTTGCGGGGATAATCCCCCCTAACATGCAGGCCCAAAAGGCGGAGAAATGATCTGCCAGGTTATCGATCTGCAAAATGACGCGCGCACCCGGGTGAAATCCGTACCGTTGCAAGCCACCAAGAATATTTTTCGCTCTGCATACCAGATCCGGGTAGCTAAGAAACGTGTTCGTCCCGTTGGCATCAACAAATGTCAGCCCTTTATCAGGATAACGGTGAGCGGTTTGTTGTAGCGCTGTTGACAAATCACGTGGGCATGTTTGCGGGATAACCAGTTCACCACCACGCTGCCAAGCAAGCGGTTTATTCCCCGTAGTCATGTCAGTTGTGGCTGGTACCTGCGTATTCGCATTGCCATATTTCTCACGCTGTCCCACTACAGCCTGCGCGTAATTAATTGTCTCCTTAGGAAAAACATCCTCCAGCGCCAAATGCCCACTTTCATCCTGATGGGGCACCACAATGCTGCCCACAGACGCAACTCCAGCTTGCTCACCGATATGCGCCTCTATAACACGGATCCTTGCTGGCGAAATCAACGGCATTTTCAATAAAGCACTGTCATCAACATAGCCATTGTTTAACGGGATAGCGGTGACAGCGATAATATTGAGCATCGGTTGTCCGTAAGGCATCTCGAAGCACAACTTATGGCCCAACTCTTCTGTACTGGCACGATCATCAGCAAGCACAACATAGGCAACAGGCTCAGCGCATCCGTTCGGCATTTGTGTAATTAATACCACCGCATCTGCCACTTCGTGGCAGGTCACCAGCGCGGCGATAATTTGGTTGGTATCGCAGATATGCTGGCCGGTAATCATCAGGTTCTTCGCCTGATTTTCAACCCAGAGCCATTCTCCTTCAGCAGATAACTCCGCTTTTAACCCCGTAGCGACTAACTGACAACCGTCCCACAAGTGCATCTCACCTACCATTTCCTCTTCAACTTCATGCCCCTGTGGATCCAGCAACGCAGCACGCCCAATTCGCGGCGTACCCAGCGATAAACGGCCCCGTCTGAGGCTGGTTCGCGTCGGCATCAGATTCAATGGCAGCCCCGCAGGCGCAAAACAGAAATAGAACTCAGTGGTCTGTTCGGCAAAAAAATGAGGCGATGGAAGTACGATGAAGCGGCTCGCTGCCAGACAAAATCACACGAAGTCTATCGGGTATCCGCCATCCGCTCCCAGCAAATGACGCTAGCAGTGGTGCATCAAAATAAGCCACATCGGCCTGAATATCGGCAAGTACATCAGGCGACACCTGCTCTCCTGGGATCTGCACAGGTAATGCTAGTGTCGCTCCGCTGGTTAGCACCCAAAGTGCGTGATCCAGCCAACTATCTGCTTGCTCAAACTGCCACAGAGCGTAGACGTCGTATTCATGCAGAATCAGCGTTGCTTTCCAAGATGAGATCCTGTCTGCCAGCAAAGCCTGGGTGAGGAACACCTCATGACCACATAAAAAAGTCATCACTCCACCCTCTTTGGCCGCAATTTCAGGCGGAAGCTCAACCGGCATAGCATATTGCTGTCGTTCGACCGTGATAAGAGGATACACATTCGCAGTAAATACCTGCACGGAAGAAGGTTCACAGAGCACACAGGACACACTACTGCGGGAAAACACCGCCTTAGCTGTTACCACCGCATTGTCAGGAGAGGCAATGACCGCGATGCCCCCCGCTCTTAACACTCCCAGAATCGTCAATAAACGCAGGACAGGATTGCTCACATAAACACCGACCTGGGTGCCAGGTATAACACCTTGCTTCCATAACATGCTGGCGACATACTGCATGCCTACATACAATTCGTGGTAGCTGGCTACCTCTTGCCCCCATAGCACAGCCCTGTGATTCGGATGTGCCAGTGCCTGCAATTCGAACTGCTCAGATATCGTCTGTGGTGCAGAAATCGCCTCCTGTTCACGCATCAATTCGACATACGTCTCCTCAATGAGTGCGTCCGGCACATCAGATTCCGCTATCGATAATTTTTCGGCTAAAAACGTAATAATGGCCTGGTAGGCTTGTGCCTGTTGCTCTGACTTGATATCCATTGTTATTTGCTCCCTTCTCGGGCCAATTTATCCAGAAGACCGCGAATATCCTGTGGTGAAAGCACCGGTTTTATCTGGCGCGCTGTTGGCATAGACGCACTCAGTTGAGAAAGTGTTCTGTTAGGCTCTTTCACCCACGATGCCAATAAAGCAGTGAAGTACTCGGCTTGCTTATGAATGCGGTTCGGATGAAAAATGTCCCGATTGAAGATGAGCTGGCCCACAAGTTCCCCTTGCACCTCTTCGAGATTGAGAAACAAGTCAAACTTGGACTCCTCCAGCGGTAAATGCATAGGAGTAATGTCAAGACCGTCAAGAGAAACCGTTGCTGGTGAGGCGGTCTGCAAAATAAACATTGATTGGAATAACGGGTTAATACCGGGCAAACGTGGGGGGGTGATGCGTTCGAGTACCATATCAAACGGCACATCTTCGTTAGCAAAACCATCAAGCACGACTTTTTTAACCTGCTGCAAATAGCTGGATAACGGCATGTCTTCGGACAGATCAACGCGCAACCCCAACGTATTGACGAAGAAACCGATCAACCCTTCAAGCTCCCGACGCCGTCGGTTAGCAACAGCAGTACCTATGACAATATCATTGTCACCTGAGTAACGTTGTAGTACTACCGCATAAGCCGCCAGTAGCACGATATAGAGAGTACAATCATGGTGCTTAGCCAGTTGCTGCAATTGACTCAATTCGTTACGGTTAAGGCGAAGGGGAATTTCTCCCGCTCGCCCCACACCGGAGGAAGAACGGGGTTTATCTGCCGGTAAGGCTAAAATACCTTTATGACCGCCCAAATGTTGTTGCCAGTAGGCCAGTTGCTCAGAGAAATCGCCCTGTTCAACACATTCGTGCTGCCAGAGCGCATAATCACCATATTGAATCAGCGGCAGCGGTAATGATGACAATACCGGCTTAGTCTGGTGTCCCTGTTGCCAAAATGCGCTAACTTCATTCACCAGAATATTCATTGACCAGCCGTCCGAAATAATATGGTGCATATTGACAACTAATAAATATTCTTCATCTTTCTGCTTCTTATTCAACAGTAGTACGCGCAACAGAGAGCCATGAGCCAGATCAAATCCGCTTCTCACTTCCTGCTGAATATGTGAATGGATGTCTTCATCGCTCAATTTTTCAATATAGCGAAACTCAATACCGCTGTTTTCTTCCACATATTGGTAAGGTATGCCATCACGAGTCACAAATCGGGTACGCAGGATGGCATGTCGACTTACGACCTGATTGAAAGCATCCTCCAGACGATGAGGATCAACTTTTCCCTGCAATGTCCATGCGCCTGTCATGTTGTATTGACTACCGCCCAAGTTCAATTGATCCAAGAACCAGAGCCGCTGCTGGGGGAAAGAAAGTGGAAATTCGACACGTCCGGCATTGGCCTTACGTATTGGCGACATCACCACCGTTTGCCTGGCGGTTTCAACCTGCAAACTTATCAGACGGGCAAGGGCGG
The DNA here is from genome assembly GCF_000406145.1 of Dickeya dadantii NCPPB 898. NCBI lineage: Bacteria > Pseudomonadati > Pseudomonadota > Gammaproteobacteria > Enterobacterales > Pectobacteriaceae > Dickeya > Dickeya dadantii. Next base: position 1,777,088 of record NZ_CM001976.1, on the reverse strand, counting down.
AAAACTGTGGGTGGGAAAAAATATCGCGTGCTGAAAGCGCGATGTTGAAACGCTCCTGAATACGCGTTGCCAGACGCATTACCAGTAACGAATGACCACCAGACTCAAAGAAATCATCTCCCACGCAAGGGACTTTCCCTAATAACTCAGACCACAACGATGCCAGCTGCGCTTCAGTATCATTGAACAACTGATTTGGTTGTGTGCTCTCCTGCGTTAGATCCGTTGGACGCGGCAGTTTTTTGCGGTCAATCTTCCCATTCGTCGTCACAGGAATTTGCACCATGACCATAAAGTGCAGAGGGATCATATAGGATGGCAAACTCTGCGCCAGGTGTTCACGCAATGTCTCCACACTATAGGGCTGCTGGCCATCCTTGTAGCTGAGATAAGCAGCCAAATACATGCCGCGAAAGTCATCCTTCCAAGCAAGCACCACGACTTTTTTAATGCCGGCAAGAAGTTGCAGATTAGATTCTATTTCACCCAGCTCAATACGGTAACCTCGCATTTTCACTTGGAAATCCGCCCGGCCAATAAATTCAATATTGCCGTCTGGCAGCCAGCGTGCCAGATCGCCTGTCCGGTACATACGCTCACTGGTATAGGGGCTGGCGATGAATTTTTCTGCTGTCACATCAGGAAGATTCAGGTATCCCCGGGATAATCCCTCTCCGACAATACAGAGTTCCCCCACGACACCTACAGGAACCAGGCGATCGCCATTCAAGATCATAATGCGTATATTGGGCAAAGGTTTCCCAATCGGGACATATTTCCCGTCTACCGTCCCGCGCTGATAAGGAAATACAGTGGCCAGCACGGTTGACTCAGTCGGTCCATAACCATTGAGGATGGTCATCGCAGGATTGAGGGACAGATAATTATCCAGTGCCTGTGCTTTGAAGGGCTCAACAGCAACCATCAGTTTATTGAGCACCAGCGGTACCTTGCTTTGGTGAAGCTCATCATTTACCTCATTCAACAATGAAGGAGGTATGTAAGTCAGTGTGATAGCCTGCTCAATAAGGGTCTGAGCAAGCTCTCTTGGCTCCACAAAATCCGTATTTTCATACAGCACCAGACAGGCACCAAACGCTAATGGAAGGAAAAGTTCAAAAATTGTCACATCAAAGCTGATAGAGGATAGGGTTAATCCTCTGTCTCCAGGACCAATATCACCCGCGTAACCGTCATACATTGCATAAAGAAAGTTCACGAATGATCGGTGTTCTATCATTACTCCTTTGGGTTTTCCTGTCGAACCAGAAGTGTATATAATATAAGCTAAATCAGTTGGTTGTACGCTATTTTCTAGTTCATGGCAGTATATTTCCTCTTCGGGAAATGCGGTAAGATCAATCACGTTACCATGAAAGGGAATAGCATTATTGCCTGGTCCGACCATAAGGAGAAACTCACTATGGCTGTCCTCTAACATGTAGGCAATACGCTCTGTGGGTAATTGAGGGTCAAGTGGTAAATAAACACCACCGGACTTAAATATTCCAAGAATACCCACAATGAGCTCGATAGAGCGCACTGCCATAATTCCCACCGGCTGGTTGGCTCTAACTCCTTTCGCCCGTAATAAGGCGGCCAGACGATTCGCTTTGTTATTCAATTGGCGATAGGTGAGTTGCTTGTTACCCAAGACTACCGCAGGACAGTCTGGCAAACGCGCTGCCTGCTGCTCAAATAAAGTATGGAAAAGTTTATTGTCCGGGTAGTCAGTTGTCGTGTTGTTAAACTCACAAAGAAGCTGATGTTGTTCCGTAGCGGAGAGCAGATTCACATCTTCAATCCTGACGTCCACATTTTCTGTCACCTGTTGCAGGATATTAATAAAATGCCCGGCCATCTGCTCAATGGTTGCCTGCTTAAATAAGCAAGTACGATAACTCCAGTTAAACCTGATCTGTTCATCTGCATCATAAGCGGTAATAGCTAAATCAAACTTGGCAGTTACAGATGCCAGCGGCCACGGAGTAAAACGTAACCCTGCAATATCCCATCGACCAGATTCTGTATTCTGTAGAGCAAACAGCGTATCAAACAACGGATTCCGGCTGGCATCACGTGGAATATCCAGTTTTTCCACCAACTGCTCAAATGGATAGTTTTGATGCTCAAATGCCTGCACCGCATTCTGTTTAACACTATGCAGAAACGTCCTGAAAGTCTGGTCATGGTGTGGTGTATTACGCATCGCCAGCGTATTGACAAACATGCCGATGACATTTTGTGTCTCGGCAAGCGGGCGACAGGCAACGGGTGACCCGACTACAATGTCGTGTTGCCCAGAGTACTTCGCCAGCATTACGTTGTACGCAGCCAACATCACCATATAGAGCGTCGCCCCGGTTTCCCGCGCCAGAGTGCGAAGTTTTCCACTTAACACCGGATCTGCACTAAGTTCGATGCTGCTACCGTCAAAATTCAGCACGGGCGGTCGTGGATAGTCAGTCATCAGATTCAGAACCGGAGCCTGATCAGCAAAGGTCTCTAGCCAGTACTGCTCTTCTGCACTAGACGCCGGACTAGACAGCCACTGATGCTGCCAGGCAGAGAAATCCTTATAGTGGATGCTCCGTGGCAGCGTCTGCTCTCCGGCATACAAACGGACAAAATCATCGATCAACAGCGCTATCGACACGCCGTCTGAAATAATGTGATGCATATCGAACAGTAAGATATGCCGCTCGTCCCCCACGCGCGCCACCCCCACACGCAATAGCGGTGCATGGCCTAAATCGAATGGTCTGACAAAACGGGTGATCAAATCATCAACCTGCGCGTCTATCACCTCATCCGTACTGATGGAAAAAGGAACGTCTGGATGTATTCGCTGTACAATGACGTCGCTCTCCATCGCAAAAGATGTCCGCAGACTTTCATGTTGCTGAATAAGCTGGAGGAAAGCCTCCTCCAGCCGCGTATGATCCAGTACGCCTTCTACTAACAACGCACCCGCCATGTTGTAACTCGTTCCCACCCCATTTAACTGTTCGATCATATACAATCGCCGTTGTGCAAATGAGGCGGGATAACTGCTCTTGTCACTTACCGGTACAATGACTATCTGCTCACTGGGTGAGCAATTGCGGATAAGCGCAGCCAGGGCTTTAACTTGCGTATTAGCGAAAATATCGTTGATTGACAGTTTGACGTGCAGTGTTTTGTTAATCTCGCCAATCAGAGTCATGGCTTTTAGCGAATGACCACCAAGCAGAAAGAAATCATCCTCAATACCAACATGTTCCACCGCCAGCAGGTGGCGGAAAATATCCACCAGTCGAGACTCAATGTCATCTGTCGGCGCCACATATTGTTGCCTTGCGTACAGACTGTTATCTGGTTCCGGTGTCGGCAACGCCTTTCTGTCGAGCTTGCCATTAGGAGATAGCGGCAGTTGATTCAACCGGGAAAAATGAGAAGGGACCATATATTCTGGCAGCGATTTAGACAGATATTCACGCAGCGCGATCAACGATAATTCTGTATCAGCCACCAGCCAAGCACATAAAAATTTTTCGTCACCTTCACCATAAGTCATCACCACTGCATCCTTTATCTGGTGATGTACTTTTAGCCTGGCTTCTATTTCGCCTAATTCAATTCTGAATCCACGGATTTTTACCTGGAAGTCCGAACGTCCCAGGTATTCAATCTCACCATTGTCACGGTAGCGAGCAATATCGCCCGTCTTATACATTCGCTGTTCGGCACGCCCGGCGAACGGATTAGCGATAAAACGCTCAGCAGTGAGCGTGGGCTGATTCCAGTATCCTCTCGCTAACTGACATCCAGCGATATATAACTCTCCGGCAACACCAATGGGCACGGGATTGAGATTTTCATCCAGGATATAAAGTTGTGTATTTGCAATAGGGTAACCAATTGGCACTATAGCAAGGTCATCTGTTGGGCGACATTGCCACCATGAAACATCCACCGCCGCCTCAGTGGGACCGTAAAGATTGTACAAAGTGCAATCAGAAAACTGACGATAAAACTGACGGACCAGCTCCACTGGTAGTACTTCCCCACTGCATACTACACGCTTTAGAGAAGTACATTCGCCACAACGCGGATTAGAGAGAAAAAGCTGTAACATTGATGGGACAAAATGAAGCGTCGTTACCGCTTCCGTAATGATCAGATCGATCAGGTACTCTGCATCCTTATGCCCTCCAGGCCGGGCAATCACCAGTTGTGCCCCCGCTAAAAATGGCCACAGGAATTCCCATACAGATACATCGAACGAATAAGGTGTTTTCTGTAAGACGCGGTCATCACTGGTTAACTGCAACGCCTCTTGCATCCACAAAATACGGTTACGTATACCACCATGCGTATTTACTACCCCTTTGGGTCGTCCCGTAGAACCCGAGGTATAAATCATATAGGCCGCATTATCCGCCGTCAGAGTGACGGAGTTGATAGGCACCACAGGTAAATTATCATCATCCACTACCAGTACGGTATCTTCGATGCCTGTAGCCTCCCATTGCCTGAGTAACGCTTTTTGCGTCAGTACCAAATTGGCAGAGACTTCATCAAGCATCCATTTGATACGCTCGACAGGCAAGTCTGGATCTATGGGTACATAGGCACCGCCAGCACGCATGATGGCATGAATAGCCGTTACCATATCTACAGAGCGGTGCATAAAAACTGGCACCATCGACTCTGCCATAATCCCTCGGGCGGAAAGCACTGCGGCCAAGCGGTCAATACGCTGGTCAAGTTGCTGATAGGTAAGCTGATGACCAGCAAAAGAAAGCGCCGTTCTATAGGGAGTCTCCCGTGCTTGTCTCTGCAACCAGTCATGCCCCCACCCTACATCCGGGTAGCTGCGCTTCGTCTGATTCCATTGCTGCAAGATTTGCTCACGTTCTTGCGAACTTAAACAGTCCAGTGACCCGATAGTACTGTCTGGTTCTCTGATTGCAGCACTGAGCAGATTAATAAAATGCCTGACAAATCGTTGAGCCGTCTGAGTGAAAAATAGATCCTGGTTATAACTCAGCGTGCAGTAAAGTTTATCCCGCCCTTGTGCAATAAAAAGCTGTAGATCACGTTCCAGCCACCGTTTTTCAAAAGCCAGCGATTCAAATACCAGCTCCCCCAGCTCAAGTCTTGCCCCATTCCAACCCTGAATAAATGGTGCGATATCTTCAATAAAGCGCGGATGGTCATAGACAAATTCAACGTCATAAAAAGGCGAACGACTCCTGTCATGCTGGAGAGCTATTTTCTGGTGCAGAGCAGCATGGGGGTAATCCTGTTTACGCAAATGTTTCGCCGTGCGCTGGTTAATCTCAGCCACTAATGCACGGAAAGGCATGGTTGGTTCGACCCGCTGGCGATTCACCAGAATATTGACGAAAAAACCAAACGTTTCCCGGAAATGTGCCCGGCTGCGCCCTGCACAAGGTGATCCAACGACGATATCTGTTTGCGCTGAATATTTATGCAACAACACGTTATATATCGCCAACAATACCGGATAAAGCGATACACCTTGTTTTTTTGCGAAGGTACGTAATTCTTCTTCCAGCTTTTCCGGTAGTTCGAAGCGGATTGATGCCGCATGATAACTCTTATTAACGGGGCGCAGCTTATCCTCGGGTAATTGCAGAACAGGAATATCCTGCCCTAGTTCTGTACGCCAATAATTTAGCAGCGCTTCTCCCTTGCTCCCCTGCATCACGGAAGACTGATAATTGATAAACTCAATGTAGTTATTCAAGCGTTCCTGCCACAGAGGCTCTTCAGGATGTTGACAGGCAAACGCTTTTCCTAACTCTTTAATAAAGTGGCTCATCGACCATAGGTCAACAGCGATATGATGAAAACCTAAGAAGAGTACCAGTTCACCATTCAGACAATGGTATAGTTTCGCTTTCATCAAAATACCGGATGAAAGATCGTACGGTTCGTCAGCTGCATCGGCAATATTGGCCAGCAGTTCCGAGTTATCCAATGCAGTCGCATCAATTTCCACAAGAGGTAAGTCAATGTCGTGCACGACCTGCTGGAAAATATCACCGTCATGCTCAACGTATTTCATACGCAGAGAATCATATTGATGAAATAAATAGTTTAACGCCTTATATAGTCGCGCAGGATCTTTACCCGATAGAATCTTCGCAGCAAAACTAAGATGATTAAAAGGTGTTTTATTATTCGCATAATGCTGAAACCAGAGTGCTCTTTGTCCATAAGAAAGTGAGGCTGGTTCCATACTCTTATTACTCATAGTAATTACCATCGTCCATAGTCGTATTTACAAACTGACCTTCAGAAAGAAGGATGATTTGCTCGCAATCCCTGATAGTTGACGCTCTGTGGGCGATAATCAGTACGGTAATACCATCAAGTACTGTTTTTAACTGGCGATTAATTTTCGCCTCTGTCTGCACATCAACATTGGACGTCGCTTCATCCATGATAATAACTTTAGGCTTTTTCAATAACGCCCGGGAAAAACACAGTAACTGTCGCTGGCCCTGACTAAAACTATTGTCACTATCAGAAAATACCGTATCGAGACCATCAGGTAAGCTTGTAATAAAATCTGGCATACCAACCTGTGCAATAGCGTCAATCAGTCGCTGATCGGAATATAAACCTTCGGAGTCAAGATTTACGCGGATCGTATCGTTCATCAGGAAAGGTTCCTGAGGAACAACCGCGATTAGTTCTCGCAACACAGATAAAGGGAATGTTCGAATTGATATCCCATCAAGTAAAATATCGCCGCTTGAAATCTCCGCCATGCCAACAAGTGCCTGAAGAATCGTACTCTTACCCGAACCGGTTCGGCCTATAATACCAACCCTTTCTCCTGGCTTAATCCTCAGACTGATATTTCTAAGCACATCGGGTAAGTGTTCTGCATAACGTACTGAAGTCGAAACAAACTCAATTGCCGCACCATGCACTTTATGTTTCCACGGTGCACCGTTGCCATTGACGAGTGGAAAACGTTGACAATCATTCTTTGGTTGGTTGCTGTGCTGCTTGCCGAATAACGTTTCTTCATTCTGCAAGTGAGTCAGTTGAACCAAACGCTCAACCGACGTGAGGTTGCCCTCCACCATTACAAAGGTTCTTGCACTCCAATTAAGTAACGTCCAGAAGCTAATCAGATAGGTGAGAACCACACCTGCCAAACCAGCGGAGATCCAGCCATAGCGTGCAGCCCCAAAAATTGATATCGCAGAAATCAACGAAATGACACCACTTAAAATTGGCACACGTACACTAAACCAGCGATCGGTCAATTCGTGTGCACGAGAAGCGCGCTGAAATGCATCATGCCGAACATCAAATTGACGGATAAAATAACGTTTTTGGTTTAATGTACGAATAGTCAATAAACCATCGAATGTTTCACTCAAATGGCTAAAAAGAGGCGACTGGGTAATTTGTACCAGCCGTTTTATCTCTCGAGAAGCGTTATTAAACTTACTCAACAAGCGAGAATAAAGCCACAGGATAGGAATAATACCCAGAATAATCCAGGGACTAACCAGGATTATCAAAACGATATTGACCAGACATTGAAAGGTAAAACGAACCATGTTTTCAAACATCCAGCTTAAATCATTTTCAATGACAAAAATATCTCGTGAAAAACGATTCATCAAAACGCCTGACATGGTGGCATCAAAAAAACGAATAGGTGCACGAGATAATCCCTCAAGCCCTTCCTGATGCAATATCCCCGAGGCTACGGCTGTCTGGCGAAACCAGAGTGCACGTTGCAGATAAATAACGCTTAACGCAAAAATACCAAGCCCAGCATAAATCGCTACGCTCAATAGCGGATTGTCTGCAATCTGACGTAACCACGAGCCACTGGTGAAAATCTGAGGGTCAGACAGCACGACAAACCAGAGATTTTGACTAAGAGGGAGCAAAACAGCCAGAATCACAGCAATCAGCAAGCAAGCAAATATAGCGCGTCGCTGTGGATGGTTTCGGCCCCCCGCCATCGCCCGCAAAAAATCACCATAAATTTGTCTGCCAACGCCGCCAAAACGCCGGCCTTCATCCTCAGTAATACGTAGTGGCTCGCTCGAACCGACATTAGTTAACGTCAGCTCTTCCGCTACAGAGGAGGATTCGTCTCCAGCAGAGACGACAGAGTGATGTGAATCATTGGCACAGAATGTACTGAAATCGTCACGTTTTAATAATTCCTCCAGCGTTCCCTGTGCCACGATCTCGCCTTCCTTCATAAAGACGATGTTGTCAAAACGGTGCAAAAAATTCAGCCGATGTGTGACAACAACCCGGGTAATCGATTGCCATTGTGAGAACAATAGATGCTCAACAATATATTCTTCTGTTCTGGCATCCAGGGCAGAAAAAGGGTCGTCTAACAAAACAATACCCGGTCTGGCTACCACTGAACGTGCCAGACTGATACGCTGCTTTTGTCCACCGGAAAGACCAGTTCCCCGCTCACCAACTTCCATCGTCATCCCGCCTGGCAGTTGGCGAATATCAGCGTCCAGAGCAGTGACTTTAATCGCCTGCTGTAACAGTGCCTCCGCCTGCTCTCCTTGTTGGCCCATAAGTACGTTCTCTTTCAACGTCGCATGAAAGATGAAAGCTTCTTGGGGCACATAAGACATCCGTGGCGCAGACTGTGGATCGATACCCTGCCATTGGATCACACCGGACACTCGTTCATCCTCTTCCAAGAGGGTACGTAGAAGAATACTCTTACCTGCCCCGACCGGGCCAACAATGGCCACCGCTTCTCCTGGACGAATAATCAGTTCTATCTTGTTTAGTAGCGGTTTTTCCTGTACGGCATTAGAAAAAGACACCTGTTGCAGCACCACCCCTGGTACTACATCTGATGCCGCAAGCGGTTTTGTGTCTGCGGTTTTTTCTTGCTGTAGAAAGCGCCGAACGCGTGTTCCGGCAGCCTTAACGCCAGAAAAAGTGCTTAGAATTTCCGGCAATTGTGCAAAGGGCACTTCAAGTAACATCAGTAAACCAAGGGAGGGAAACAGCACGGTAGGGTCAATCGATTGCCCCAATAACACACGTGTACCGAATGCCGCCAGACATACCAGTGTAGTTGTACTGCCAAATACAACTATCGATAATGCCGATTTGTAACCCCAATGGATTTGTTGCTGTCTTTCCTGTTGCCGCAATTGACCAATTTTATTGTTCAGCAGACCGAACAAACTATAAAGCTTTACCGTCCGAATACCGGACAACAACTGTGAAATCAGGCTCAGGCGGGCTTCTCTAAGATGAGTACGCGTATTGTCATATTTAACGAAGTGCTGCGTAATTTTCCATGCAACAGGCTGAAAAATTATTAAAACAGCCAAGGCAGCAAAGGTAGCCCATCCCAAATAACTCAGCAATACTGCGACAACCCCAATAAACAGGCTCAGTGCATAAAAACTATCGTTGACCAGATAGCCCAGCCGAGCCACTGCCTGTACATCGTTACCGACAGTATTAATCATATCACCGGAATTATATGTCGAGCGGGCAGCTACATTTAATGCCAGTATTTGTCGATAAATTAAAATATTGAGTAGGCGCTGATGAGCCTGAAAGGCAACAAAATCCCAATAAAAACAAAAATTTGTTATTATACCGCTTATAATGGTTGCGACAGCAAACAGAAAGGAATAAATGACCCCACTAGATAGACTAGATTGTGGTCCACTTATAATAACAATAAGAATCAACTTAATCATTACCGGGATACTCAACGTCAGAAGAACCCGGAACAGAGAAAAAAACAAGCCCAATAATATGGGTTTTTTATTTTTTCGGATTAGCGAGAGAATGAGTCCTCTCGTCGTAATTAAATCAACCTGTTCGCCATCACCTTTCTCATCATCCACAGGTAGTGGTGCCACATCATCGATCTGCAACAGACGATCACCACTAATATTAATAATGGGACTAACTTCCTGATAAAAAACCTTGCGAAACAAATCCTGAAGCAAATTCATTTTTCCCCAGCACTCCCTGTGGACAGCATGACTGAATTCAGATAGTGGCTTATTTCTTTATAATGTTGATCAATAAAAAAGTGCCCACCGTCAAAAAAACGATACTCGCATTTTCTCATACTTAAAGCCTGCCAGCCTGTTATCTCTTCTGGAAACAAGTCATCCGATTTGCCATTTAAAATGGTAAATGCCACATCAATAGGCCGAGGTGGTGCCTGAAATAAATAGGTTGCGAGCATCCGATAGTCTGCACGAATGATTGGCAAAAACAATGCTAATAAATCACAGTCGGCAAAGAGTTCGTCGGCAGTTCCCCCCAGCAAACGTAATTCAGCAATAAACTCATCCTCAGAAAGTAAGTGCATCTTTTTTACCGGACGCACAGATTGGGGGGCACGGCGTCCAGAAATAAATAAATGCATCGGCAGACGCTGAGCGTGGCGGACAAGCTTTTGTGCTACTTCAAAAGCGATACTTGCTCCCATACTGTGTCCCAGTAACGCATATGGCATATTCAAGCCATGCTGGATAATCTTATCGTATACCTCATTTATACAATCCTGAAATATTTCATAAGGAGCTTCATTTAAGCGACTACCGCGTCCGGCTAGTTCAAGAGGAACCCACTCAATTAATGGATGAATAGTAGACTGCCATTTGCGATATATACTGGCTGATCCACCAGCATATGGTAGACAAAATATTTTCATCTTATACATACCGCCCCCAGGCTGCAATTTTTGCGTCAGGGTTATTCACCATAAAAATGAGCGCTGAATCAATAGAAGAAAATATTTTCTCAGCAGTCTCTGGATAAAAAATTCTCTCCCGATACTCAAGAATGAGCGTCAGGCTGGATTGCTCTCGATAAGCCTCCAAACGAAGATCGAAACGCCCCATGATGTTATCATTCGGTATATCTTTGACATTAAAACCTGCCTGAGAAAAATTAAATGCATCATGTTCAACCCAGACCATCGTCGTATCAAAATAACCATTACTCCAATTACCATCCTGCTCTGATCGTTCTTCATAAAGCAGAATGGCCGGATATTCTCGTTTCTCATAGGATTGGCGTGAATGATATTGTGTTTGAACTAAAAGTTGCGTTACTGACTGGGCTACATCGATCTGTTGCCACACAGGGAGCGAATCAAATACCAGCCCGACAATGTTGTCATATTCCGGCTGGTCACGATCGGTCACCAGTGAAAGCAAAAAGAACTCACGTTGGTTGAACTGACTGGCCAAGGCAAGGGAAAAAGCTGCCTGGCAAATATTGTGTTCGCTAACGCCGCTGATTTTAGACAGCGCACTGATTTGTCCCAGTCGCGTCTCATCCAGCCTGAGCGTGAGATGCTTCGCTTTTTCTGCACTGACCTCGGTCAGTGTTTGCGCATCAGTACTCTGTAAACGCAATGCCCCCCGGCTAAACATGCGTTGCCATGCGTTCCTTTGCGCCAGTGCTATCGCACTGTTTGCCCGCGCCAAACGTTGTTGCACATAGGTTGGATAATCCATCCCAGGCTGCGGCAAGGAATGCCCGAGATATAAACTGACAAACTCGCGTAAAATTAGCGCTTTTGACGTAAAATCCGCAGCTATAGTGTGGTTATCGAAGAAAAAATAATGCCGCTGTGGGTTCACCGTCAGTAACTGCATCCTGAAGAGGGGCTCATCAGCAATGGCAAAGGGACGGACAAACTGATGCCACCGATACTCAATATCTTCTTCAGTGCTATCCGAGTAAGAGAAAGCAATATCAGCCGCAGAATTGGGAAACAAGCTTAACTCACCATTATTATCTGACACGATGTTCGCCGTCATCATCCAGTGACGCCTGCAGACAGCCCGGAAGGCTGCTTCAACCTTCTGCGCATCCAACGCGCCTTCCACTAATAAGCGATACGGCATGTTGAATACGGCTTCCCTTGGCATCTGGCCTTCCATACGATAAATACGCTGATGTTCGGGCAACGCAGGGATACGAAACGTATAATGCCGTGCAGAATTCAGCGGCTGTGGAGCCTGACTGGATTGCCTGGCCTGCTGATATAACTCAGTAAATCCCTGCAAAATAGAGTTGGCAAAAATCGCCGAGAAAGGCATTCCAACCCCGGTTTCCCTTTTGATCCGAGAAACCAGCCGCATCGCTTTCAACGAGGTTCCACCAAGTTTGAAAAATTCATGCTGTAAACCGATACCTGCCGCATCCAGATCCAGCACGTCGGCCCAGAACTTAGCCATCAGACGCTGCTCTTCGGTGACAGGTACAATTAAAGGGATAGCGGTGGACTCATCTGCTTTAGGATACGGAAGCGCTTTACGATCAACTTTACCATTAACCAACAAAGGTAGTGATGACAGGCATACCCAAAAAACAGGGGTCATATAACCTGGCAGGATTGACTCAATCTCGTTCTGCAAAAGAGCCAGTTCATTGCCGGCTTTCAATACCACATAAGCACAGAGCTGCTTGAGCGGTAAATGGCCCCATTGTCCTGCGACCACAACAGCCTCACGCACCCGCCCTGTCGCCAGTAACGCATGTTCAATTTCACTCAGTTCCACACGCATGCCATTAATTTTAACCTGATGGTCGCGACGTCCTAAGTATTCGAGCGAGCCATCAGCAAGCTCACGTACCAGATCACCGGTTTTGTACATACGTTTTGTTGGGTCCACCACGAAAACATCGGGCAAAAAAGCAGCCGCCGTCTTCTCTGGATCATCTAAATATCCGCGGCCGACACCTATTCCGCCGATATAGAGTTCACCAACACAGCCGCGGGGAACCAGTTGCAAATATTCATCAAGGACATAGAGCCACATTCCTCTTACCGTGTCACCGATGGGAATGGCAGAGCGTTCCAAGGGGGAAGACTTTGTTATTAGATGGTGAGTAACATCATCAGAACACTCGGTCGGACCATACGCATTGATTAGCGGAATATCCGGGTAACAAACGAACCAGCGGCGACAAAGTTCAGACAACAGTTGTTCACCATTCAGCATCAGCCAGCGCAACGGCAGCGCACCTGTAGCCGATAGAGAATCCTCGATTTCATCCAGCAACACAATCAGATGGCTGGGCACCGTTTCAAATACCGTGACACGATGTTTACAAATGCCTTCCAGCACCAGACTAGGCTGCCATGCACTGACACCATTAAAAATAACGGTCACACCGCCAGTCATCAGTGCAGAAAGAAACTGCCAGACGGATACGTCGAAACTTTGCGTTGCAGTTTCAGCCACTCGATCATGATGAGTGAGCTGCAAAACATCGATTTTCGCCCGCAGGTGATTGAGCATGCCCCGATGTTCGACCATTGCACCTTTCGGTTTACCCGTCGAACCTGAGGTGAAAATTATGTAAGCAAGCTGCTCTGGCACTACCGGAATGTCGGGATTGGTTGAGAGCTCCCCTCTTGTCAGAAGGGTTTCAATCAAAACTATTTCTACATTCGGACCAGCGATTTCACGCGCAATCGACAGATATTGCTTTTCAGTAATAATTAAACGACTTTTACTCTCGGCCAACAACGTGCGAATACGTGCATGCGGCAACGCCGGATCCACTGGCATATAACTGTATGACGCCTTAAAAACCCCTATCATGGCCGCCAGAAACTCAAGCTCCCGGTCCAGCCAGAGTGCAATAAGTGTTTCCCTGGGAAATTCTTTCCCAATCAGGCCACGAGCAACACTATTGGCCCAGCTATTTAATTCTGCGTAACTAAGCTGACGTTTATCACAAATGGCCGCAAGAGCATTCGGTGTTTGCTCCACTTGCTGTTCAAATACCTGTGTAAATACACAATCTTCTGCAATTACCGCCGGACCGCGATGCCTTGCCAGCGTCTCTGCCTGTTCTGCTGCATCCAAAAGTTTCAGTGCAGAAATAGCCTGCTCTGGTTTATCGACTAACTGGCGCGCGAGGTACCGGAAGTGGCTAGCCATACGTTGTATGGTTTCTTCGATAAACAGTTGAGTGTTATATTCCAGTCGGAACTCAATGCACTGATTCTCTTCCGTCATATACAACTCAAGGTCAAAATTGGCCACATTGCGTTGAAACGGATACGGGCTAATGCTCAGTTCCTTAAATTGTGATGTCGTTTTCTTCATATTGCTAAGCGAAAACATGACATCAAAAAGCGGATTACGATTAATACTGCGGGTAGCGCGAGTTTTCTCGACTAATGCTTCGAATGGATAGTCTTGTGCTTCAAGTGCAGAGGAAACAGTAATACCCAACTCTTTGATATAGTCAGCAACGCGTTTTGTTGCTTCAGGCTTGCAGCGTAATGCAATCGTATTAACGAACATCCCTACCAGTTCCTGCAATGCAATCTGGCGCCGTCCGGCAACAGGCGAACCTACAACAATATCATCTTGCCCGGAATCTTTAGCCAATAGCAGGGAGAATACACCGAGGAACAAGGTATAAGTGGTGACATTCAATTGTCTCGCCAGAGACTTCATCGAATCAGTTTCATTTGCCGTAAAAACAAATTCATAGTGCGCACCCACCGACGTCAGAATATCCGGGCGCGGGAAATCAGTTGCTAAATCCAGCACTGGCACGTCTGTTGCGTACATTTCCAGCCAAAAATGCTGCTGTTTTTGCGCCGCCGCAGATAAAAGCCATTGTTCCTGCCAAACAGCATAATCCCGATAGCGTAGTGGCAGTTGTGAAAGCGTCATTCCGTTATATAAGAACATCAAATCACGCAAAATGATTTGTTGAGAAATACCATCGGCAATGATGTGGTGCATATCTAGCAATAATAAATATCGCTCTCTTTCCACTGTTGCTAGCGCAATACGAGCCAAAGGTGGCTTGGCAAGATCAAAAGGCTGGCTGAACGCTTTCATCAGTGCTGGAATATCGTCGTCACGTACGTCCGTGTAGTGAATAGCAAGCGCAGCATTCTGTTCGATGGATTGCATGATCTCCTGCTCAACCAGGTAAATCCCGCTACGCAAGCATTCGTGGCGCTCTGTAAGCTGCTTTACTGCAACAGTAAAACGCTCAATATCGATTTTTCCTTCTATATAAAGTGCAAGCGGCAGGTTATAGGCGGTAGATTTAGGATCCAACTGATGCAAGAGGTACATCCGCTTTTGCGCAAACGACACAGGATAAAAAGGGCGATTGTCCACCCTGATAATATCCCCATTGCCCGGCACAACACTTGCCAACTGCTTTATCGCCGGATGCGCCGACTTTCCCGACGAAGTCTGGCTACGTAGCGTTGCTAAAAGCTGAGATTTTGCGTTACCTTTAGTATTATCCATTACTTATCCGCTCTATCTAACCAGGCTGCTAAAGTCTTCTGCACTTCATTCGCCTCTTCTTCGGTTAATGTACTAAGCTTATCCAGCATCTGGGCAGCCAAATTGCTAACTGTCGGAGCAGCAAAAAGGTCATTTACTGACACCTCAACCATGAAGGTCGCCCGAATCCGTTCCAGTAGTTGAATCCCAATAAGAGAATTGCCGCCAAGTTCGAAAAAATCATCATTTCGGCCGACAGGAGAAATCTGAAGCAGTGCTTGCCACATTTCGGCAAGGATCCACTCCAATTCATTCTCAGGTTCCACATAATCATTTCTGACATGATGTTGCCTTTGGCTCACATCGGGTTGCATAACAGATTGTTGCGTCGTAGTCAGTGCGCAAGGGGCAACGGCTTTACTCAAGCTGTAACGCTGCCTGTCAAAGGCATACAAGGGAAGTGCTACTTTGCACCGTACCTCATGGTGGTAAACCGAACGCCAGTCCACGTGAAAACCCACAGACCACAGGCGACCAATTGTCTCCATCAGGTAAGAGACATTGCTCTGCTGAGCACGGACAGATGACAGCAGTGGCATTACCGTTGCTGTACTGAGAATCTGACGGGACAATGATGTCAGCACCTGACCTGGTCCGACCTCGACAAAATGTGTAAACCCTTCGTCTTCCAGTAATCCAATCATCGCTGCGAAGCGTACCGGCTGTCGCAGATGTAAGGCCCAGTACGCCGGAGAACAGGCTTGCTCCTGAGTAATCCAACTGCCAGTAACATTTGACAGAAAGGGTCTAGTTGGTGGAGAAAGACGAATATTGCGTAACAATTCAGTAAATGGCGCCAAAATTGGCTCCATCATCGCGGAGTGGAACGCATGTGAAGTGTGGAGTAATGTTGAGGCAATACCGCTTTCTTTGAGCACCACACGAAGTGTCTCTACATCCGCCAGCGGCCCAGATATCACACAATTGCTCTGACTATTAACCGCTGCAATGTCCAGACTTGGGAATTCCTCAAGACGCTGCTGCAACGCCTCTTCCGCCAAAGCAACAGACAGCATGCTTCCGGTAGGTAACCCTTGCATCAAACGCCCGCGATGCACCACTAACATCAGTGCATCCGGCAACGACATAACCCCCGCCAGAGTAGCCGCCACATATTCACCAATGCTGTGACCTAGCATGGCAGCAGGCTCTATTCCCCATGACAGCAACAAACGAGCCAGGCAATACTCAACAACAAACAATGCAGGTTGTGCTATGGCAGTATTCTTTAGTTCCGCGGAGGCGAGCTCTGTATTCCCCGCCGAGGAAAAAATAGCCTGCCTGATGTCCTTACCAGCCAAATGCGGTTCCAGCAGCGCACAGCAACGATCAAACTCATTGTGGAAAAAAGGCTCTGACGAATAAACCTCACGTGCCATGCCAATATGCTGAGACCCCTGACCGCTGAACATCCAGACCATTCGGTTCTTATGTTCAATACTACCCACATTATCAACGGTATCCGCCAGTTTCGTAATAACTTCATCGATAGTATTGCCGACAATTGCCCGACGATATTCAAATTCCTGTCGCCCTGTTTGCATAGTGAAAGCAATATCTTCCAAAGCAAGATCTCTGTTTTTTTGCAGAAAATGTTGAAGATCATTGCAGTAACGCACAACGGAATTTTTTGTTTTTGCCGAGATGGTTAGAATGTGTGACTGACGTAGAGAGGGTATTGTATTAATCGATGATGGCGCCTCGGACAACACTATATGCGCATTAGTGCCACCAATGCCAAAAGAACTCACTGCGGCACAACGCGTATCTTTACTACTCGTCCAGGGTGTACTGCATGAATTGACGTAGAAAGGGCTATTATCAAAATCAATATTCGGATTTGGAGTCGAATAATTAAGACTTGCTGGAATGTATTTATTTTTAAGGGATAATACCACCTTAATTAACCCGGCAACGCCTGCTGCCGAATTAAGATGACCCAAATTGCTTTTCAGCGATCCCAGCGCACAATATCTGATCTTATCAGTATGTTGTCGAAAGGCATTAGTCAATGCAGCTATTTCAATGGGATCTCCGAGTGGAGTCCCGGTGCCGTGTGTTTCTACATATGAAATATGACCAGCATCTACACCAGCAATATCTAATGCCTCACTAATAACTTCAGTCTGCCTGACAACACTCGGTGCCGTATAACCAATCTTTTCTGCACCATCGTTATTTATTGCGCTGCCTCGAATTACCGCACAAATGCGATCATTATCCGCTATCGCGTCTTCCAATCGCTTTAGCAGAACAACACCAGCCCCATTGCCTTCAACCGTTCCGGCAGCATGCTTATCAAACGGGCGACAATGACCATCAGGTGAGAAGATCATGCCCTT
This sequence comes from Dickeya dadantii NCPPB 898, assembly GCF_000406145.1. Lineage (NCBI taxonomy): Bacteria > Pseudomonadati > Pseudomonadota > Gammaproteobacteria > Enterobacterales > Pectobacteriaceae > Dickeya > Dickeya dadantii. Next base: position 1,759,396 of record NZ_CM001976.1, on the reverse strand, counting down.
CTGGTAGAGGTAGCCTCTGCTGTGCGGGAAGCTCACCGAAGCACCACCAGCCAGCGCCATATCACACTCACCATTGAGTAAACTTTGACAGGCAAGGTGTACCGCAACCAGTGAACTGGAACAGGCTGTCTGTACTGAAATACTGGGACCTGACAAATTCAATTTAAAAGAGACACGCGTAGCAATGTAATCTTTATCATTGCCAAGCATAAGCTGATAGGAATCATATTCCCGCAACAAACTGGGATTTTGCGTAAGATGATGTAACAAGTACGTGCTCATCCCGGCGGAGCCAAATACACCTACAGCCCCAGCCGCATCTAAATTACATCCTGAATCCTCGATGGCATGCCAACAACATTCGAGAAAAAGTCGATGTTGCGGGTCGATTAATGCTGCTTCAGCTGGTGATATACCAAAAAAACTCGCATCAAAATATTCTGGTTCTGTGATAGTCCCTTTAGCTCGTACATAGTCAGGGTTATTGAGCAATTGCGGATCCTCACCATCCGCTATTAATTCCTCATCAGTAAAATGGCTGATGCATTCTTTTCCTCTGATAAGCCACTGCCAGAACTCTTCTACATTTCGCGATTGCGGGAAATAGCCAGACAATCCAATAACTGCGATAGAGTGCTCATAATTTCCTTGATTCATAATATCCTGACTTATATTCACTTAATTCATAACAGCCACAAACCCGACAAGTAAGTACAATAGAATACAACGGAACATAACAATCTAAATTGTAAATAAATTGACAAAAAATAATAAAGAAAAGAAACTATTTTATCGGATCTAAAATCGAAATAATCAGAAATCAAGCTTCGATGCAATCGATAACAAGAATTTTTTTACTTAGAACCACTTGTTTATACATTAAAATTTTTTTATTTTTTTGATTTTTATCAAATTTTAAAATGCAATTTTAAAAACAATATCACCTTGATTTAAAATAAATTAAAGCTTTGTGGAAAAAATCGGATTTTGAGCAAGCACCTCTGGAGAAGAGTTGACCATCAGGCAATACGCACGCCTTCTGACATGGAACCATAAACGCATTCATCGAATTTATTGCCTGTTAAAACTGAATTTTCGTCGTAAGGGAAAGCAACGCTTGCCAGTGCGCAATCCAGCCCCACTGGAAACGCCGGAACAACTGAACCAGAGCTGATCAGTCGATTTTATGCATGATGCGCTGGTGTGCGGCAGACGTTTTCGCACGTTCAACGTGGTGGATGATTTTAATCGTGAAGTGCTGGCGATTGAGATTGACCTGAATATCCCGGCACTGCGTGTCGTTCGTGTGTTGGAGCGAATAGTGGCAAATCGCGGATATCCGTTGAAACTGCGCATGGATAACGGTCCCAAACTCGTCTCTCTGACGCTGGCGCAGTGGGCGGAAGAGCATGGTGTAACACTGGAATTTATTAAACCGGGCAAGCCGACACAGAATGCGTTTATCGAACGCTTCAACCGGACGTACCGAACAGAAATACTGGATTTTTATCTATTCAGAACACTGAACGAAGTCAGGGAAATCAAGGAGCGCTGGCTGAACGAATATAACTGCGAGCGTCCTCATGAATCCCTGAATAACCTGACACTGGAAGAATACAGATTGATGGCTGGAAACCCGGAAACCTCAAAAAGTGCGTGGAACTAAAATAGGTGTGCTTACATCTGCCAATTTCAGGGCTTCTTCGCGGAATTCCGGCGAATGCTGTTTACGGGGCTTTTTATTGGTTGATGCTGGTTTTGTCATGAGTAATCACCTCTGATTGAGAGTGTACTCACTTAGTCACGCGTCCATTATTGCTGGGTAAGATCATTCGGGTCAGGGTCAGTTAAATGGATATTTCATTAATCCAATATGCCGACTTTCTTACCGGGAATGATAATTTTATTTTATCATTCCCTACAACATAAATACCAAAAGCGTAGTCCAGACTTCCATAAATACAGTTAAAGAGCTCGCTCTTGTAAGTTATTTGTCAATAAAGATAACACTTAGAAATAATGAATGTAATGATATTTATCCGGCTTTATGTTCAGATGCTTTCCAGCAACACGGCAGCGATTCATCTTATATTCATATACATGGTAGTAAAATGATATGAAAGATGGTGATACCTTAATCCTTGTCAGTGAAGCGATATGAAGATTGTTGGACTTGTAGCCAAGCCCAATAATGGTCTGTTCCGATAACTGTCTGTTAATGAAGTCAAAAACGTACAAAAACGTAAAAGGTGAGATATGAGCAAAGCGCTGGCTTTTATTTATCTGTTTACCTTAGGATTTTCTTCCATAACCTACGCAGCTCACGACGATGTCGTCAGCCAAAATAGAGGTGAAACAAAAGACGCTTTGTTGGTTTCTGTTAGCCAGGCCGGAGGGGCTGGACTTCCGGGCGGTAAAGATGGAAAACCCGGCATGAGCGGTTGCCCCGGAGGAACATCGCCCTCTTCTGATGGAAAATATTATCTGCCGGGAACGAATCAGGAATGCAATCCAGCTCATCATCGCCATAGAGACAAAAGATCGCCCCCAACGCTGTAATCCATGGGCATTTTTTCAATTCTTTAGAGATGAGATTACGCTGATGGCTTTTTCCTGAATGCATTTCTTTTCAAGGGAAATAATTAGCAACAATCTCATCTAACAATAGATATTCTATACCCTAAATAATTCGAGTTGCAGGACAACACATTAGTGTTGAACAACGCAGTGCGTTGGTCCGACAGGGCAAAGCTCATTAAGACCGTTGTAACGCGGCAAGAGAATAGCTTACTCAGGTAAGTGCTTCGGGTAAGGGAGCGCAAGCCAACACACCTGCAACTTGAAGTATAACGGGTATACAATTTAGCCAGAGGCACATCTGGTTTATTGATGCGGATTAATTTTGTAAATAATTATGGATAACCGTTTAAATAAATAAACTTACACGATCACATTTATACAATTAAAAGTGGAACGCTCAGGTAAAAACCTAATTCAATAATAAAATGATACATCGTCAGACACCCATTCCGGCACGGTATACTCTATTTTTCGATTATGGCGGCATCGTTCAATAAACGCCTTTACACACTGAGCCATCTGAACGCTGAATATGGGAATAATCAACAGGCGTCAATGTAAACGTACCTAATCAACTGATGATTTCATCATACCGGAAACCGTAGTTAGCCATAGTAAGTCCGTTTTTTGAACACTTGTACACTACACATTCACCAATAAGGATTAGCACTGATGCAACAGATCTTCATGGCTTGTCTCAGAATAATATCGCTATCTTTCATTTTTCTTGTTTTCACAGCCTCGGCAAATGACGCGCCGACAGCCGCTTCACCGGACAGTCGGCAACAACTTGCCGGCCTGATAAGGGAACCCCTTTCACTGCAAGTGACGCTGGATAACGGTCAACCAGCAACGCTGGATGCATTCGTTACCCGTCCCGTCAGTACCGGTCGACTGCCCGTAGTGTTGATAACAAATGGCAGCTCTTCCCCAGTATTTAACCGCATGATGGCAACGCCAACCCAGTTCTCGTCTGCAGCTATTGCGTTTGCACGGCACGGCTACGCTGTAGTCTCCGTTCTTCGTCAGGGATACGGGCAATCAAGCGGAACGACGGAGGGTGAAGGGAGTTCCTGCAATGAGCCTCGGCACATGCGAGCAGGAACAATAGATAAAAATAATATCACGGCTGCGCTTGCTGCGATCCGTCGCCAGCCCTGGGCATCGCAAGACAAGGCAATCCTTACCGGAATGTCTGCGGGAGGGTTTGCTGTCATAGCGACCAGCGCGGTGAATCCGGCAGGTGTACAGGCCATTATTAGTTTTGACGGAGGAAGAGGCGCGATTGATGGAAAATCATTTTGTGATAAAGCCGGACTATTAAAAGCGTTCGAATTGTACGGACGGACGGCACGTATTCCTACGCTCTGGCTTTACACCCAGAATGACCATCTCTTTCCCCCTGACATGGCCAGAGAGATGTTGAATGCGTATCAACGTGGTGGAGGCAACGCAGAATTCATTCTGATGCCTGCTTTCGAAGAAAACGGGCACACGTTTATAGAAAGTGCACCGGAAAGTTTCTGGTGGCAGCAAGTAGCCGGGTTTCTGGAGCAGCAGCATCTTCCGTTCAAAGAAATTGTCGCGCTTCCCGAAACGCATCTGCCATATCCTGCCCACCTGAATGCCGCCGGACGTGAGAATTTCAGATATTACGACGTCAGTCAGCGTTACGAGAAAGCGTTTGCGACTGACTCGAAAGGTAACTGGGGAGCGGCATACGGTATGCGAACTATGCGGGAAGCCGCTAAACAGGCACTTAAAAACTGCCAGCAGCGCCCAGGCGCCGTCGGGTGCGCCGTGTATGCCATCGGTAATCAGGTTGTCGCCGGAGTGCCCGCCGGGAAACCTGAGCATCAACAGGCATCCACTGTCTCAGTCTCTCCATAGCATTCGTTTAAGAAAATTTATGGAAACGTGGCCTTTTGATGAAAAGAGTAATCTCCTGCGCTGGCTGGACTGCCATCCCGGCGCGTCTCCTCTCGTTTACATTCATGGCCTCGGTTGTGCATCCAGTAGTGACTACCTGCCGGTAGTCACATCCCCCCACTATTCCGATACTCGCTCCTGGCTGGTAGATCTTCCTGGTTCAGGGTTCAGTGATAAGCCTGTGACTGCGCGATATGATTCGGGCAGTCTGTCAACCATGTTGCAAACCTGGATCACCAGTACAGGGGTATCCACTATCAGCCTGTTCGGCCACAGTGCCGGCGCATTTATCGCGTTAAAAATGGCCACAACCATGTCCCCGCAACCAGAGCGACTGATTTTATGTACCCCCGGTGTGAATGATTATGGTATTGCGTTGCTTGAAAGCATCACGGCGATGAGCGAAAGCGAATTTATCGCAACAGGATTTAAGCAACTGGTGATGCAGCTTAAAAATGAAGGCGGAAATGATGTCTGGCTTGGTCCATTTCAGGTCAGCTCTCCATTGGCTATTTATCAATGGGCTGAGTCGACTCTGGATGATAATCAAAAGAATTGGCTGGAAATATTGTCCCGTCTGCCGATCGCTAAAGGCGTTATTCTGCCCGATAACGCTTCTCCGGATGACATTGAACGATACATAAGTGCCGGATGTCTGGTTGAGTTAGTGCCTGACTGTAGCCACATGATGGCTTACGATAATCCGAATGGACTGGCAGCCGCGATATCCCGGATGATGTATCACCTTTAGCAGGCATAAATAATCCGTCGTTTATTGAAGTATTATTTCCACGCGAGCCGACATCTTCCAGTAGTGGCCTTCGCCCCAACATTTGCATCGCCCTAGTGAAGTGGCCCATGCAGGCCAGCTGAGAAGTCGTGTTATTCCTCGCCAGCAAGGATGCACAATCCTGACAGGCTACAGCCTCCCCCCCCCTGATGGCGGCACGATAATTGACAGTGCACGATGCTACCACCCCATCGCTGGGTACTCTGCTCTGACATAATCGCCACCAGGATTACCCTGGTGGAAACGGACTGATGGTCTTGTCATCAATTCAATAAATCACTCAGGAAACGCTGTGCACGAGGGTGCTGCGGTGCGCTAAAGAACTGTTCCGGCTTGGCCTTTTCGAGAATTTCCCCTTGATCCATAAACCAGATGGTATCGGCCACATCGCGGGCAAAATGCATCTCATGCGTAACACACATCATGGTCATGCCTTCCTGTGCCAGCGAACGCATCACGTTTAACACCTCGCCCACCATTTCAGGATCCAGCGCCGATGTGGGCTCATCAAACAACATGACCGGCGGCTTCATCGCCAACGCACGAGCAATAGCGACTCGCTGTTGCTGGCCGCCTGAAAGCTGTGCCGGATAGGCGTTGGCTTTGTGCGACAATCCGACGCGCTCCAGCAATTCACCGGCATGTTTACGTGCTTCGGAACGCTTGACCCCCAGCACTTTCACTGGAGACATCATGATGTTGTCCATCACCGATACATGCGGGAACAGATTGAAATTCTGGAAAACAAAACCAATCCGTGTGCGTAGCTGATTCAATCGCGTACTGCTGCCGTGAATATCCATGCCATCAAACAGAATCTGCCCTTGCTCAATAGGTTCAAGGCGGTTGACCGTACGAATCAGTGTGGACTTACCTGAGCCGGATGGGCCGCAAACCACCACCACTTCCCCCATGTTGACTTCGGCGCTAAGGTCAGTCAGCGCATGGTAGTCTCCATACCATTTGTTAACCTGATTAAACAAAATCATCGGGATCATGATGCTTCCTTATTCAGATTGCGGTTAGCTAAAAAAAGGGGGCTGTTCTGCCCTTCTCCCTGTGATGGCCGCTCGTTGAGCCGTTTGTTGGCAATATAGCTTTCAAGCTTATTCGCCAGCCATGTCAGACTAAAACAGATGATGTAATAACTCAGGGCGACAATCGCAAACACCTGAAATGGTTTGGTCAACAGCTGATTGCTAACCTGATTGGCGGCATAAGTCAGTTCCGGCACGTTGATGACGTAGCCAAGCGTACTGTCTTTGATGATCGACACCAGTTGGCTCACCAGGCTTGGCAGAGAATTGAACAAAGCCTGCGGTAAAACGACCAATCGCAGGGTTTTCAGGTAACTCATCCCCAGTGCCCGCGAGGCTTCATACTGGCCGTGCGGCAACGCCTGAATGCCGCCGCGGACGATCTCGGCGATGTAGGCGCTTTCATAGATAACCAGCGTGCAAAGCATGGTGGAAAAACCACTGATATTCTGCCCAATCAGCAGAGGCACGCAGAAGTACGTCCAAAACACCACCATCATTAACGGAATACCACGCAGTGTGTAGACCCACGCGGTGGCGGCCCAGCGTAATCCGCGCCACGGCGACAGACGCGCGAGCCCGACCAACACGCCAAGCGGAAAGGAGAGCACCACAGCCAGCAGCGAGATTAAAAGGGTACAAAGCACACCGCCCAGCGGCCCGTTCGGATATTGCCCCATCAGAAGCAGCATGCTGTGGTCGTGCAGAATAGTTAAAACGTCAAACATAGCGATTACCTCGCATACACGCGTTGAAAGTGACTCCCCAGCAGCGCCCCCAGCCCCATCAACAACAGTGAAAATGCCAGATATCCCAGCGTGCCAATCACATAAGCTTCGAAGGTGTGGAAGGTCTGATTTTCAATATCGCGTGTGACATACGTCAATTCAGCCACGCCGATGACCATCGCCAGACTGGTATTTTTAAACAACAACACCGTGTGGTTAATCAATGCAGGCAGCGCATTACGGATCCCCTGCGGCAAAATCACCTCTCGCATCGCCCGCATATAACTCATTCCCAGTGCGCGCGCGGCCTCATTTTGTCCATCGGGGATGGCGCGCAGGCCGCTGCGAATGTCTTCGGAGAAATAGGCCGCCTGACATAATCCCAATGCGAACATCGAGAAAAGAAACTCGGCATTGAACGCGTTGATCCAACCTTGTACCGATTCCGGCAGCAGCGTCGGAATAGCGAAATACCACATCATCAATTGGATAAGCGTGGGCACATTGCGGTGATAGGAGATGTATGCCGCCACCAGCCGCGTGGCGACGCGGTGTTCAGTCAGACGGATAACCAACAGCAACAGTGCGATAAACATGGCCAGCAGCCAGGCACCCAGCGCCAGTTCCAGCGTAACAGTCGCGCCTTGCACGACCATCGCGCCATAATGGCCTGTTAATACAGTACTAAAATCGAGCGCCATAATGAGCCTCCTGTACACCCGGTCAAACGACGTTTTCGCCGGGCCGCATCGTAGACAGCCCGCCGGGAACCTGAAGCGTCGGCGTAATTTCTATATTGCCGATGTTCACCGCCACCGGCGCGCCAATGGCAAAGGCCACACAATCGGCAATATCTTTTGCCTGTGGCAGCTCAAAGCCATCAATAAACCGTCGGCGGGCATCCTCATGATCGCCGGATACGTTGCCGAAAATATCGGTGGCGACCCGCCCCGGACAAATTTCCGTGATGCGAACACGTTTGCCATAACAGTCAACACGCAGTTGCCGCGATAAGGCATGTACCCCGGCTTTGGTCGCGTGATAAACCGAGTTGCCGTTAAAGTTATAAATAGCGGCGATAGAGGTAATGTTGATGACGTGGCCACAGTCACGCGCCACCATGCCCGGAACCAGCAGGCGGCACAGATGCAGTACCGCGCGCAGGTTGACGCTCAACTGGGTTTCAATCACCTCTTCACTGGCATTCAGGATAGAACCGGGGTGCGAGACGCCGGCGTTATTCACCAGAATATCAACCTGCAAATCACTGCACAGGTGGGTCAACGCATCGAGGTCAGCCACGTCCAGCGCATGGGGAATACAGCCGGTACGTTCAGCCAGTACGGCCAGTTGTTCCCGCCTGCGGGCAACCGCATGCACAGTGAGACCTTCCTGGCATAAACGTTCGACGATGGCTTCCCCCATACCGGCGGACGCCCCCGTTACCAGAGCGACTTTGTAATCTGAAAATGGCATTTTGCCTCTCCTGTCATGACTGCGGTCATCAATGCCGCAGCGTATTTATTGCGTATTTTTGACTCTATTCAGTTATGCCCCGGCGGTATAAGACATAAATGGTTTGAGGCGATAAGGGGGTCTTATAATCCTGATGCCATAGTCACATCATCTTGAATTTTCAAAATTTCCTGGCCGAACTCCACCACATCGCCATCGCTGACGGTGAAAGCAATCAGCCGCCCTGATACCGTGCTTCGAACAGGTAAATAAAGGGTGCCCACCTTCAGCATCGCCAACATCTCGTGTTGGTTAACCATCGCGCCCGGCACCGCGAAATTGCCGTCGAGCAGCGGATGGCGGAGTAACACGCGCCCCGGCGCGGGGGCACACAGCGATGTTGACGGCGCCGTTACGCAAGACGGTTTCGCGGGCGCGGCGGGCAATGCAACGTGTGGAACGGTGGTAAGACGAATCGACCATGTCTCGCCCTTTAGCGCGACATGCGAAATCGACGTGGCGCGCAGGCTTCGGGCCAGTTGCTGTAACACCTTCAGTGTGATCGTTTTTCCCATATCCGAACCCGGTTACCGGTAACTATTTTCAGTGAAGGTCTTCACTCTATCCTGTACGCACGGCTGACCAGTAAGAGGGTTTGGTTTTACGGTAATAAGGGCGGCTTATTAACTCACCAGCATCAGCGGGCGGTTATCCGGCGTTCGGTTCGACACCAGTGACAACAAAATAGACTTCACGGCCTCTGCCGGTTCCGAGAGCGGCAGATGGTCGGATATGCAAAACGAGAGCGAAGCATGGACATCCGGTTCGATAATTTTCGCCATCCACGCATCGGATGCCTTCAGCATCGCGCGTGCAGCGGACTCCGGCATGATCGTACAACCCAGCCCCTCCGCCAGCGCCGCATTGAGCGTAGTCTGCGACTCGATTTCACAGGCGACCCGGTAATCCAGCCCTTTCTTAACAAAAGCGTCATCCACACACTTACGCATGATGTTGTAGATGCGCGGCACGAACAGGTCGTAGTGCGCCACCTCGGCAAGCGCTATCTCTTTTACCGGCTTACCCAGACTGTTCGGACAGACAAAACACAGGTGCTCCCTCATTAAAGGAATAAAGCGCAGCCCGTGGATGGCACGGTTATCGTAGATCACCGCCATATCCATCCGCCCGTTCATAATCAGCTCGCTTAAGGTCGTGCCGAAATTTTCGTTAAAGTAGAGCACAATGCCGGGATGTTGGCGCTGCACCTCCTTCATCAGTGGAATGGCAAGCTGCTGCGCCGCCGTGCCGGGAGCCAGGCCGACGGAAACATTGCCGCACAATTCCATTCCTGAACGGTCGATAGCACTTTGCGCCTGCGCGCACTGGCGCAAAATCGCCTGCGCATGGGTATAAAGGATGTTACCGGCGGTGGTTGGCGTCACCCCGCGCTTGGTGCGGATCAACAGTTGCTGATTCACTTCCCCTTCCAGCGTCGCCAGTTGCTGGCTGAGTGCGGGCTGGGCGATATGCAGAATATCCGCCGCCTGGGTTAAGCTGCCCACATCAACAATTTTGATAAAATATTTCAGGCGACGTAGATTCATGGCGTTTCTCCAGTGAGGACCTTCTCATCACTTAAGCAACGGATATGCCAGTTATGATGATGGCGAAACCACACCGGCTACTTATGATGTAATTCGCTCACAATCCATACAATCGTCTCCCAACCCGCATTCCACCATGGGTACGCCGCACTGCGGCGGTGCAAATCGACACCGCATTGCATCGTTGCGGGGGCTTACCGTGGTTTCTGTCATTGCTTTGTATTATGTCGCCACAATAAAGCAGTATTATCCGCTCCCCAGCGCTGTTCCCTATCCTCAAACACGCATCACCCTCCACCGTGCGCAAGCGCGGTCCCCGCTGAACCAACTGGAACACCTGTGATATGCCAGAAATTGCCGATCGACTTAAAAACATAGCCATTTCAGCGTCCGTTGCGATGACGCAAAAGGCGCGGGATCTCGCCGCGCAGGGTATTGATGTTGTTGGGCTTTCCACCGGCGAACCGGATTTCCCCACGCCCGTACATGCGATTGAAGCGGCCCATGCCGCCGCACTCGCCGGAGACACACGCTATCCCCCCATCGACGGGACGCCGGCGTTGCGGATGGCCATCCAACGCAAATTCAAACGCGACAACGGGCTGGATTACGACCTGAGCCAAATCATCACCGCAGGGGGCGCCCGGCAGATCATCTTCAACGCCATGATGGCAACGCTGAATCCCGGTGATGAAGTGGTGATCCCCACGCCGTCATGGATTAGCTATGCGGACATTGTAAAATTCGCCGGTGCTACCCCCATCCCCGTGCCCTGCCATGAAGAACATGGCTTTAAGCCGCTGCCTGCGGATATCGCCGCGGCGGTAACCGCTAAAACCAAATGGCTGGTGCTGAACTACCCCAGTAATCCCACCGGAGCCGTCGCCAGTCGTGAAGAATTACAAGGTATCGCCGATGTGATGCTCGATAATCCGCATGTCTGGATCCTGAGCGACGATATCTATGAGCACCTGATTTACGACGACTGCGTATTCCTGACGCTGGCGCAGGTAGAACCGCGGCTGTACAACCGTGTGTTGACAGTCAATGGTGTGTCGAAAGCCTATTCCATGACTGGCTGGCGTCTGGGTTTTTGCGGCGGCCCTGCGTCGCTTATCAAAGCGATGAGTAATGTGAACACCCAGAACGCCGGCGGCATTACGACGCTGACGCAGGCGGCGGCTGTCGCCGTGCTGGATGGCCCTCAGGATTTGCTCAAAGAACGCGCTGCGATTTATCGAGAGCGCCGCGATTTTGTACTGGAGAAACTGGCTGCCATTCCCGGGCTGACGTGCCATAAGCCGCAGGGAGCATTTTATCTGTTTGTGAACATCGCCGCGTTTATCGGAAAAACCAGTGCCGCCGGGCGATTGATTGCCAGCGATACAGATTTTGTGATGGCATTAATTGAAGAGCAGCATGTGGTGACTGTTCAGGGAGCGGCCTATGGTATCAGTCCCTATATTCGCCTCTCGTACGCCACCAGCATGGAGCGTCTGCAAACCGGTTGCGAACGCCTCGCCGCATTTTGCAAAGGCTGCCGGTAAACACCACCACTCTCCCCGGTAGCGCGGATGCCTGCCGGGGCGACGCCCGCACCTCCCCACCAGATTACCACGCCCTGTTAGACACCGTTCGGAGCGCCTTCGTCATGTTGCGGCTGTCATCATGGTCGTGCGGTTTAAGCGTCTGGAAGACGGAAAAAAGAAGCTGGATGAGCGCGTCGGCCGAGGATGTCGGCGCGGGTCATGTTCAGTCTGGGTAGGATGGCGTTGAAAACAGTATCGGCATGTCGGGGAGACGTCCCCTCGCTCCCCGATAAATCAAATCACAGACACGCTACTGCAACACGTGGGTAGCCGGAGCCACCACTGCGCCGCAGGCTTCAATCTCGCTGCGGACAATCTGTGCAAGCCTCAGCGAACCCGGCGTATCGCTATGCACCAGAATGGACTGGGCGCGCACGGCAAGCGAGTGCCCCTCAACGGTGGTTATCGTGCCTTGCTGCAGGAACTGGCGCACCCGGCTACGCACCGCCTCTTCTTCTGTAATCACTGCACCCGGCGCACCGCGCGGCACCAGACGCCCCGTCGCGTCGCAGGCGCGGTCAGCCAGAAACAGAGGCAGGCTGGGTAAACCCACCTGTTGGGCTGCCCGTTCAATAATGGTATCCGCCTGACAAAAAATGATCAGCGCCGGGTCAAGACGGTAAATCGCCAGCATCACTTGCTGCGCCAGCGTCTCATCCCGATTAATCATATTGCCCATCGCCGCGTGAAAACTGACGTGCGACACGCTTACGCCATCGGTTCTGGCTATCGCCTGCAGTGCGCCGATCTGATAAATCACCTGCTGACAAATCTCATCGTGGCTAAAGGCCATCTCTTTACGCCCGAATCCTAATCTGTCTGGTAAACCGGGATGCGCACCGATGCCCACCCCCCGGTGCTTTGCCAGCCGTACCATTTTTGTCATGATGGACGGATCTCCCGCATGAAAGCCACAGGCGATATTCGCCGATGAAACCACTTGCATCAGGGCTGCGTCATCGCACAGTTGATAGACACCAAACCCTTCTCCCATATCGGCGTTCACATCTATTTTCATCATCTGTCGTCATCCGTTCATGTGGTTAAAGCAACGGGAAAAATCACGCAGTTGCGCCAGCCAGCCCTCAATCGCCCGCCGCGCCGCGATGGCCTGCTTCCCATCGCCTTGCATGAATTGAATCGACTGCCCGGCCTGTAGCTGCCCGAGCCGCCATAAATCCTCCTCAATCACACAGGCGATTTTTGGGTATCCCCCTGCCGTATTGGCATCGCTTAACTGAATGATCGGCTCCCCGGCGGGAGGAACCTGCACAATGCCGGGGATCAGGCCATAGGAGCGCATTTCAATGGTGTGGGAAGGGTAAATCGGTTCGCCGGAAAGCCGGTAACCGGTACGGTTACTTTGTCTGGAAATCTGCCAGGATTGCCGCCAGAAACGCGCATGCTCGGCCGCGAACAGGGCATACTCACCGGATGGAATAGCACGCACCGGCACCACGCCCTGATTCGCCGCCGGGAACACTTCGCACAGCGCCAGTTCCGGGGGTTCAATGCCTAACCCTCCCGGCGGTAAGGTGATTCGGCCGGCACCTGTCGGTAATCTATCGCCAGCCTGTAGCGGACGTCCGTCAACACCGCCAAACCCGCCGCGCAACGCCGTACTACGCGAGCCTAATACCTCGGGAACCGTAATTCCGCCCGCGACACAGAGGTAACCACGCGTACCGGAACGCGGATAGCGCATCTCCAACACCTGCCCTTTGGCAACCCGGCAGCCCCACCAGGGCGGCAGGTCGTCATCATCAAGCCGCGCACGGCAATCCGCTCCCGTCAGGGCGATCGTCATATCCTGTTGGAAACGCACACGAAAGGGGAACATTTGCACCTCAACGGCGGCGGCGTTATCGTCATTACCCAACAACGCATTGCCCGCCCGCAGAGCCAGCGGGTCCATCACGCCGCTCACCGACACCCCCAGATGACGAAAGCCAAAGCGTCCCAAATCCTGCACCGTGTTCAGCGCACCCGTGCGCTCGATTTCAATCACAGTTCGATCCTTTCGGGTAAAAAACGGATGTTATCACCGGGCGCCATCAATGCGGGGCTGGCTGCGTAAGGGTCAAAGACCTGCAAATCCGCATAGCCGATGGCGTTCCAGCCGTTGGGTCCGGTCAACACCGACACCCCCGTCTGTGCTCCGCCAATGGTAACCGTGCCCTTGAGCATATTGAGCGACGGTACTTTTTTACGCGGCGTCGCGAGCTGCGGATCCAACCCATGCAGATAACCAAAACCGGGGGCACTACCCAGCGCAACAACCGTGTAGCTCCCCTGATAATGGCGACGAATGACCTCTTTTTCGCTCAAACCGGTATGGTGGCAAACCGCTGCCAGATCGCTTGCCAGCACGCCGCCATAGTGAACCGGAATTTCGATCAGCCGTCCTTGCGGAGTCACTTCCCGTGCCTGCCGCCAGTATTCACGCAGCCGCTGCGGGAAAGCCTCCTCCTCTTCCGGGGTACGTTTGAGCAATACCAGCAAATTGGTGACGCCGGGAATCAGCGTTTCGACATCATCACAGTGAGCGAGTATTTGCGCCAGTGACCAGATGCGCCGCTGGGCAGCCAGGCTAAATTCCCCTGGCGCTTCCACCAACCAGGCCCGGCTCCCCATGGTCGAGAGGGTGACATCCGCCTCCTGAAAAACAGACGCGTGTTGCGCTAACCAGCCCATAACTTACTTATTCCAGCGGTTCAAATTTCAGGCTCGACAACGGCTGCACACGCTCTTCGCGCACCATTTTGTATTCGGTGTTCGGCCCAATCCAGCTCTCCCAGATTTTGTCGATGGTTCCATTGTCATCCATGGTTTTCAGGCTGGTGTTGACGGCAGCCAGCAGTGCCGGTTCGTCACGTTTCATGCCCACGCCAATCGGTTCCAGCGCCATTGGTTCTTTGATCATCGCCAGTTCAATACCGTCTTTTTTCGCCTGTGAGATCATCTTGATACCGGTCATCATATTGGTGACAAATCCCACCGCTTTGTTTTGTTCCAGCGCGAGAAATGCGGACGCTGAATCCTGGAAGGTAACCGCTTTACCGCCTTTAAGGTTGATCGACTGCTCAGACGTGGTTCCTTTTGTCGCGCTGATGCGTTTGCCTTTGAAATACTCAAGGGTTTTATCTGCGTTCTCTTTCTTCACCAGCAACATCTCTTTAGCCACGTAGTACGGATCGCTGAACTGGATTTGGTTACCGCGGGTTTTCGTGTAGGCCAGATTGGCGATCAGCACATCGGCGCGCCCGGTAACAATCACGGCAATGCGGGCTTCTACCGATGTCGGCACCAGCACCAGCTTCAACCCCATTTGCTTCGCCAGCGCATTGCACAGGTCGACATCCATTCCCACCAATTGACGTGTGTTCGCATCCGGTGATGAAAACGGGGGAACATCAGAATAAACCGCACACTTCAACTCCCCCCGGGCAGTCATATCGGCCAGCAGGTCCGCCTGCGCGCCAATGCTGGTGAATAAAACCGACGACGCCAAAACGGCAGATAATTTTTTTACTGTCATGATGTTTCCCCCAAAGTGTTAATGCTTTGAATACACGACTTTTTATTACCGGAGCGGCCCAGTACGGCAGCCCGTATTCTCTGGAATATACGGACTTTGCGGTTAACGGCATAAGAGGGAAACCCTGTCGCGAGATACACAATTTATATGACCACTATCACGCCCCACAGGCGGAATCCGGTAATAAGAAAAGATTATTCGGACAGAGGGAAATTATCTTATCAGTGCACTTTACCGGCGTTTTAAGGTGAGGGCTCATCTACACCGGTAGGTTGTAAAAGGTAAGACAATGAATGCCAAACTTGGGATATTGCTGAAAATAATGTCAGCGCTGTGTGCGACATTAATGCTGGCCTGCGTCAAAGGCCTACACGGCGCCATTCCCACCGGAGAAGTCATTTTTTTCCGCTCATTCGTCGCCCTATTTCCACTGTTGTTGTGGTTAAAACTACAAGGCAGTATTAGAGAAAGCATCAAAACGCAAAATATTTTCGGCCATGTTATTCGCGGTTTATCCGGTACTGGCGGTATGTATTTCAACTATCTGGCACTGATTTACATCTCGCTGGCCGACGCCACGGCCATCAGTTATGCCGTACCGCTATTTACCGTTCTCATGGCCGCGATATTGCTGAAAGAGACAGTACGCTTTTATCGTTGGCTGGCGGTTCTGGTCGGCTTTAGCGGCATTGTGATTATGCTGTCGTCAAACCTCACTCTCGGTCACACGTTATGGGCATCCGGCTTCACCTTTGACGACGCCGCGCTGGGAACGCTCTTTGCCTTGCTTGCGGCACTCTGTTCCGCCACATCAAATGTACAAATTCGCTTCCTGAATGGCGTCGAAACGCCGGGGGCGATCGTTTTTTATTTTTCGCTGATGACGACGCTGATTGGCCTCTCGACCACATTTTGGGGCTGGGCACGTCCTGTTGGCGGGCAATGGGCGTTGCTGATTGGCTGCGGCGTATTTGGCGGGCTGGCGCAAATTCTGGTCACGCTCAGCCTGCGCTATGCCGACGCCTCACTACTCGCACCGTTTGATTACACCACGCTAGTGTGGTCGATGGTGATAGGTTATTTGTTTCTCGACAGCTTACCCGGCAACGCCACCTTGCTTGGGGCGTCGATTATCGTCATGGCTGGGATCTTCACGCTGTGGTGCGATCAGCGTCAACGCAAAAGGCCGATAATCCGCGCGTTATAACCATGATGATGCATCGTCATTGATACAGCCCCTTTTACCGAGCGAACCGCGTACTATGCCAGCGTGATCTGCTGAATATTAAGATGGTGCGATAGCTCGCGCACAATGATCAGGTAGCTGATAAAGCCCGTCTCATCCGGGAATTCACCATCACGCCAGGGGCTGCCGGAAATAACATCCGCCACCCGGTTGAACACGTTCTCGATTTGTTGCTGAGTCAACATGTCATGGCTGCCGGCGCTACGCGCTATCTCTTTAAGATAATGGTCGGCGGAAGAGAAATGTTGCGCTACCTGACGTAACGCAGGTGCTGACTGAAGCAGGTCTTCAATAGCGGCGATCGCCATTTCCACGTCATAAGGCGACGGGATGTTGTGGTGGAAAAACTGGCGAGCGATGGCGCGGTATCCCATCGGCAAGGCGAGATCGGGGGTGGAAAACCGTACATGCTCTTCGCCGATAGTGAACGACTCATTCATCATCGTGATTCCTGAAGCAGACATCGAATGACCGGAACAATAACGCTGATTAATCGGAAAAGGAAACTCTGCCCCTGGTTTTTGTGGCTTATCTGGCTCTCCGGGTGAGGAGCCCTCCCCCCTCAGGATCAGCCTTGCGCCGTAATCCTTCTATGTCACGCTTTGGCGGCGCGCCGAAAAGACGCGTGTACTCACGGCTGAATTGTGACGGGCTTTCATAGCCGACGTCGAAGGCCGCGCTGGCCGCGTCAAAATCCTCATTCAGCATCAGGCGTCGGGCCTCATTCAACCGCAGCCACTTTTGATACTGCAAGGGACTCATGGCAGTAAGCTGCCGAAAGTAATGGTGCAGGCTTGATGTGCTCATCTGCACATAGGCCGCAAGCTCATCAATCCTCAATGTGGCGGTGTAATTCATCTTCAGCCAGTCGATGGCCCTGGCGACCCGATGCCCCTGGCTTCCCACCGAGGCAATTTGCCATAACCGCGCGGCCTGATCGCTCATCAGCAGGCGATAGTGAATTTCCCGCTCGATCAGCGGTGCGAGCACCGGGATTGAGCCGGGCTCATCAAGCAAATCCAGCATCCGCCTGAAGGGTTCAATCAACACCGGCGTGACCGTACCGATGCCAATGCCTCTGTCATTTACCCGCGCGGTGGGCAACGGCAGACTGCCTTGTGCGATCAGCTCCGCCATGATGCGAAGGTCAAACTTCATGGTCAGCCCCAGGCAGGGTTTTTCCGGGCTGGCAACGTCCACTTGCGAATTGGCCGGGAGATCCAGCGACGTAATCAGAAAACGCCGGGTGTTATAAGAGTAAGCCTCGCCGCCCACCAACATTTGTTTTTCGCCCTGAACCACGAGAACAATGCAGGGCTCGACCAGACAAATGGCCGGCGGCATCAGAGCTTCTCGTCGATAGAGCGTGAGGCTCGGAATCGGGGTCGCACAATCGCTCTGGCCAGCGGTCCATCGCCCGATAACCTCAACCATCGCCTCACACGTCGCGTCGACCGCGTCGGCGTCGTACCGTCCTCTCTGTTGCTGCTGATGCGGCATACCTCGTCTCCCGTCAGTGTCTGTATGCAGCATATCCCCCCAACACGAGCGCGCCAATCGCCAATCCCGGCAGTTGGAGAATCAGGCAAGAAATGCGGAGTATCTGTCTATCGATGGGCGAACAAAATCACGAAAAATGCATTCGGCAAGCGCATTAAACGGTCAGCGCAATCCCGGTCATCCCTCAGAACGTGTTTTCGCTCCGTTCCGGTGTGTGTCGATTCAATCCGCTCATCCCCTCAGCCTGTGTCCGGCGGTCAAATGAGCAACCAGACAGATTCAAAGGACGTACTATGGAAAACTTCACTTTCTTTAACCCGACCCAAATCGAATTCGGCGTCGGCAAAGAACAGCAGATCGGCCAGCATCTGGCCGATCACGGCATTAACACAGTGCTGCTCTGCTACGGCAGTGACCGTATCAAACGCGACGGTCTTTTCAACACCGTCAGCCAGAGTCTCGCCGGGCAAGGCATCGAACTGGTCGAATGCGGCGGCATCGTCAGCAACCCGGTTATCTCGACGGTGCGGGAAGGCATTGCGCTGGCAAAAGCGCATCAGGTCGACGCCATTCTGAGCGTCGGCGGCGGCTCGGTGCTCGACAGCGTCAAGGCCATCGCGGCGGGTGTGCGTTACGACGGCGATGTCTGGGACTTGTTTACCGCTAAGGCGCCCGTCGAGTCGGCGCTGCCGCTGTTCGCCATCCTGACGCTGGCGGCAACCGGCAGTGAAATGAACCCAGGCGCCGTGGTCACCAATGACCAAACCCAGGAAAAATTCTTCATCTCGTCGACCGCACTGTTCCCCAAAGTCTCCATCGTCAACCCGGTGCTGATGCAGGGCGTACCTCGGGACTATCTGGTGTATTCCGCATCGGATGTCATCGCCCATTTGATCGAGGTGTACTTCACCGCCACCGTCCATCCCCACCTGCAATCACGGCTGGTTGAATCGCTTATCAACACGGTTATCGAAACCACGGAAGCCCTGCTTGCCGATCCAGCGGATTATGGCGCCCGCGCGCAGTTCGCATGGGCCGCGACATTAGCGTTGAATGGTCTGACTTTTTCCGGCACCGCGGGCTTTAGCTATCCCAACCACGCCATCGAACACTCGCTTTCCGCACTGTTCAACGTGCCGCATGGCGCGGGTCTGTCGGTGGTAGTCCCGGCCTGGATGAAATGGTACATCGGCCGTAACCCGGCGCAGTTCGAACGATTTGCCCGCAACGTCTTTGGCGTCGATACCGGCGAGCAAGGCATTGCCGCACTGGAGAGCTGGTTCAACACCATCGGCACCCCCACTCGCCTGCCACAGCTGGAGATTAAAGAAACCGCTCTGCCCACCATCGTTGAAAACGTACAGAGCAACGTCCGCCTCTTCGGTATTGCCGACACTTATCCCCCGGAAGTCGTGACCGCCATTCTGAAGAATGCGTTGTAGTTGTTGAGTCGTGATACCACCGCCGATAAGGCCGGTGGTGTCTTAAACATACGCCATTACTCTGCCGGTGGGTCCTCACGGTCTCCATCGCCAGAGTATGGTTCGCATCAAGCCGCTATAATCCGAGAGGTAATCCGCATGAACCGCCCGCGTTCCCGCAACACGTTGATTCAAAGCGCTATCGCTATTTGTGTCACGGTGCTATTGACCAGCGCTCAGCCCGTGCTGGCACAGACGCCTTCCTCGTCAGCCAATGGCGACGCCCTGCAACTGACCCAGACATGGGATAAAACCTTCCCGAAAAGCGATAAAGTCGACCATCGAAAAGTCACGTTCAAAAATCGTTACGGCATCACCCTGGCTGCTGACCTGTATCTGCCGAAAAACCGCGGCGACCAGCGACTGGCCGCGCTTGCTATCGGCGGCCCGTTTGGCGCGGTAAAAGAGCAGTCATCCGGTCTGTATGCACAAACCCTGGCCGAACGCGGCTATGTCACGCTGGCCTTCGACCCGTCCTATACCGGAGAAAGCGGCGGAGAGCCTCGCAATGTGGCCTCACCGGATATCAATACCGAAGATTTCAGCGCCGCGGTCGACTTTCTCGGTTTGCAGCCTTTTGTCGATCGCAACCGTATCGGCATCATCGGCATATGTGGTTTCGGCGGCATGAGCCTGAACGCCGCCGCCGTGGACAAGCGGATTAAAGCGGTGGTCACCACCAGCATGTACGACATGTCGCGCGTGATGTCTAAAGGCTATTACGATAGTCGAACCGGGCAACAGCGCACGCAGATGCTGGAACAAATGAGCCGGCAGCGCTGGGTGGATGCTGAACAAGGTTCTCCGGCCCCAGGTCCAAGAATCCTGCCTGAAACGCGGGAAGGCATCACCGACCCGGTCGTTCGCATGTACTTCGACTACTACCGCACGCCTCGCGGCTTCCACAAGCGTTCGCCGAACTCCAATGGTGCCTGGACGGCCACCATGCCGCTGTCGTTCATGAATATGCCGCTGATGACCTACATCAACGAAATATCGCCGCGTCCGATTTTGTTAATCGCCGGTGAGAACGCGCATTCACGCTACTTTAGCGAGGATGCCTACAAAGCGGCGGCGCAGCCGAAAGAACTGATGATTATCAAAAATGCCGACCATGTCGATTTGTACGACCGTCTGGATAAAATTCCGTTTGATAAGATTACTGATTTCTTCAGCAAGAACCTGAAATAACCACCACATTGCCGCCGTTTTTAGCGGCGGCAATGCTTTGGTTTAAGGCGATCTGTTACTTAAACCGATATGTTGTTTAAGACGATATGTTATTTAAGACGAGATTTGATTTTTTCGACCATCATGGCCGTTGAAATACCATAACGATCGTGCAACGTCGGCAACGCCCCGGCATGCAGGAACGCATCCGGCAGGCCGACGGTATCAAATTCCGTGCGCACGCCGTTGCGCATCAGCAAAGCGGCGACCGCTTCACCCAGGCCGCCGACGCAGGTGTGGTTTTCCGCGGTAATCACCAAACGTCCCGGTTTTGCAACCTGCGCCAGAATGGTTTTTTCATCGAGAGGTTTAATCGTCGGCACGTGCAGCACCGCGACACTGACGTTATCTTTCTGCAATTTATCCGCCGCGTCGAGCGCGCGCATGGTCATAATACCGGACGATATAATCAGAACGTCTCTGCCGTCTTCCAGCAGTTTGGCCTTGCCCAGCTCGAACTTATAGTCGTACTTATCGAGAACCACCGGCACCTTGCCGCGCAGCAGGCGCATATACACCGGCCCGTTGTGGTCGACCATCGCCGGCACGGCCTGTTCAATGTCGATAGCGTCGCAAGGGTCGATGATGGTCATGCCAGGAATGCCTCGCATAATCGCCAGATCCTCCGTGGCCTGATGGCTTGGGCCGTATCCCGTCGTCAGCCCAGGCAGCGCCGCACAAATTTTGACGTTAAGACCTTCTTCCGCAATCACCTGATGAATAAAATCATACGCGCGCCGCGTGGCGAAGACGGCATAGGTGGTGGCAAAAGGAATAAACCCTTCTTTCGCCATGCCGCCGGCGGCGCCCATCAGCAACTGTTCCGCCATTCCCATCTGGAAAAAACGCTCCGGGTAGGCCTGGGCAAAAATATGCAGGTCGGTATATTTGGACAGATCGGCGGTCATGCCGACAATTTCGGGGCGCGTTTTCGCCAGTTCGACCAGTGCATGACCGAAAGGCGCGGAGCGGGTTTCCTGACCTTCATCCGCAATAGATGCAATCATCGCGGACGTGGTTAAACGTGGCTTAGGTTGTGTGGCCTGATTCATCACTGTACTCCTTCCGGTTTGTTCGCATCCAGCACCGCTATCGCTTGCTGCCATTCATCCGCATCAACGCGGATAAAGTGATTTTTGTCGCGCGTTTCCAGGAAGGGCACCCCTTTCCCCATCAGCGTGTCGCACAGAATGACGCGAGGCTGCTTTTCCGGATGATTTTTTGCATTATCAAACGCGTTAACCACAGCCGGCACATCGTTGCCGTCCACCCGCTGCACATACCAGCCGAAAGACGCCCATTTATCATGCAGCGGCTCAAAACCCAGAATGTTGATTGAATTTCCATCCGCCTGCTGACGATTGATATCCACGATATTGATCAGGTTCGATAAACCGTAATGCGCCGCGGACATTGCCGCTTCCCAGGTCGATCCTTCATCCAGTTCACCATCGGACATGGAATTGATCACCAGCGAAGTACTCTGCTTCTGCCTCAGACCCAGCGCCATCCCCACGGCGATACTAAGCCCCTGCCCTAACGATCCGCCGGATATTTCCATCGCCGGGGTATACGTCGCCATACCGGACATCGGCAGGCGGCTATCATCGGAACCATAGGTTTCGAGTTCTTCTTGCGGAATAATGCCCGCTTCAATTAATGCGGCATAATAGGCGATAGCGTAATGCCCGTGAGACAGCAGAAAACGATCGCGGTTTTCCCATTCGGGTTCTTCAGGGCGATAATTCATGGTGTGGGCGAACGCGGTAGCCAGCACATCAGCATAGCCCAACGCCTGACCAATATATCCTTGCCCCTGAACCTCGCCCATACGCAACGCATAGCGACGAATACGCCATGCCGCCGCCGCTACTTTCTGAATATCTGATTGCAACATAACTCAACCCTTACATTAATGGATTAACATTCCGCCATTCACGTCCAACGTAATGCCCGTGGAATACGATGAAAGATCGCTGCCCAGGAAAAGCGCCGCGCGGGCAATATCGATGGCGTCGCCCAGCCGATTTAACGGAATGCCGGCCAAAATATTGTGTTTCATCTCATCTGATAATTTACCGGCGGTAATGTCGGTCTGAATAAGTCCCGGGGTGATGCAATTGACACGCACATTATCAGGGCCCAGTTCACGCGCCATGGCTTTTGCCAGACCCAGAACGCCGGCTTTGGCCGCGCTATAATGCGGCCCGCCGAAAATGCCGCCGCCGCGCTGCGCGGACACCGAGGAAATGCACACGATGCTGCCTGACTTTTGAGCGCGCATGGTGGGAATAACCGCCTGAGACATCAGCAACGTGCCCCGTAAACTGACATCCAGCACCGCATCATAATTCTCGCGTTTAATATCCATCGTTTTAATCGGTTGTGTAATGCCGGCATTATTAACCAGAATATCGATACGGCCATATTTTCCGAGTACCTGTTCAATCGCCGCATTAACCTGTTGCTCGTTCGCCACGTTTGCCGCAACGCCCAGATGCGGCGCCCCCAATATATCCGCCGCATTCTTACTGGCTTGCGCATCTAAATCGAGAATAACCACTTTCGCGCCATTCTCAGCAAACAGTTTGGCGGTGGCGAAGCCCAAACCGCGTGGGGAGGCCGCACCAGTAATAATGGCTACTTTATCTTTGAGTAACATAATTTAACTCCAGTTTTTTAGTTCATGAACATCATCATGTATTATCTTGGCTCATCAATTATCAAAATTAATACCAGTCCAATTGCTGCGCATATACCGAAATAAGTGAATACAGCATTAAAGTTCCCGGTGTAATCCAATAAAAAACCAGCCAGCATAGGAGATACAAACCCACCAAGGTTCCCACCGCTGTTAATAATCGACGCGGCAATCGGATAGGTTTTTTTATCAGCAACAGCCATGCCGTACGCTGTGAATGCAGGCCAGCCGATATTGAGACAAAGCCCGACAAAGAATAACCCTGTGCAAACCGCGACAGTACTTTGTGGGATATTAAGCATGATTAACATCATGATGACGGTGCTGATAGCGGTAAAAATCATCGTCGGTTTTCTGCGGCGACCAAGCAGCTTGTCAGAAACATAACCGCCGAAAATCGCACCGATGAATCCCCCAATGCAGGGCATGCTGGCGACCAACCCCATACTCATAAAGTTAAAGCCTTTCTCCTTAACCAGATACATAGGGATCCATGTCAGTAAGCCATACAGGACGCTGACCATCATGAAATACGCAAGGCAATCGCCCAATATATTTTTCGAGGTGAAAAGGCCTTTTACCGAGCTAATCGGCGCTAGCTCTTTCACGCGGATTAGTTTATCCAGAGAGGTAAACTTATCTTCAATAACAATGTTCTGTCTTCTGGTGTTTACATCGCCATGATCGGTATTGATATAAGCCAATTCTGCTTTGGAAACAAAATGACTCTCTGACGGTTTGGACTTAACCAGCAAATACCATGCTATTGCAACAGCAACGCCTGGAATAGCGAATGAAAAAAAGACCCACCGCCAGCCCCAGGTTAACGCAATCCAGACGGCCACCGGCGGTACAAGAATAGGAGCAAACATGGTTGCGGCGATATAAACACCCGTAGCCGTCGCTTTTTCTTTTGCCGGAAACCAGTTATTGATAGTCGACGCCAGTCCGACCGGGCACGGCCCTTCTGTTAACCCCAATCCCAACCGAATGAATTTCAAACCTAAGACCGAGGTCGCGGTTCCCATCAACCACGTAAATGCAGAGAATCCAAATATGGATAGCGATACCAGCCCGCGAATACCTTTTTTGGCAATAAAAAAACCGGCAGGAATTTGACTCAGTGCATATCCCAGAAAAAACATACTGGCAATGGCGCCTGCTTCAAAGTTGTTGATGTGAAACTCAGTAATGATGAAGGGAAGTACCGCACCGATGTTTGTACGATCAGCATAATTAATCGCATACACAATAAATATTAAAGCAAGAACAACATAACGATAATTTGTCTCTTTGGTCTTAATGTAGGGTACTGATTGTTCCATACGTGACATAGCGTGGACCTCTTTGTATGAACAACTGTTTTTATTAATAAAATTAAAATCACTGCATTTAATCTTCGTCACTCAATATAACTACCGACATAAAAAACAAAATATAAAAAAACTCATTTAACACTGAGAAAAATTTGATTCACGAATCGCATCACAAAAAAAACGTGATCAGCATCGCTGTTTTATCAATTGTCGCACTATTAAGATAAACGTGCTTATCATCACAATTTCACTCATAAAACCAACATATTTTCCACCAATCTCAATAGAATCATGACATTAGAATGAACAGGCAGGGTTTCAAAATGAGTAGTAATGAAGCATCAAAATTGCCCTTACCTTCTCTACGGAATATCCAGGCATTTCTTGAGGTAGCAAACACGCAAAGTATTAATGTTGCTGCTGAAAAATTGAATATTACCGCTTCTGCCGTCAGTCATCAGATTGCTACGCTCGAAAAGTTCCTGAATAAAAAGCTTTTCATTCGCAATGGAAAGGGCGTCACGCTGACAGAGCATGGAGAGATTTATCTAAGAGAGGTTTCCGGGGCGATCAGTATTATCGGTAGAGCAACGGACAAAATGATTAATGAATCGAGCAATGAGATTCTGCGAGTACACTCATCCCCCTCCTTCGGCATGATTTGGCTGATGCGTCGGTTAGGTAAATTCAGGACGTTGCACCCGGATATTACCATCAATCTTACCTGCTCTTATGAGAACCTCCAGTTTGCCCGCGACAATATCGACATTGATATCCGGCACGGTATACCTGACTGGGATGCATACAGAGTCATGACGATTAAGAATGAAAGACTAAAAGTCATGGCCTCGCCGGACTATATTAGTAAAAACCCAATAAACCACCCCGAGGAAATTCTTAATCATAATCTTATTTACTCTTCAACCACGCTGGCTAACTGGGATAAATGGTTTTCTTACTGTGATATAAAATACGCACGGCCTGGTTTTAACCTGAGTTTTGATCGTTCTTATATGAGTTTTGAAGCAGCGAGAATGGGGTTGGGGCTGATTCTTGAAAGCTCCATGATGGGCGAAGAGTTTCTCAAGAGTGGTTCTCTGGTGCAGGTTTTCCCACGAGAATTTGAATACCCCGTTAATGCGCACCATATTGTCATGCCGCACATTAACGAGCGTACGCATAAAGTGAAGGTCTTTATTGAATGGATGCGGCATGAACTGGCTATTGATGGCTATGTTTTATAATAGGTTCAGAAGCGCCGCTGTTGTTGCCGCAGTGTTCTGTACGCCATGGCAACAAACGGGTCTAACAACCACCGCGCGAAAGGCGCCCTCAATGTACGCGGTCGCCGTCAGCGCTATTTTTTATTCACGATTCCTTTTACGTTGCAGCGGAGACCTCCGGCCACACCAGCATCGCAACGGCGATCATACGCTCCAACTCGTCCAGACTCGCCCCCGCCGGCGGCAAGCTCACCACCGCTTGCATCACGCCGAGGAAGTGCCAGGCTAACGCATCAACGTCCGCGTTGGCGGGAAGTTCACCGGCGGCGATAGCTTCCCGTAACAGATTCACCAGCACATCGCGTTGCCGGCTCATCCCCTCAAGCACCGCCTCCCGACTCGCCGTCGGCAATTCGGCAAACTCAGCACAACTTCTTGACAGCAGGCAACCTGGGGGACGCGGCGGCGATGCCGGCAGTAGCTCACGTAACAGCGCATTAAGAGTTGCGCGGGCAGTGACGCCTTCGGCCGAATGCATACGTCGCATTAATCGGTCGGTATACGTCGCCAGTACGACCTGAAACAGGCCATCCTTATCCTGAAAGCGCTGATACAGGCTTGAACGCGACAAGCCCGTCGCTTCTGTCAGCACATTAATCGATGTAGCCGTGTAGCCATGACGCCAGAACGCATCCAGAGCGGCATCAATGACAGCGGCTTCGTTGTACTGCGGTTTTCCACTCATCTGAATAATCTCACTTGACAACATGGAACGATCGTTCCAGTGTTAATGGACCGTTCGTTCCATAATACACCCACGAGGTTCCGCCATGCCCGACTATTTATCTTCTTTACCTTCATTATCTTCACAGACACGAAAACCGCGCCTCGCCCTTGCCGGCGCCACGGGACGCGTTGGTGCTACGCTAACTACCCGGCTTGCAGCCGATCCGATAGACGTCGTCGTGCTTACCCGCAATCCCGAAGCGGCGCGTTTGCCCACCGGTATCAGTGCGGTTAAGGTCGACTTCAGGCACGAGGACAGGCTTCGCGACGCCCTGCGTGGCATCGATCGGCTGTTTATCTCTCACGGCACGTCAACCGAACAAGTTGCCAATGAGATTGCGCTGATCGACGCCGCAGTCGCCGCCGGCGTTCGCCACATCGTCAAGCTATCCGCCCTCGGTCCCGCGACCCGGCTGCTTCCCATCGCCTGGCATATGCAGATTGAAGCGCATCTGGCACAGCAGCCGATTGCCTCAACCGTTTTGCGCCCCACGGCGTTTAGCGATGTGCTCAAGCGTCTGGGGCCGCTTATTGCCGCCGGCTCCTGGACTGGCGCTGCGGGCAATGGGCGCGTGAACTTCATCGACACCCGCGATATTGCCGACGCGGCACGCATTGCACTGCTCGAAGAGATCGAACCTGAATCGCAACGGGTGTATCACCTGACAGGCCCGCGAGCATGGACGATGGCCGACATTGCGGCCGAACTAACCCGCCTGCTTGGCCACCCCGTTACCTATGTCCATCTTTCGCCCTCGCAGCAAAGAGAGGCGCTGCTCGGGAGCGGACTTTCGCCATTCACAGCCGATCTGCTAATCGGGCTTGATCGTCTGTTTCGTGAGTCTGCGATCGGCGAAACGACGTCGACAATCGAGGAAATGACGGGAAAAGCCCCGCGTTCGCTGACCGAGTGGCTGACCGACAATCTGACCATATTTCAGAAGTAGCCACGCGCTATATTGCAAGATGCCGCCGCTATCGGGAGCGTAACGCATCGCCTTTCGTGCATAGCACGGTTTGGTTATGGTGCTCACATCAAGGATTGGCCGCTGGTCAGTTGGCCGAATCCCCACTCCTTGACCGAAGACCGTGTGATGCACATTTTATATAACCCCAGCCTACGCCCCCGGTCTGGCACACCCATGACGAAGCGCTGTGGAACGCGCAGGAAACGCATGAAACTAAAACCATTTACCCCTAAAACAATTTACTTCGTGGTGTTATTGAGGTGTTAAATGTAGTCTGTTAACATAGCCCCGGATTTAAATGAAAATGGTTATCATTATCATTGTTGGGAGAGTGTTATGTTTACGGCCTTTCAGGGTTCTTTGAAAACAATGCGCAAAACGCGGTTATCCTTCCCGTTTCCCTTTTCCGCCGCTCCGTTGCTAGCTGCCCTGCTGGCGCTGCTGTTCGGTTTTTCGCTACCGGCGACGGCAAAACTCAAGGTGGTTACCACCTTTACCATCATTCAGGATATCGCCCAACATGTTGCCGGCGATGCCGCCACCGTCGAATCGATCACCAAACCGGGTGCGGAAATCCACGACTACCAGCCCACGCCGCGGGATATCGCCAAAACGCAGTCGGCAAACCTGATTTTGTGGAATGGCCTTAATCTGGAGCGCTGGTTCGGCCGGTTCTTTGAAAACATTCAGGGCGTGCCTTCCGTGGTCGTCAGCGAAGGCATCACGCCCATCGCGATCAACGAAGGCCCTTACAACGGCAACCCGAATCCCCACGCCTGGATGTCACCAAACAACGCATTAATTTATATAGAGAATATCCGGGCAGCGCTGGTGAAATACGACCCGGACAACGCGGAAACCTATAACCGTAACGCCAAAAATTACGCCGCGCAGATTATGGCGCTGGATCAACCGCTGCGCGCACGACTGAATAATATTCCGGCCGAACACCGTTGGCTGGTGACCAGTGAAGGCGCCTTCAGCTATCTGGCGCGCGACTACGGCCTGAAAGAACTGTATCTGTGGCCAATCAACGCCGACGAACAAGGCACGCCGCAGCAGGTGCGCCATGTTATTGATGAAGTGCGCCAGCACCAGATTCCGGTCGTGTTCAGTGAAAGCACGGTATCGGATAAGCCGGCACGTCAGATCAGCAAAGAAACCGGCGCGCGCTATGGCGGCGTGCTGTATGTCGATTCGCTGTCGACCAAAGACGGCCCGGTTCCCGACTACATTTCGCTGTTAAAAACCACCGTAGACACCATTGCAAAAGGCTTTAACCAATGACCCGGCACGCAGAAGACGCACAACTGACCGTGCAGGACATCACGGTCACCTACAACAACGGCCACACCGCCATCCATAACGCCAGTTTTCATCTCCACGGCGGCACTATTTGCGCGCTGGTGGGGGTCAACGGCAGCGGAAAGTCAACGCTGTTCAAAAGCATCATGGGCATCGTCCGCCCCACCACCGGCAGCGTGTCGCTCAACGGTCTGCCCGTCAGGCAGGCGCTGAAAAGCAATCTCATTGCCTATGTGCCCCAGACCGAGGAAGTAGACTGGAACTTTCCGGTGCTGGTTGAGGATGTGGTGATGATGGGGCGCTACGGCAAAATGTCGCTGTTTCGCATTCCGTCAGCGGAAGACAAAAAGCAGGTGGCGCTAGCGCTGGAGCGCGTTGGCATGGCGGATCTGCATCAACGCCAGATCGGCGAACTGTCCGGCGGGCAAAAGAAGCGGGTGTTTCTGGCGCGCGCGCTGGCGCAGCAGGCGCAAATCATCCTGCTGGACGAGCCGTTCACCGGCGTTGATGTGCAGACGGAAAACGCGATTATCAAGCTGCTGAAAACGCTGCGCGAAGAGGGCCACCTGATTCTGGTCTCCACCCATAACCTCGGTAGCGTGCCTGAGTTTTGCGATCAGGTGGTGCTGATCAACCGCACCGTGCTGGCGGTAGGCCCGACGGAAAGCACCTTCACCCACCCGAATCTGGAAAAAACCTTCGGCGGCGTGCTGCGTTATTTGCGCCTGTCAGGGCAACAACTGCATCAGGACGCCGATGCCCGCGAGTTGACGGTGCTGACGGACGACGAACGTCCGGCGGTCTTTTACGGCAAGGGCAGCCTGACGCCGCCCCATCGCTCATCCGCGGATGAGGAGGATAAGCGCCATGATTGATGCGTTGCTGGCGCCCTTCCAGTATGAATACATGGTCAAAGCCATCCTGATAAGCGCCGTGGTCGGCGGCACCTGTGCCTTTTTGTCCGCCTACCTGATGCTGAAAGGCTGGTCGCTGATGGGCGACGCGCTGTCGCATTCGGTGGTGCCGGGCGTGGCCGGGGCGTATGCGCTGGGGCTGCCCTACGCCGCCGGCGCATTTTTCGCCGGCATTCTGGCGGCGCTCGCCATGACCTTCATCCGGCATCTGACCCGCATCCGCGAAGACGCGGTGATCGGGTTTATCTTCTCCACCTTTTTTGCCGCCGGGCTGTTGATCATCTCGCTAAACCCGACCGCGGTGAACGTGCAGTCGATTATTTTCGGCAATATTCTCGGCATTGCGGATGAAGACATCCTGCAGGTGGCGCTGATTATCGGCATTTCGCTCATCGTGTTGTGCTTTATCTGGAAAGATCTGTTCGTCACCTTTTTTGACGAAATCCACGCCAGAACCATCGGCCTGTCGCCGCTGCGGCTGAAAATCATCTTCTTCACCCTGCTGAGCGCCTGCACCGTCGCCGCGCTGCAAACGGTGGGCGCCATTTTGGTGATCGCTATGGTGATTACGCCGGGCGCCACCGCCTGGCTGCTGACCGACCGCTTCCCGCGGCTGGTGCTGATCGCCATTGCGCTCGGCACCGTTACCAGCGCGGTGGGCGCCTGGCTGAGTTTCTTCCTGAACGGCGCCACCGGCGGCATCATCGTTTCATTGCAAACGCTGATGTTCCTGCTGGCGTTTGTTTTCGCGCCCCGCCACGGGTTGCTGGCCGCCCGTCGTCAACGCCGCCTGGCAATGATGAGGAAATAATATGGAATGGTTGACCTTGTTAGCCGAGCCCTTTGCCTTTCCGTTCATGGTCAAAGCTATGCTGGCGGCAGGCGTGGTCGGCATGGTGTGCGCGGTGCTGTCCTGTTTTATGGTGCTCAAAGGCTGGTCGCTGATGGGCGACGCCGTTTCTCACGCCGTGCTGCCCGGCGTGGTGCTGGCCTGGCTGGCGGGCATCCCGCTGGCGATCGGCGCGTTCGCCTCCGGTCTATTCTGCGCGCTGGCTACCGGCTACGTGAAGGAACGCTGCCGCATCAAAGAAGACACGGTGATGGGGATTCTGTTTTCCGGCATGTTCGCCGTCGGTCTGGTGCTGTTTTCTCGCGTCAATACCGAACAGCACCTGAGCCATATCCTGTTCGGCAACGTACTGGGGATCACCCGCTACGAGCTGCAACAAACGCTGGTAATCAGCCTGCTGGTGCTAGCCGTGGTTATCATCAAATGGCGCGATCTGGTGTTGTACTGCTTTGACCCCACGCAGGCGCAAATCTGCGGTCTGCCGGTAAAACTGCTGCATTATGGTCTGTTGACGCTGCTGTCGCTGACCATCGTCGCCGCGTTGCAGGCGGTCGGCGTGATTTTGGTGATCGCCATGTTGATTACCCCCGGCATTACCGGGTTTGTACTGTGCAAACGCTTCGGCGCTATGATGCTGGTGGCGGTGACCAGCGCGACCTTCTCGTCGGTTTTCGGCACCTGGCTCAGCTACTTCCTTGATGGCGCGACCGGGCCGTGCATCGTGATTATCCAGTCGCTGATTTTTATCATCGCGCAGTGCGCCGCGAAAATGCGAAAACCGCAGCAGTGACCGGGTGTGGCCCGCGTTTGGCGGGCCTCACTCTACGGCAGTTGGCGACCGCAACGGTGAAATGGCCGCCAGCCGCCGCCGCGCATCACGCGAAACATCGCCCGATTCTCCTTTTTCCGCGCTTTGCGGGTACAATT
Source organism: Dickeya dadantii NCPPB 898 (assembly GCF_000406145.1). NCBI lineage: Bacteria > Pseudomonadati > Pseudomonadota > Gammaproteobacteria > Enterobacterales > Pectobacteriaceae > Dickeya > Dickeya dadantii. The sequence goes on along the minus strand of NZ_CM001976.1, from coordinate 1,727,696 downwards.
CCCTGACGGTTACCCCATTCACATCCACGCGCTATCACGCACTGAGTCCGATATGTTAAAAGACGGCGACATCACGTTCCGCAAGCTTGAGATTTTCAAAACATTCATGGAAACCGGGAATATCACCCGTACCGCCGAACTCCTCGGGCTCAGCGGCGTCAGCGTGCATCGTGCGTTGCATACGCTGGAGGAAGGGGTACGCTGCCCGCTGTTTATCCATAAAGGGCGCAATCTGGTGGCGCTGCCGGCGGCGCATACGCTGCTGGAATACAGTCAGGAAGCGATGCTGCTGATGGAGCGTGGGCTGGAGGAAACCCGCAAGACCGCGGGGGTCGGTCAGGGGCGATTGCGCATCGGCACGCTGTATTCGCTGACGCTGGAAACGGTGCCGCGCCTGATTATGGGCGTCAAGCTGCGCCGCCCGGATCTGGAGCTGGATTTGACCATGGGGTCGAATCAGCGCCTGCTCGCCATGCTGGATGACCAGCAACTGGACGCCATCCTCATCTCGCTTTCCGACAACACTATCGACCGTAACCAGCTGGAATTCCTGCCGCTGTTTGAGGATGACATTTGTCTGGCGGCGCCGGCCGCAGCGAAGCTGGATACCCGCCAGCCGGCCGATCTGCGCGACTTCCACCACCAGCGGTTCGTGTCGCTGTCCGAAGGGTTCGCCACCTATGCCGGTTTTCAGGAGGCGTTTCACATCGCCGGGTTCGAACCGGAGATCGTCACGCGGGTAGACGACATTTTCTCCATGCTGAGTCTGGTGCAGGCCGGCGTCGGTTTTACCCTCATCCCCGAGCGGATGAAAAAAGTGTACGAGAACGATGTGCAGTTGCTGAAACTGGCGCCGCCCTATCAGATGCGCCAGCTCATCGCCATTGTGTTCGCCCGCAACCGCGAGCATGACCCGAATCTGCTGGCGCTGGTGGCGGAAGGCCGCATGTACGCCCGCAGCCTCAACGCTACTGCTGTGCCCTGAGCTGATCGGCGCGGTGCACCACCACATCGATACCGCTGCGTTCCAGCGAAAACGCCTCGCCACGACTAAACGCCTGCTTCGCCAGGCAGGTCAACACGCCGCCCGGCGGCATCTCAATCGCCAGCCGAACATCGCGCTCTTCAGCCGCCACCATCGCCTCGTGCCAGCGCACGGTGCGCGCCATGTTTAGCGCCAGGTCGTCCGCGATGCGTTCCGGTTGCCAGATTGCCCGGGCGGAACTGCCGCTCAGGTAGCCGCATTGCGGAGGCGACAGCGACAGCGAAGCAAACGCCGCCGCCAGCTGTCTGGCAGGCGCATCCAGCAACGCACAGTGCGACGGCACGCTAATCTGCAACCGTTGCGCCCGGCTGGCGCCGCGTTGCAACGCCCGTTGCGCCACCCGCGCCATGCACTCGTCGCTGCCCGCGATCACGATTTGCCGCTCGGCGTTCAGGTTAGCGAGATACGCACCGCTGTCGACCAGCAACGTCTCCACCTCGGCCTGACTCAACCCCATGATGGCGGTGAGGCCATATCCCTGCGGATAAGCCTGTTCCATCAGGTCGCCGCGCAACGCCACCAGCCGCAGCGCGTCGTCAAAACGGAGCACGCCGGCGGTCACCGCCGCCGGAAATGCGCCAATCGACAAGCCGCTGACCATGTCCGGCATCACGCCGCGTTCCATCAGCGCTCTGGCCCAGGCCACGCCCGTTATCAGCAGGCACAGCTGTACCGCGCGGGTATGGCGCAGCGCCTGCGGGCTATCGAGCTGGTGAACCTCGTCGCCCAACACCGCTCGCGCTTCATCCAGTACGGCGGTATCGGACGGAAGCTGTCGCAGCATGCCGACATGCTGCGCCCCCTGTCCGGGGAAGGTAAACAGAATCTTCATCTCACCTCTCCATTGACCACGGATCGCTTACCCGTCGCGGCCCGCGGTCGGTTTTCAACAGCGCCTGTCCGTCTCTCAGCCATTCGGCCAGCGCGAAACCGCCGTGGGGCGTTTCCACTTGCGTATCGGCCCGACACAGCCGCGACGACGATAGCTGGCGTTGCCAGTCCGCCAGCGCGTCGCGGTCCAGCGCCTGAGGCGCGCGAATCAGCACATCCAGATCGCTGTCGGCATGCAGCACCGGCATCTGGGTCGCCAGCGCGTATCCCGTGCCGCCGGTGATGCCCCACTGCCACGGCCAGTGCTGCTGCGCCAGTTGAATGGCGACCTGCACCGGCGGTTGCGACACAAACGGCGAATGCAACAGCGACGGCAGATCGCACAGCATCTCCGGCGTCACCACCCGAACCATGCTCTCTGCCGTCACCCACCCGGCGGCACGCTGGTCGCGGCGCAGGCCGCGCACCCCGACCGGAATGCGCCCGGCCGGGTCAACGTCACGCCGCACTACCACCGGCAGAGCCGGCCGCCACTGGCTGTCCACCCAGGGCGCATCGATACCTTCCAGCGCCTCGCGGGACGTCAGCCATAACAGATCGTGCGGACGTGTCGTTACCATGATTCAAACTCCTGATGTTGTTCAAATTCCTGACGTTAACGTAATAAATAGCGGCAGCGACAGGATACAGAGTACCGAGCTTAACAGCAGCACCGCTTCCGCATCCGGCGACTGCACGCCAAACCGGTTACCGAACACCACACCGAAAAAGCCGGCGGACAGCGCAATCATCAGAATCGCGGTGATCGCCACCGAACCGTGCAGTCCCAACACCAGTACCACCGCCCACGCCAGCGCCGGCTGAATCAGCAGCTTGGTCAGTACCGCGGTAGTGACCACCAGGTTGATTTTCAGCTGACGCGCCGAGAGGATCACCCCGGTCAGGAACAGCGCGGTGGCGGTAGCGGATAACCCCAGCGGCTTGATCGACGCCAGCAGCAATTCCGGCATGCGGATACCAATGGCGGACAATACCACGCCCAGCAACGGCCCCAGCACGATCGGCTTTTTCAGCGAGCGCCACATCAGCACCGGCAGCATCGCCAGCGTGGAGGTCTGACTGCCGCCGGAGGCACGCGCCTTTTCACGTTCCAGAATCAGCAGGCAGAACGGCGTCATCAGCACCGAACCACAGGCGATAGACACCGCCACCGACAGCGACGTGGCCGAACCGTCACCCAGCACGCTGCCGAGAATCGGCAGGCCGAGCGCCGCGTAATTGGGCAGCGCCACGGTGAGCGTCAGCACGGCTGCGTCCTGCGGCGTTTTATGGAACACCTTAACGGCCAGAAAATAGATGGCCGCATAGGTTATCCACATCGCCAGCGTCAGCACCACGATCAGCGGAGACTGCTGGACAATGCCGGACCAGGGTGTTTGCACCGTGGCGCTGAACAGCGCCGCCGGCAGCGCAAAATCCATGACGAAAATATTGAGCAGCGCAACGTTCTTGTTATCCACCATTTTGGCTTTGCCTGCCCAGAACCCCAGCAGCATGATGATAAAAATCGGCGCAAGTGCATGAACAATTACATAAGTCATATCGTATTCACCTGTAATAAAAGAGTATGAGTTCCAGCGCGATGGTTATAGTTTTCAGGCAAAGGGCGTCTGCGGGCGCCCGATGACGCCCGTTGCCCTTTTCCGGCAGGTCTCTTTATTGGCTTACCGATATATCGGTGGCCGCCGCCCTTATCGACGAGCAGGCTGACCACCGCATAGTGGCGACTGATACGCGAGTTATGGCTACTCCGCGAGTTATGGCTACCCGCTGGTTGCGGTTTGCCCTCGAACGCGGCTTACCACTGCGCGCGCATCCGCTCACGTACCCGCGAAGAACTGCGCCGGTTGTCCGCCCCCAGTCGCGTTTTCAGCGACGGGTCGCGGCGGGCGTCGGTTATCGCCTGCTGTAACGCATCGGTCACCTGCGCCACATCGTTGGCGGACGGCGCATCCGGATTGCTGATATCCAGCAACGCCGACAGCAACCCCAGCGTGGCGTAGTTGCGAATGTCATACGCCATCGGCGGGATGGCGGCCGCCAGTTTTTCCAGCTCTTCCACGCTTCTGAGCGTGATGCGCGCCGCCGACGCTTTGCCCATCGCGTGAATCTGTACCTCCGGGTCATTGAAAGCGATCAGCCGATTGGCCTGATAGCCGTGGGCCAGAAACGCGCCGGACATCGCCTTGCCGACGATCAGCCCGATGACCGGGTGCCCGGCGAGGCGCGCCTGGGCGTAAGCCCCCGCCGCCGCCGCCAGCGCCTGATGGATGCCGAAGGCTTCTTCCCGGCGGCCATACGCCTGACTGGGCACGTCGATCACCGCCACAATCGGCCGTTTTTTGTCGCTGTGGCGGTCCGCTGCAATGGTCTCATGCACCACTTTCGCCAGCGTCCATCCCTCCAGCAGCCCCACTTCGCCCTTTGCGGCGCGTGGGTAGTGGTTAGCCGCGTCAGGGACAACGGCAATAAAACGGACCGCTTCGCCGGCGATGTCGCCATCAGCCGCCTGTACCGACGGGCACAGCCCGGTCAGCTGTGGTTTCCCGGGTGCCAGCGCGTCCAGCCACAATGCGCCGCGATGTGCTACCTGACTCATGGGTGTACCTCCCCGAAAAGCTGTTGGATCTGTTGCGTATCGGCCTGTTGACGCGTATCGGCGCCGGTTAACCGCGCCAGATACCACGCATAGTTATCCGAACGGTGTTGCGCCGGTACGCCGCTGGCGAGCGCGTCATTCACCGCCTGTTTGACCGCGTTAACGCCGTCGGCCACCAGACTATCGGCCAGGCCGCTACGGTGACGGATTTCCCCGCCGGTCATGCTCCAGATAAAGGGGCGGTCACGCGAGTCATACTCGGCAACCCCCGCTTCCTGTTCGATCACCTGCGGGCCGTTGAGCCCGAGGCGCGCCTCGCGGGTGACGATCAGATGGCTGCACAGCGCGGCGGCGATCGACATACCGCCAAAGCAGCCCACCGTCCCGGCGATGATGCCGATCACCGGCGTGTAACGGCGCAGGTCGACGATAGCCGCGTGAATATCGGCGATCGCCGCCAGCCCCAGATTGGCCTCCTGCAAGCGCACGCCGCCGGTTTCCAGGCACAGAATCGCCTGCGTCGGAATACCGTTACGCTGGTCGTCTGCGGCCAGCTCCAGCGCGGCGGCCATCTTGGCGCCGGAGACTTCCCCCATGCTGCCGCCCTGAAACGCGCCTTCAATGGCGATCACCACCGTCGGTTTGCCCTGCAACGTGCCCTTCGCCACCACCATGCCGTCGTCCGACTGCACCACGATGCCCTGCGGCCCCAGCCACGGCGAGACGATGCCGTCAAATGGGTCGAGCAATTCGCGGTAGCTGCCCTCATCCAGCAGCGCGCGGGCGCGTTCCCGTGCTTTAAGTTCGATAAAACTGTGATCGTCACGCATGATTCACCCCTTCAAAAACCTGTTCGATACGGATGCGCGCCACACCGGGCGTAGCGCCAAAATCATGAATCGTCATGGCGCCGGCAGGCAGGCCGCCGAGCGAACTTAGCCGGTCGAACAACGCCTGCCAGCGCGCCCGGCTGTTCTCCACCGAGGTGGTGATGTCGATGGTGAGCGTCTGTCCGGCGTCGACCGTCAACAGCACTTCCATATCACCGGATCCCACCACACCCGCCAGCGCGTTGCCGCTGGCCGTGCGGGTAGCCGGGAATGACAATGTAATGTGTTCCATAACACCCTCTTAATCGTATAAAGATGGCTGTGCGATACCATCGAGCAATAGCGTGGCGGCCAGCAGATCGGCCGCACCGCCCGGTGACGCATTTAGCGTCAGCATGCGCGTATCCAGTTGTTCCAGCGCCTGCCGACCGGCGGGACGAGACACGCCGCCGGCCGCCAGAACCGCCCGCGCGCCGCGTTGCATCGCCGCCAACCCGTCCAGCCCGGCGCGCGACAGCACGCAGGTATCGCTCAGCGAAGTCATAATGCTCATCAGCGCATCCAGTCGTGCATCGTCCTCGCCGGCGCCCTGCTGGCGGCTGCGCAGCAACTGCGGCAGCGCCAGCCGGGTAATGTGCGGGAACCCCTGCTGCGCCTCTTCACGCGCACCGGGGACCTGATAACGCTGCGTCGCTCGCCGTCCGTTACTAAAGACCGTCGGCGCGGCGTTATCCGTCAAGCGGGCAAGACGCGCCGCCGTGTCCGCGATAGCCTGCGCGGTGCCGACACCGCCGAGCATCGCCGCCGCGCTGACCAGCAGCCCCAGCGCCCAGATCGCGCCGCGGTGGGTATTCACGCCATCGGTCGCCAGCAGCATGCGCTGTTCGCCTTCGCGCCCCACCCGACCGACCAGTTGACGCAATGCGGCATCCGCCGGGCGCTGCCAGCTTTGAAGCGCCAGCGCATGAAAGGTGGCGGTCAGGCTGTGGGCGGAGCGTTCCATCAGCGCGAGCGTCAAATCCTGATGCGCGCCGCTGCCGCGGCTGTCGACCAGCCCCGGTTTAGGGCTGAGCCGCGCTTCCTCAATCAGGCAGCGCGTCGCGGCCCCGGCCAGCCATTGCGCATACCCGTGCGCGTCGGACTGTCGCTGCGGCTTCATTTACCAGCTCCGGAATTTCGCCGGCGGGTTGTACAGGCCGCCCGACCATTCCACCAGGTCGGCCACGCTGCCGGCCGCCAGCAGCGAGCGAGTCGCTTCGGTACGGCGGATCCCCAAATCTTCCGGGTACGCCACCTTGCCGCTGCGGCGGAATTCCGCCACGCGCTGCGCGTCCACGCCCAGCCCGATGTCGGTGATCCCGGCCACCGCCGCCACCATCGCCCGACGTTCTTCCAGGCTATTGGCGCGATAGAGGTAGGCGATGCCTTCTTCGGTCAGCACATGGGTGACGTCGTCGCCATAAATCATCACCGGCGCCAGCGGCATACCGGCGGCTTTCGCCACGTCCACGGCGTCGAGTTTTTCCACAAAGGTCGGTTTGACGCCGGCCTGGAAGGTTTCCACCATCTGCACCACCAGCTTGCGCCCGCGCTGCATCGGGTCGGGTTCGTTAATCATGGCGAGCCATGCCGGCGTGGCGTGACGGCGGCCGTGCGGGTCATGCCCCATGTTGGGCGCGCCGCCGAACCCGGAAAGGCGGCCTTTGGTGACGGTGGACGAGTTGCCCAGCCCGTCGACCTGCAATGTCGACCCGATGAACATGTCCACGGCATACTGCCCCGCCAGTTGGCAAAACGCGCGGTTGGAGCGCATGGAGCCGTCGGAGCCGGTGAAGAACACGTCCGGCCGGGCGGCGATATACGCCTCCATCCCCAGCTCGCCGCCAAAGCAGTGGACGCTGTCGACCCAGCCGCTCTCGATCGCCGGAATCAGGGTGGGATGCGGGTTAAGCGTCCAGTGTTTACAGATTTTGCCTTTCAGCCCCAGACGCTCGCCGTAGGTCGGCAGCAGCAGTTCAATCGCCGCGGTATTAAAACCGATGCCGTGGTTGAGCGACTGCACCTGATGTTCGGCGTAGATGCCTTTGATAGCCATCATCGCCATCAGAATGTGCTCTTGTTTGATCAGTCGCGGATCGCGGGTAAACAGCGGTTCGATAAAGAACGGCTTGTCGGCGACCACCACATAATCAATCCAGGAACCGGGAATATCGACGCGCGGCAGGTCGGTTTCGTCGTCCACCAGCTCATTGACCTGGGCGATGACGATACCGTCATGGAACGCGGCGGCTTCAACCAGCGCCGGCGTGTCTTCGGTGCTGGGGCCGGTGTACAGGTTGCCTTTGCGGTCGGCTTTATAACCCGCGACCAGCGCCACATTGGGGATCAGGTCAACATACAGGCGGGAATAGAGTTCGATATAGGTATGAATGGCGCCGACTTCCAGCGCGCCATCCTCCAGCAGCTGCGAAATGCGCAGACTCTGCGTGCCCGAGAAGGAAAAATCGAGCTTGTGGGCGATGCCTTTCTCAAAAATATCCAGATGTTCGCTGCGTCCGACGCTCGGCATGATCATATGCAAATCATGCACTTTCTGCGGATCAACCTCTGCCAGCGTGCGGGAGAGAAAATCGGCCTGCTTCTGGTTATTGCCTTCCAGCACCACCTTATCGCCGGGGGCGATCAGCTTTTCCAGCATAGCGGCAAGATGTTCCGTGGGAAGCACCTTGCCCGGCACGGCTATCGACGCCTTCCGCCGTTGTTTTTCACTGCGGCGCGTGTTCCAGAGCCGCGGTGACGTTTGCCCAGACAACATAATTAACCTCCTGATTCAGCTCATCATTTTGATTTGCCTTGGTCTGGTTAAAGTATGTTCCCCGGTTATTGCCGCTTCAATCAAGCCGGTATCGCAATCATTAGCTTTAGAGTAAAGATCAGTGGCACGCCCCAGGTGATTACCGTGCCAGCGCACGCGGGCCGCGGTTTTCCACAACTCCCTCATGTAATGCAAATTGTGATCGAGCCAGCGCTTTTAACGCAGCCGTATTGTTGACGGCGAAAAACCTGATGGTGGCAAAGACGGTAGCCAGGGCAGAAAAACGCCATCGTGGATGAGCAGGGAACAGCGTGAGACGCTAACGGGGAATATCGGCAGGAGTCCACACCGCCTGATACGTAGTGAGAATATCGGCCCCGTTCCGGATAAACAGTCCGGGGCCGAGCAGGAGTTACTTTATTTGGCTGATGCCGGTTTCACGCGATCCACCACGCTGTGAATCGCGGCGGCCAGTTCATTGATTTCAAATTTCGCCACATACGAATCCGCGCCCACATTACGTACGTGGTCTTCGTTAGCGGTGCCGGACAGTGAAGAGTGAATAATCACCGGGATGCTCTTAAGCACTTCATCACGCTTGATATTGCGCGTCAGCGTAAATCCATCCATCTCCGGCATTTCCAGGTCGGTCAGCACAAAGGCAATCTTGTCCGAAATCGGCCGGCCTTCCGCCTTCGCTTCCTCCGCCATCGCTTTGATCTTGTTCCAGGCTTCCAGCCCGGTGATATGCATGATGTACGGGATATTCATCACCTTCAGCCCCGTTTCCAGCATCGTTCGCGCGACTTTAGAGTCTTCGGCCACAATCGCCACCGCACCGGGCTTCAGGTGGAAGGTTTTCTCTTCGACGCTTTCAATCTTAATCTCACGCTCGGTCGGAATAATATCGTGCAGGATCTGTTCAACATCCAACACCAGCGCCAGACGGTTGCTCGACGGGTCGCTGTCCAGACGCGCAATACTGGTGATATAGGTATTGCTGACGCCCGCTTCGGCCGTGTTTACCTGACTCCAGTCCAGACGAACAATGTCGTCGACGGACTCGACCGCAAAAGCCTGGGTGCTGCGTGCATATTCCGTCACCAGCAGGATGTTACGCCCGGTACTCGCAGCACACCCCACCACCGCCGGAAGATCGATAACGGGAATAATCTGCCCGCGAATATTAATCATGCCAAGCATCGGCGGTATCATACCCGCAGCCTTGGTCAAGGTTGGCATCGGAACGATTTCACGAAGCTTGAACACATTGATACCGAACAGCTCGGACGGCCCTTCACCGGTAGCCGATCCTAAACGGAACAATAACAATTCAAACTTGTTGGATGAGGTAAGATTGGTTCTCTCCTCAATCTCTCTTTGAAATTTATCCATTCTGTCCTCAATGCAAATAATTATTAGTTGTGTGGTTACAAGGCAACATCAGTAATGCAGGCAAATCAGGGCAATACCCTACCACCTCACTCTACGCGATCGCTGGCGCGCTTCAAATAGCTCTTACTTCTTATACACCATCAAAAAGAAAAATATGTGTCTCACGTCATCCGTCGCATCTTCCTATTTTGGAAAGCATAGACCACCGGTCATTTCTCCACCATTTTCCCATGATAATTGTTCCGTATCCTGTGACCGGCGATTGGCATTATTGAATTGAGCGTCATGCGGATACTGTCCGGCGTGCGCGCCGCCAATGATTAAAAAACAACCGATGCGTCGCCCGCTTAGATAATCGATAAGCGCGCTTATTAAGCGCGGCGGCTATCGGAAAACAGACCTCGCGGCGGTATCCGCTTCTTCGCCGTTATTAACTTTATAAATAAGGTCACATTTAAAAACACCAGAGGACAGGATTTAACAAAAAGTTCATAATGAATAAGAAAAATCCCAGAGCATGAAATTCCCCGTCGTTTACGCTCATGCCCCACATTCTCCATCGATGTTATTAGCGCGACCGGTTAGCACCATAGACTGGAAATAACGGATTGGAAATAACGCCATAATTGGAAGTCATTCCAAATGATTAGAAACAACGCCGCCGGTTGGAAAAATCCACAGGCTGGAACATCACAGGGTTATCCATAAATGAAGTTTTTATTCACAAAAGATGTATTGCTACACAATAAATCCTGGTTTTTACTGGCGGGGACATTCTTATCCGTATTATCGTCATTTTTTATTATCCCCTATTATGTTGTGTATTTATACCAGTCACTGGGGATGAGCGTATTTCAGGTTTCGTTATTATTGATGCTGCGCGCCACCCTGGAAAAAGGACTCACCTTGCCTGCCGGTATGATGGCTGACAACATCGGCGCCAAAAAGGTGGCGCTGCTGGGTATCGCTTTGCGCATCATCGGGTTAATCCTGCTGGCGGATGCCCATACCTTTGCCGGGCTGGTCGCGTCCTCACTGCTCAACGGCGTCGGCCTGGCGTGCGGCATGATAGCCAGCAAGAAAGCCATGCTTGAGCTGATTGACAGCAACATGAAAGCCTTCGCGTCTATCGGCCTGGCGATCAATATGGGAGTGGCAGTCGGTCCGCTAGTGGGTTATCTGATGATCGGTTACGATTTCGCCTTTCTGTGTTACGCCAACGCCGCCTGTCTGGTGATCGTCGCGATAATCTATGCGATGACGCTCTCCAATTTCCGCAGTTATAATGCCGATCGCAAACGCGCCTCACCCTGGCAATGGTTATCAATGCTCCGGCAGGCCAATATACGTCCATTATTTCTGATGCAATTATGCTTTTTTTATTTCTATACTTTTCTCGAACTGGTATTTCCGCTTTATTCTTCTCTGAATATTTCATTACTGGCATCCGGAATGACATTTACCATCAACGCGATCACCGTGATTTTATCAAATCTGTTTATTATCAGGAGAGTAAAAACCGCCGCTATCGAACTTTCCTATGGTTTTCTGATTTTTTCCGTGGCCTTTATTTTGATTGCCATTTCGTCATTAATGGACTTCCCGTCACAGCTGTTTTTCTACGCCGCCGGTATATTTTTCTTCAGTATCGCCGAGGTACTTTTCACGGTAATGATAGATGCTCAGGCAATAGCCAATGTGCCGGTAAACGCCACCGGCACCGTCATGGGCATACTGGGGTTATTTTCGATGACGGGCGTCGGCCTCGGTTACACTCTGAACGGCATTCTGTTCGACTACTTCCATTCACGCGACATCGTCCCATGGTTCTGGGGGCTGTTTATTGCGATCAGCGGGTTATTTTTCGTTATCGCGCTCACGGTCAGCCGATTATATAAAAGGGAACGCGGCGCGCAGTAACCGCTTTCGGTCTTAAGCACCGGGGCTGAACGCGACGAATGGGCCGCGCTATGCGGCCCAATGGGGGTTATCGGAATAAGGGTTATCTGTAATAGGAGCTATCTGGCGTAGCTGTAAACCGAGGCGCGAGAGATCCCCAGATGCTGGGCGATGGTTTCCATCGATTTCTTCACGTCGAGCAGGCCGTGTTCCCGCAGTTCCTGAATCAGTTGGCGCCGTTCCGGCGCTTTGAGCGCGCGCGGCGTAGTCGCCAGACGCGCCGCAAACTGATCGATACGCTGACGAATCGCTTCGGAACCCGACGGCTCCAGGCTTTCGTTAAGCGCGCCGGTGCTGACCTGATTGAACCGGGCGAAGGCGTGCTGGATGCCGCGAAACAGCGTCATATCGACATTGAGACACAGCGATGCGACATACTCGCCGCTGGCGTCCTTGATGCCGATCGAGGTGCTTTTCACCGGCCGGCCATCGGCGAACTGGTTGGCGTAATTCGCCACGATGCGGGGAAACTCCGGCGATGCGATACGCGCCAGCCCCAGCTCTGTGGCCCGCTGCCCCACTTCCCGCCCGGAAAGGTTGTTGTAGATCGCCAGAATGGCGTGTTCCGGGTTTTTCAGGTCATGGATCACCACTTCGCAAAACGGCGCAAAGGTTTCCCCCAGCCCTTCCGCAATGGCACCCAGCTGTTCAAACAGTATCGAATCGGGCAGAGACGTCATCCCGTTTATCCTTCCATCCACTTATTTTTGGATAAAATATTTACAAATAGACATTATGTCAAATTCAACCCGGCGATCATCCGGGTGGGCAATGCCGTCAGCCCGCTAAAAACGGTTGGCAACGTCCGCAAGACAGGCTATAAAAAACAAGACATTTTGTTCAAAACTGGATAAATCGTTTACCTAAAGGAACCGCCATGGACCCGATTGTTCTGCCCTCTTATGACGACGTCGCCGCCGCCAGCGACCGGATTGCCGGTTATGCCCACCGAACGCCGGTTCTCACCTCCCGTACCGTCAACGACGCATTCGGCGCAGAGCTTTACTTCAAATGCGAAAACTTCCAGCGCATGGGCGCGTTTAAATTTCGCGGTGCGATGAACGCGTTGTTGCAATTCACCGCGGAGCAGAAGGCGGCCGGCGTAGTGGCCTTCTCCTCCGGCAACCACGCGCAGGCGATCGCCCTGTCGGCAAAGCTGCTGGGGATGCCGGCCACCATCGTCATGCCGCAGGACGCCCCCGCGGCCAAGATCGCCGCCACCAAAGGGTACGGCGCGCAGGTGGTGACCTTCGACCGTTACACGCAGGACCGCGAAGCCATCGGGCGCGAACTGGCGCAACAACACGGCATGACGTTGATTCCGCCCTTCGACCACCCGCATATCATCGCCGGTCAGGGAACTGCGGCTAAAGAGCTGTTCGAGGAAGTGGGCGAACTGGATGCGCTGTTTGTCTGTATGGGCGGCGGCGGGCTGCTGTCCGGTTCGGCACTGTCGGCGCGCAGGCTGTCGCCCGGCTGCCGGGTATACGGCGTCGAACCTGAAGCCGGCAACGACGGTCAGCAGTCCTTTCGCTCCGGCCGTATCGTGCATATCGATACGCCCCACACCCTCGCCGACGGCGCCCAAACGCAGCATCTGGGCCAGTACACCTTCGCGCTGATTCGCGCTCACGTGGATGACGTTCTGACCGTCAGTGATGATGAACTGGTCGCGGCGATGCGTTTTTTCGCCGAGCGGATGAAAATGGTGGTGGAGCCGACCGGCTGCCTCGGCTTCGCTGCGGCTCAAGCCTGCCAGAACGAACTACGGGGGAAACGCGTCGGCGTTATCGTCAGCGGCGGTAACGTCGATCTTGCCCGCTATGGTCAGCTACTGGCCGGCTAACCCACCCCGATAACACGCAGAAGCGCCGGCACTTCACCAGCACGCCGCCCACAGCCATCTGGGCGGCGTGGCATTCAGCTTACGGGCGGTTTCCAGATAGCCGGCATCCAGCAGGCTGGCCGACCAGTACAGGGCGGACGCCGTTTTGGGCGGCCATAATCCGTCGAATCCCTCCACCCCGGCCTGCCGACGCTCGATATCAAAACGCACCGTGGTACGGGCAAACTCTTCGTGGGTCTTCACACCGTCGGCATAAGGCTTAAGCCACGCCAGCGCGGTACGCAGGCTTTGTCCGTCACGACTTTTCAGATCAAGCCAGTCATGCCCCTGCGCGCGGGCGGCCAGCACCGCGCGCACCAGCGGCTCCAGGTCATACACCACATAATGCAGCGCATCGCGCTGGCTGAAATCCAGCACTTCGCCATCGGCACGGACATTGGCGTTCAACTGGCGTACAAAAGCCTCTTGCGCCGCCGCCATCAGGCGGGGATCGTCCAGCGCGGCCGCGCCCATCGTCACCAGCTTGACACGGTGACTCTGCCAGTTATTGTTCCAGGTGCCGCGCTTATCCTGTTGATGCGCCTGCATCCGTTGCAGATACCCGGTGGTCAGGTCGTTCAGAAAACGGCGGGTACGCTCCCGCGTGGCCTCCGGCAGGTCGTTTCGGGTCATCCGATAGGCATCAATCAACCCGTCAAAGCTGGTTTCATCAATAGGGTTGAAACTCAAACGGTAAGTCTTGATCCAGTCGTCCAGATAGACCGCCAGCCGTGACAGCGAGGCCGCGTCTCCAGCCATGCGCCACGCCAGCGCCAGATCGCGCATGTAACCAAAGTCGCGCCGGGCCGCGTAGGAAATGTCATAAATACCCTGATGGGGCAACGTACCTTCGATGTGCATGACCGGCAGCGCCTGCGGTTGCGGCGACGGCGGGCGGGAAGCGGCCGATAGCAGGGCGGATTTTGACGGTGCGGTTGCCGCCAGACAGCGCGATTCGCCGGCCTGCGCCGATGTCATCACGCCAGCGGCGAGTGCGCCCAGTCCCCATCGCACTGCACTCATCAGCATCGTCATTCTCATGTTACATGCTCCTTTTCAGCCACGACGGCAGGGTTCTGACGGCGCAGCCAGTTCAGGTATGTCTGCGGCCAGGCCGCGACCGGCGTACCCGGCTCACCCAGCCCGAAACCGTGCCCGCCGACCGGGTAGCGCAGCATCGCCACCGGCACCTGCGCCCGCCGGCAGGCCTGCGCCATGATCAGGGTGTTGTGCGGGTCAGACACTGTGTCATCCTCCGCCTGCACCAGAAAAAACGGCGGCGAACGCCGCGACACGTACGATTGTACCGACCACTCGGCTTCCGCCGCCGGCGTGGCATCCTGCCCCACCAATACCCGGTGGGTGGCGGTATGCTGGTAGGGGTTTTCCAGCGTAATCACCGGATAGATCAACGCGGCGTGGTCAACCTGAATCGGCAGGGTATCCAGCGCATCCTGCGGCGTATAGGCAGCATCGTGCCTGAGCGCCGCCATGCCCAACAGATGCCCGCCCGCCGAAAACCCCAGCACGCCGACCCGTTGCTCGCGACGGCGAATCAGGCGCAACGCACGCTGGGCATCCTGCAACGCCACCCGGTTGCCGTCATGCCAGCCCTCGCCGGGCAGGCGGTAGGCCAGCACATAGGCGGTATACCCCTGCGCCGCCAGCCAGGCCGCCGCCGGCCAGGCTTCTTTACCCATTTCGATGCGCTGATAGCCGCCGCCGGCCGCCACCAGTATGGCCTGACCATTGGGTTTGTCCGGCGAAAACACCTCAAGATAAGGGACGTCGACCTGGCTGAGCGCGCCTCTGGCGCTCAACCGCTGCGCGCCGGACGGTCCGCCGCCGCCCGGTGGCAATCCATCCCACAGTGGGATGCGGGGACGCGACGTCGGCAACGGCACACTGAACGCGCCCCCGGTTTTCAGGGCGACGGCGGAAAGGGTCATGGCGGTCAGAAAACGTCTGCGATTCATGATGACAGGCCTCTTTATGCCGGCTGCACTACTACTATTATTACTACTATTACTACTACTCTTCATCCCAGCGGATAGGCAGGCGCCATACGCCGCGCCATCGCTCACATCGCTCAGGATAATAGCACCAGGTGGCCGTCGCCGACCTGCTGATAACGGCGCGTCGGCGGCTGATAGTCCGCCGGGCGCAGCGGGCTGTGCAGTTCATCGGCCTGCGTCGACCGGCGCACGCGCTTTTCCGGGTCGGGCACCGGCACGGCGGCCAGCAGGCGGCGGGTATACGGGTGCTGCGGATCGTTGAATACCGCCTGACGCGGGCCGATTTCCACAATTTCGCCCTGATACATCACCGCCACCCGATGACTGATGCGCTCGACTACCGCCATGTCGTGAGAAATGAACAGATAGGCCAGCCCCAGTTGCTGTTGCAAGTCGAGCAGCAGGTTGACGATTTGCGCCTTGACGGTCATGTCCAGCGCGGACACCGCTTCGTCGGCGATAATCACCTGCGGGTTGAGCGCCAGCGCCCGCGCGATGCATAAGCGCTGACGCTGCCCGCCGGAAAACTGGTGCGGATAGCGCGCGGCCATGTCGGCCTGCAATCCGACTTTCTCCAGCAGTTCCGCCACTTTTTGCGGCGCCTGTCGTGCTGACGCCAGACCGTGGCTGATCATCGGTTCGGCAATCGCGCTGCCCACGGTCAGCCGTGGGTTGAGGCTATCGTACGGGTCCTGAAAAATCATCTGCGCCCGCCTCCGCAAGCCGGCCAACGCCGACGAGCCGGCCGTCAGCATGTTCTCGCCGCACAGCGACACCGTGCCGCCGTTCGGCTCCAGCAACCGCAGAATGGCGCGCCCGGTGGTGGACTTGCCGCAGCCGGACTCCCCCACCAGCGATAAAGTTTCCCCCGGTTGCAGACTAAAAGAGACGTTTTCCACCGCATGCACCCGGCCGGTCACCCGCCGCAGCCAGCCGCTTTTCACGTCAAAACGCTTGATCAGGTCGCGCACCGCCAACACCGGTTCTCCCGGCGTCACCGTGTCCGCCAGCGGTTCGCTCGCCGCCGCTGACTGCCCGAATAGCGCGAACCGCCGCGGCAGACGGGTATCGGCCATTTCGCCCAGCCGCGGCACCGCGGAAAACAGCGTTTTGCTGTACGGATGTTGCGGCGCGCGAAACAGCTGACGGGTGTCCGCCATTTCTACCCCGGCGCCGTGGTACATCACCATGGTGCGGTCGGCCACTTCCGCCACCACCCCCATATCGTGGGTGATGAACAAAATCGACATGCCTTCCTCGTCCTGAAGCGTTTTAATCAGCGCCAGAATTTGCGCCTGAATAGTCACATCCAGCGCCGTGGTAGGCTCATCGACAATCAACAACCGGGGATTACAGGCCAGCGCGATGGCGATCACCACCCGCTGACGCATGCCGCCGGAAAAGCTGAGCGGATACTCGTCCAGCCGGGAGCGGGCGGCGGGAATGCGCACCCTTTCCAGCAACCGCGCCGCTTCCGCCCGGGCGCCGGCGTGATCCATCCCGCGGTGACGACGCAACACTTCGGTAATCTGGGTGCCGATCTTCAGTACCGGATTGAGGCTGGTCATCGGCTCCTGAAACACCATGCCGATGCGGTTGCCGCGGATGTGCTGCATCTCACGGGCGGGCAGCGCCAGCAGGTCGCGGCCGTCGAACAGCACCCGCCCGCGGGTCTGCACCTGCGGCCCGCCCAACAGGCGCATGATGGACAGCGCGGTGACGCTTTTGCCGGAGCCGGACTCCCCCACCAGCGCCACGGTTTCCCGTTCGCCAATCTCAAACGACAGATCCTGCACCACCTTCAGCCACTCACCGTTGACCCGAAAAGCGGTGTTCAGTTGTTCAACACGCAGCACCGGCTGATTCACGCCTCACTCCTCTTGTCTGGTATTCAGCGCATCACGCAGGGCGTCGCCGATCAGGTTGATCGCCACAATCAGCAACAGCAGCATCACGCCGGGGAACAGGCTGATCCAGTAATCGCCGGACAGCAGATAGTCAAAGCCGTTGGCGATCAGCAACCCCAGCGACGGTTCGGTTATCGGCAGGCCGATGCCGAGAAACGACAGCGTCGCTTCCAGCATGATGGCGTAAGCGATACGCATGGTGGCGACCACGATCAACGGCGGCAGGCAGTTGGGCAGCATATGGCGAAACAGGATGCGCGGAGCGGAAAACGCCATGCCGCGCGCCGCATCCACATAGTTGCGGCGGCTCTCCAGCAGGGCGGAGGCGCGAATGGTACGGGCGTAATACGCCCACTGGGTGATCACCAGCGCCAGAATAATTTTGTCCACCCCCTGCCCCAGCACCGCCAGCAGAATCAGGGCGATAAGAATCGGCGGAAAGCTGAGCTGGATATCGACGATGCGCATCAGCAGCGCGTCGGTTCTGCCGCCCAGCCAGGCGCTCAACATGCCGACGGTCATGCCGATGACCAGCGCCGCCAGCGCGCTGCTGACCCCGACGAGCAGACTGGTGCGGGTGCCGTAGAGAATGGCGCTCAGCAAATCACGGCCCTGATCGTCGCTGCCAAGCCAGTAAGTCAGCCCGCCCATGCCGGCTGACCCCGGCGGCAGGCGGTTATCCATGATCATCAGTTGGGTCAGGTCATACGGATTCTGCGGCGCAATCCAGGGTGCCAGCAGCGCCAGCCCGACAATCAACGCCAGCGTAAACAGCCCCAGCCGCGCCAGCCGGTCATGCAACAACATCGACAGCGTACGCGCCCACGCCGAACGCGCCGCCGGTGCGGCGGACGGGGTATGCACCGAGCGTCCCGACAGGCTCATTGCCCTTCTCCCAACCGAATGCGCGGATCCACCACCGCGTATAGCACATCCACCAGCAGATTGATCAGGCTGAACATCACCACCGTCATCATCAGGTAGGCCAGAATCACCGGGCGATCCAGCACCGCGATGGAGTCGATAATCAGTTTGCCCATCCCCGGCCAGGCGTAAATGGTTTCGGTCACCACCGCAAAGGCGATCAGCGCCCCCAGTTCCAGGCCAATCACCGTAATCAGCGGGATCAGCGTGTTTTTCAGCACGTGCACGAACAGAATACGGCGCTCCGACAACCCTTTGGCGCGGGCAAAACGCACGTAGTCCTGTTGCAGGCACTCCCGCACGCCGGCACGGGTCAGGCGGATAATCAGCGAAATCTTGAACAGCGCCAGATTGAGCGCCGGCAGCAACAGGTGCTGCCAGCCGTCCGCCGTCAGCAGACTCAGCGGCACGCCCGCCACCGTCACGGTATCGCCGCGTCCCGACGACGGCAGCCACCCCAGCTTCACGCTGAACAGCATGATCATCATCATGCCGATCCAGAAGGTCGGCAGGCTAAAGCCCAGAATCGATACCGTCATCACCGACTTCGCCGCCAGACTGTCCGGCCGCAGACCGGCGAACACGCCCAGCGGAATGCCGATCAACAGCGACAACAGAAACGCCACCAGCGCCAGTTCCAGCGTGGCGGGCATACGTTGCAAAATCAGGTGTAGCGCCGGTTGGTTAAAAATGAAGGAGTTGCCCAAATCGCCCTGCAGCGCGTGGGTAAGAAACAGCAGGTACTGTTGCCACAGGGTTTTATCCAGCCCGAACGCGCGGATCACCGCCTCGCGCTCGGCCGGGGTGGCGTTGCTGCCCAACAGCAAGTCCACCGGGTTGCCGACCAGATAAACGCCGGCGAAAACCAGCACCGACATGACCGCCAGCGTTATCAGGGTTTGCAGAAAACGACTGAATAAAAAGCGGGCCATGACGTGTCCTTGTTGATTAGCAAAGGGTTATGCCGTTCAACATGCGCTGCATGTTGTCTCCGCGCTGTCCGTGTCCAAACTGACTGCGCCAATGACGCCTATTGAGATAGGTTCTAAGCGTGGCGCTCCGGGACATTCGCCCGACCATAGCGACTAAGCACCTGGACCAGCAACGACAGAAAGCCGGGTTCATCCACCGACAGCATCACCAGCGCATTGGGCACCTGCGACAGCTTGCCATAAAAATCCGCCCAGGTATGCCCGGCGGTTTCACCGGCGACGGTCACCCCGACCCGCGCCTCCCGTCCGGCAAACAGCGACGGCTGCAATAGCCAGGCGATGGTGGTGGCGTCGTGCACCGGGCCGCCTTCGCGCCCGAAACGCGCCATGTCGCCGCGGTCAAACGCATCCAGCAGACGGGCGATGGCCTGACCGGGCCGCCCCGCGTCGCGCTGCAACACGTCGATTTCCTGTTGGGTAATCAGCGCCTGAAACGTCATGTCCAGCGGCATGATCACCAGCGGAATGCCACTGCCGAAGACCCGGCTGGCGGCGTGCGGATCGGCATAAATATTAAATTCGGCCCACGGCGTCCGGTGGCCGAGCGCGGTAAAAGCACAGCTCATGCTCACCACCTGACGGATGCCGCGCGCGACATCCGGGTGCTGAATCAACGCCAGCGCCAGATTAGTCATCGGCCCGATGGCGCAAAAGGTTATCGGGTTCTGCTCTTCGGCCGCCCGACGCGCGGTGCGGACGATAAAATCCACCGCGTGCTCCTGCGCGACCCGGCTCTCGGTCGTCGGCACCAGCTCATCGCTGAACGCGCCGATATGGGCGTACTTGCCATAGCGCTGCGGGCCGATGAGCGGTTTTTTCGCTCCGGCGAACACCGGCACGTCATCACGGCCGGACAGCGCCACAATTCGCCGGGCGTTCGCCAGCGTATTTTCCAGCGCCACGTTGCCGGCTACCACTGTAATGCCCAACACCTCCAGTTCCGGCGAGGCCAGCGCCAGCCACAGCGCGATGGCGTCGTCTACGCCGGGATCGGTGTCAATAATGATTCGCTGACGTGTCATTTCGCGGTTCCATAGGCTGAAAACAGCTGACAGAACAACTGAATCACCTCGTCTACGTTAACGCCGGTGACCACGTCGACATTCGCCGGCAGGCCGGATTTACCGTAGATATCCATCACACTCTGCCCCATACACAGTTCGCTCTGATGCTCCACCAGCACCCGCGCACGCTCCGTCTGGAACAGATCGGGGCGCAGCACCCAGGCGATCACCAGCGGATCATGCAACGGTCCGCCACGGGAACCGTAACGTTTGACGTCGTTGCGATCCCAGAACGCCATCAGTTGACTCAGCGGGCCGCGCAACCGCCCGGCATGGGCTATCAATTCGCTCACCCGCTCCGGCGTCAGAATCACCTGATGGGTAGCGTCCAGCGGCAACAACGTCATCGGCACATCCTGCGAGAAGACGATGTGCGCCGCGTGCGGGTCGGCCAGCAGGTTGAATTCCGACGTCATGGTGCGGTTGCCCAACTCCCGGCAGGCGCCGCCCATCGACACAATTCGCTCAATGCCGGCCACAATATCGGGTGCGATGCAAAACGCACTGGCCAGATTGGTCAGCGGCCCCAGCGAACACAGCGTGATGCGCTCGCCGCTCTGCGCCGCTTCCCGGCAGCGTGCGATTAGAAAATTGACCGCGTGCTGCATCTCCGCCGCTTTACGCGGCGCGGGAAAATCGCTGTCGCCCAGCCCATTCTTGCCATGAAACTGACCGTGGATCGGCTCGCGCAGCATCGGTTGCCAGCAACCGGCGAAGACGGGAATATCGGTACGTTGGCCCAGTTCGACGACCTGCAACGCATTGCGCAACGTGGTGGGCAACGGCTGATTACCGTT
The DNA here is from genome assembly GCF_000406145.1 of Dickeya dadantii NCPPB 898. NCBI lineage: Bacteria > Pseudomonadati > Pseudomonadota > Gammaproteobacteria > Enterobacterales > Pectobacteriaceae > Dickeya > Dickeya dadantii. The sequence continues at coordinate 1,706,578 of NZ_CM001976.1, read as the reverse complement.
CACCACGGTAATGCCCTGAATCGCCAGCTGTGGGGCGACGAACGCGCTCAGCAATGCCAGCGCGTCGTCAATACCGGGATCGCAATCAATGATAACGGGAATAGACTTCACAACGCGCCCACCCCTTTCAGCACGCTGGCGATTTCTTCCCGGGCATGATGATTCAGCGGCTGTTGCGGGGCGATCGGGTTGCCGACCGCGAATCCCTGCATCTCCAGCGCGGCTTTGATGCAGGCGGCCACCGAGTATTTGGCAAAAATTTCGTTCACCCGCCACAACGGACGTTGCAGTTCCATCGCCAGTTGCCAGTCGCCGCGTTTGGCGGCGTCATACAGCGCCAGACTCTGACGCGGCACGATACAGGCCGGGCCGGCCATCCAGCCGACGCCGCCAATCAGCATCACGCAGGCGGGAATATGGGCCGAGGCGGCGAAGACCTGCATGCGTCCGCCGGTGCGCTCAATAATCGACAACAGCCGACCGGTATTGGTGGAAGCATCCTTGATGTAGCGGATGTTTTCCACGTGGCTTAACCGCTCGATCACCGGCAGGCTAAGGTCGGAACGCTGAAAATGGGGGTTGGTGTACAGCACCACGGGCGTGGGGTGCGCGGCTTCGGCAATCGCCCGAAAGTAGCTCTCCACCCCGGCGTCGGTCAGCGGAAAATAGGCTTCCAGAATCGCCAGAATTCCGTCGACGCCCAAACCGAGGTAGGCGCGCGTCTGCGTCTGCGCATCCTGAATAGTGGTGGCGGCCACGCCGGCGATCACCGGCACCCGACCGCGCGCCGCTTCAACCACGGTGCTGACGACATCAAAACGCTGTTTTTCAGTCAGATAAGCGAATTCACCGGTGCTGCCAAGCGGCGTCAACCCCTGTACGCCGCTGGCGATAAGGTGCTCGACCACTTCGGTGAGGACGACTTTGTCCACATCGCCATTCGCTTTTACAGGTGAAACCAGATAGGGGAATACGCCGGAGAATTCGCTCATGGAGTGACCCTGAAGGTTGCAGGCGGGGTGTCCCGCCGCGGAATACGACGGGACACGGCCTGATGGGAGAACCCTGGTGTTAACGTAAAAATCGCACTACCCCCGTCATACTTCGAGTTGCAGGTGTGTTGTTCAACACGCAAGCGTGTTGTCCTGCACTTCGAATTATTTGGGGTGTACATTTTTCATTCACCACCAGCGCCAGGTGAGAAACTCACCGTTTACTGTTTGTGAACGAAATAGGGCAATGTGTAGCCGTCTGTGCGGCCCACGTAGCTATAGCCTTTTTTCATTGCCCAGGTATTGGAGAGAAACAGCAGCGGGATAACCCCTTGCTCCTTCATCGCCAATTCGGTCGCCTGCTGCAGCAGCGCATCGCGTTGCCGTTCATCCAGCGTGGCGCGAGCCTGATTCAGCAGCTTGTCAAATTCGGCATTGGAATACCGCCCCCGGTTTCCCTGGCCGGCATTCGGGCCAAAGGTTTCCAGCAACGGCCCCAGCACACCGGATGCCTCGCCGGTTTCAATCGCCGCGCCGCCCATCACCAGGCTGAATTCACGCTGCGCCGCCTTGGCGAAGTAGACGTTGCCGGGCATGGTGACCACCTCGGTCTTGATGCCCGCCTGACTGAACATCTGCCCCAGCGCCTGTGCGATTTTGGCGTCGTTGGGATAGCGATCGTTCGAGGCGTGGAACGTCAGGGTAAACCCGTTCGGGTAGCCCGCCGCCGCCAGTTTCTGTTTCGCCTGCGCCAGGTCGTAAACCGGCGCCGGTATGTTGGCGGAATATCCCGGATACCCCTGTGGCACCAACTGCGACGAAGGCAGCCCCTGACCGTCGAGAATCCGTTGCACCAGCGCGTCGCGGTTGATCGCCAGCGACATCGCCTGACGCACCTCCGCTTTTTTCAGCGGATTCTTGCCGTCATCACCTTTAGCGAACGGCGACACGTCGCGGTCCTGATCCGGATGCAGATACAGGATGCGGTTACCCGGCACCGACTCCGTGGCGAAGGCCTGCTGGCGAGCGATAGTGGCGCGGTCCGCCGTCGGCACGCTTTCGATCATGTCCACATCGCCGGAAAGCAAGGCGGCAATGCGGGCGCTGCTGTTCTTGATGACGCGCAACGTCACCGTGTCCCATTCGGCTTTACCGCCCCAGTAGTGGTCGTTACGACTCAGCACCACCTTGTCATCCGGGGTATAGGAGACAAATTTGAACGGGCCGGTGCCAATTACGTCTTTACCGCCGTTCAGCACGTCAGTCGGCTGGTCGGCCAGCCGCGCCGGCAGTATCGCGATGCGGCTCAGGTTGTTGAGCAGCAGTGCCGCCGGTCCTTTGGTCTTGATTTCCACCGTCAGCGGGTCGATTTCACGAATCTCGCTGATGTCCGCCACGTAGGGCGTGTAAGCGCTGGGGCTGTTTTTTGCCGCCAACGCGACGCGTTTCACACTGGCCACCACATCCCGGGCGCTAAAATCGGTGCCGTCATGAAACTTAACGTTCGGTCGCAATGTAAATTGCCAGGTGGTGTCGTTAACCGCTTTCCACGACACCGCCAAAGCTGGGGTAATTTGTTGTTTTTCGTTTTGGTTAACCAGCCCGTCGAACAGATTGCGGGCCATGGCGCTATTAGCGCCGCCGACATAGAACTGCGGATCCATCGATGTGGTGGATGACGCCAGTCCAATCGTCAAATCTGCTGCCTGCGCGATGGGCATTAACGTCATCAGGCCGGCAACAAACAACATTCCTTTCATGGTTACTCCTTTAAATTCGGATCCATCCCGCATTCGGGTTCATCACGCTTTGTTCAAATCTATGACAAACTGTAACCTTCGTGATGGAGTCTACGTGTTGGTTAAAATAATTAAAAATCGTATTTTGTACCGAATTCATAAATAAACATTATGGTTGGTAACATCTATGAGCCGTATCAACTTAAGACAGGTTGAAGCATTCCATAAGGTGATTCTGACCGGCGGCATCACACAGGCCGCCAATATCATGAATATCACCCAACCGGCGGTCAGCCGGCTGATCAAGGATTTTGAGTACGCGGTTAAACTAAAACTGTTTGATCGGGATGGCCGGGGGCTGGAACCCCGTGAAGAAGCACTTAAGCTTTTTCGGGAAATCGAACGGCTGTATCTGGGGCTGGATCACATTCTGCGGGTGGCGGACGACATCCGGCACGCCAAAGGCAGCGTGCTGCGCATCGGCGCGGTGTCCGCGCTCGCCAACCTCTGCACCGAGCGCATTTTCCCCTCGCTGCTGAAAAAATACCCCGATGTGGCGCTATCTATGGATGTGGAAAGCACGCTGGCGATCACCGAGATGGTGCTCAGCAACCAATACGACATCGGTTTTATCAACAGTACGCCGGCGATCAAGGGATTGCAGGCCGACCTGCTGGGCGTCGCCCAGGCTGTCGCGGTTGTCGCGCCGACCCACCCACTGGCGGACCGCGCCGGCATCACCCTTGACGACCTGAACCACTACCGTTCTATCCTTCCGGGGCGCAAAACCGTGCTGCGGGAACAGCTGGCGCAGGCGATCACCGCGCAAGACGTGGTGCTGCAAAGCCCGATCGAAACCTCGCTGCGCCATTGCTGCGTCATGGCGGGCGCTGGATTAGGGGTAGGGATTGTCGATGCCATTACCGCACGCACCAGCGAAGCCAGGCTGCTGATCAAACCCTTTGAACCGAAGATTGACGTCGCCTATCTGGCGATATTTCCGCCCCAGCACGCACGCAGCCTGCTGGTGGAAGAGGTCGTGCGGATTATCCGCAGGTTGATCGGCGAAAGCGCGTCGGCCGGCTAACCGGCCTGCGCCGACTGTCATCATGTCGCCATCTGCGCGCGGCACTATGCTGCGCGTAGTCACACCCATGCGGCGTGCCGTCATACGACGAATCACCTTGCAACGAATCACCTTGCAACAAATAACCTTGCGACAATTGGGTCGCAATCGATAACCATGCGGCAACCCCCTCTACGGAACCCAGCCATGATACGCAAGAAATACCTTATCGGTTTGATCGTGACGCTGTTGCTGGTCGCCCTGCTGCTCTATTTTTGGCAGCCTTTCGCCCGTCGCGGCAACGGTAACGCACTGTGGGAGTTTGTCGGTCAGCAGTGCGTTCCCAACCAGCAGAAAAATAACTCGCCCGCCCCCTGTCTGGAGGTCAATCTGCAAGGTCATTACGCCCTGTTCAAAGACCGCCGCGGCCCGTACCACGACCTGCTAATCCCGACCGACCGCATCAGCGGCATTGAAAGCCCATTGTTGTTGCAACCCGGCGCTCCCGCCTATTTCGCCGCCGCCTGGGCCTACCGCGACCGCTTGTCGCGCCAAATGGGCAAACCGATCGGCGACGATAAGCTCGGGCTGGCGATCAACTCGCTGTATGGCCGCACGCAGGGGCAGTTGCATATCCATATTTCCTGCCTGAAACCCGAGGTCTACCAGACGCTGCGCGCCCGAAACGCCAATATCGGTTACGACTGGGTGTCGCTCGGCCAGCCGCTGCTGGGCCACGATTATCTGGCAATCAAGCTGAACGGCAGCGATTTGACGCGAACCGATCCGTTCAAACTGCTCAATCAGTATGTGCAAACGCGCGAAGATCGGATGGAAAACTACGGTCTGGCGTTGACCGCCAACGCACAGGGCGAGCTGATTCTGCTGGCGGTGCGACGTGATTTTATCGGCCTGTTCAACCGCGGCTCGGCGGAAGAAATTCTGGATGTAAACTGCGCGCTGGCACAGCCCTAAAACGCCGCGCTCAACAGGGCTGCCGGGGAATAGCATCCCCTGAAAACAAGGCGGGCATAGCGTGATGCGATTTACTGATGATGGGCTGACATGTTGTGATGACCTCGTCTGGCAATGTCTGCATCGTCTATGTCGATGGTATCGAGGTAGGGCGTAATGAAGAATTTACGCTAGCGCCTTATCAGCCTGACGTGGCTGAGTCGCCTATCTTGGTCGCTCGCAGTACGCGCGGGATAGCCCAGGCTATGTCCCTCCTTACCTGGCCACTGGAGAAAATGCCGGACGCTGTCCGGCATGACCAACCGGTAACACGTTATAAGTTATGCATTTTTGTTCATTGCGTTACCCGAGTCCACCGGCCCAAGCTGCCCGGAATATTCCCCCGAGCGAGGACATCATGCACCTGGATTTACGGCAACTGCGCAATTTTCTGGCGCTGGCGGAACACCGCAGTTTCGTGCAGGCGGCTGAAGCGGTTTGCCTGTCGCAATCCGCGTTCAGCCGCAGTATTCAAACGCTGGAGCAAACCCTCGGCCACCCGCTGGTGGATCGGCACAGCAAGCAGTTTGCCCTCACCTGGCAGGGCAAAAAGCTGCTGCCTTTCGCCCAGCGCATGCAGGCGCTATCGTGGGAGTTGATTCAGGACATGCGGCAACTCGGCGAGGATGACGCCGGCGAGCTGGCGTTCGGTTGCGGCCCGGCACCGGCGGCGGCGCTGATCCCGCGGGCGGTGTCCGCCTTTCACTCGCTGCGGCCGCGGGCGCGCGTCACCTACTGCGTCGACAACTGGCATGCGCTGCACCAGCGGTTGCAGGCCGAAGAGTGGCCGTTTTTCGTGGCCGACACCTGGCAAGCCGAGCTTGACCCGCAGTTACGGGTGCAGCCGCTCAACCCACGCCGCTGTTTCTTCATTTGCCACCGCGATCACCCGCTGGCGCTGCAGGCGCAGGTCACCCCCGACGACCTGCTGCGCTTCCCGCTCGCGTCGCCCTATTTGCCGGTCGGCATGCGCAAAGTGCTGGCGGCGCTGACCGGTCAGCCGGATTACCGTCCGCAGATTCAGTGCGACCACATCTATTCGGTGTTCAGCGTACTGCGCCATACCCAGGCGATCAGTTTTTCCAGCGAGGATGGGTTTGCGCTCGGCCGCGACAGCCACCAGTTGGTGGAGATCGCCCTCACCGAGCAGCCGGCGGAATGGGCGCAGATGCAGACCCGGTTCGGGATTATCTCCAGCCTGCAAAAACCGCTGTCGCCGCTGGCACAGCTGATGATCGACGCCATTCTGGAACAGGACCGGCTGCGCCCGCCCTGCGCCGGATAATGCGTTACTGCTAATACGTTACGGCTAATGCGTTACGACTAATGTGTTACGACTAATGTGTTACTGGGGCTTGCCGCTGGCGTCATAATTCGGCCACTGACGCTCCAGTTTCAGGTCGGTCAACGCCTGATCGACAACGTGACTATCCAACCATTCCTCCACCGAAAACGCGGAACGAATTAATCCGGCGGCGTGGGCGCGTTGCACGCTGTCCTGCAGGTTGCTGCGCAGGAACGGGTCCAGACGCGGCGAACTTTGCAGGTTGAGCGAATCCGGCCGGAACTGCTCTTCAAACAGCGCGGCCGGAATCTGGCTCTGGTCCGCCATCAGTTGGATATAGTCCGCCAGATGCGCCGGGTCGCTGACCCAGTGCGCTTCCTGTACCAGCACCGCTACCAGTTGTTGAGTGACCTGCGGGTAGCGCTGGATAAAATCCTGCGTCGCCAGCACCACCGCCTGGGTGGTATTGGCCCAGCCCAGGTCGCGGCTGGAGGTAATGATGCGAATCCCCTGCGGGCGCAGCGCCAGCAGCGACACGCCGCCCCACACCGCATCGATGCGCCGGGCCGCCAGCGCCGCTTTACCGGCGGTCCAGTCAAGGTTGATGACCCGGATATCCCGCTCGTTCAGCCCGGCGCTTTTCAGCGCCCGCTCAAACGACAGTTGGTCGGCGGTGCCTTTGTAGACCGCCACCCGTTTGCCGCGCAGGTCCTCAATCCGCGCAATACCGGACTCCGGCGTCGCCGCCAGATACGAACTGGAACCGCGCGACCCCAGCAACACCCGGGTCGGCAGCCCGCCGGAACGGCCGATGATCGCCGCCAGATCGCCGAGGTACGCCACATCCAGTTGCTGGTTGGCCAGCGCCTCGTTCACCGCCGGTCCCGCGCCTTTAAAAAACGACCAATGCACCTTGATGCCCTGTGGCTCAAACGCCTGTTCCAGGCTGTGGCGAATATAGGCCAGCCCCAGCGGCCCGCCGATAAACGGCTTGCTGCCCGCGCTCTGATCCGGCAGCCCGATGCGGATTTCCGCCGGTTTGGCCTCCTGCGCTCGTGCTGAACTCCCCAGCGTCGCGACCGTCAGCAGCACTAGCCCTGCGCCTTTAAACAGGCCGACCCAGCCACGGTAACGATGGCGATCTCGTTGTTGTTGCATGTTTTTCTCCACTCATTGCAGGCGGTTTCAATGGCGAGAAACTAGCGAACGCGACCGTGGCACCGTAAATAACATTTCCATGATTTCTCAGCAAAAAAAAGCATAAATCAGCCCCGATGCCGGATAGCAGGTCATATGCATTTCTTGCACATGAGATATCGGTTTATTGCATTGGCGTATCACCGAAAAATCAGGTTTTTATACCCTATCGATTCATTTTGGCTGAGCTTACAAAGAAAAATGAATAAGCCTTTGGTCATGCATAAATCCTGGTTGATGAAAGGCCCGTCGGTGGCGCGCCCGCTCACACCGCGCCTTACCCGGCGCATCGTCGCGCCGCTGCTGTTGCCGCTGGCGGTGTTGCTGCTGTGGAGCCTCAGCAGCACGCTTGGGTGGATGCCGCCGCAAATTCTGCCCGCGCCGTCACGGGTGGCGGCAACCGCGGTTTCTCTACTACAGGGCGATCTGCTCAGTCAGCTCTTGATCAGCTTGCACCGTCTGGTCAGCGGGCTCGCCGCCGGCGTGCTGGCCGGGACGCTGCTGGGCGCCTTGATGGGGGCGTCGGTTCGGGCAGAACGGTTACTTTATCCCACCGTCTACGCGCTGGCCCAAATCCCCACGCTGGGGTGGATCCCGTTGTTTATGGTGCTGTTCGGCATCGACGACGGCCTCAAGCTGGCGGTGCTGGTCAAAGCGGTGATCGTGCCGGTGACACTGCACAGCCAGCGCGGCGTACGCGATGTTCCGCCAGCGTTGCTCGACGTGGCGCGCACCCTGCGCCTGCCGCGCCTGACTCGTCTGACCCGGTTGATTCTGCCCGCCGCGTTGCCGGTGTGGTTTACCGGCCTGCGGCTGGCGCTGTCACAAGCCTGGGTGTCGCTGATTGTGGTGGAACTGCTCGCCTCGTCGCAGGGCATCGGCTATCTGATGGTGTGGGGACGCCAGCTATTCCAGTTGGATATTGTGTTGGTGTGCATCGCCGTCATCGGGCTGACCGGTCTGCTGATGGAATGGGGCATCACCCAACTGGACCAACGGCTGATCGCCTGGCCGCACCCGCCGGTCGGCCGGCTGCACGCCGCGCCCGCCGGCCAATCCATCGGGCTGGCGGTGCCGCTGTTGTTGCTGGCGCTGTGGCAACTGGCGAGCCATCACGGTTGGGTCGACGCGCTGCTGTTGCCGCCGCCCGGCGAGGTTCTCCGCGCTATCTGGCATGGCGTGAGCGACGGTTCGCTGCCCGACGCCATGCGTCACAGCCTGTGGCGGGCGCTGGTGGGCGGCGCCCTCGGCGTGAGCGCCGGTCTGCTGGCCGGGCTGGCGCTGGGGCTGAGTACGCGCGCCGAGGCGGTGTTTACCCCGACGCTAACGTTGTTGCGTCAGGTGGCGCTGTTCGCCTGGCTGCCGCTGATTACCGCCTGGGTCGGCAATGACGACGGCGGTAAGGTGACCTTTATCGCGCTGGTGGCGTTCTTTCCGATGCTGGTTGCCAGTCATCGCGGCGTGCGCCAGCGCTCCCTCGCCTTGCAGGAGGTGGCGCAGGTGCTGCGCCTGCCGTGGTTCCATCGTCTGCGCCGGCTGATCCTACCCGGCGCGGCGCCCGCGCTGTTCACCGGGCTGCGGCTGGCGATGATTTACGCCTGGCTCGGCGCTATCGGCGCGGAATATTTCATGTCGTCCGGCACCGGCATCGGCAGCCTGATGATCAACGCCCAGCAACTGCTGGATATGCCCATTATCCTCAGCGGCATGCTGCTGATTGGCGTCACCGGCGCGCTGATCGACCACCTCGGTCAGCGGCTGGAACAGCGCATGACCCGCTGGCGCACCACAGGAGATACCCTATGACGCAACCGATCCCCCAACCGGTAGTCGCCTTCGACCGCCTGAAAAAACAGTTTCGCGTCGGCGGCAGCCCGCTGACGGTTATCGACGACCTCTCGCTGGCGATTTATCCCGGCGAGCTGGTGGCGATTGTCGGCAGCAGCGGCTGCGGCAAATCCACGCTGCTGCGCCTGTTGGTCGGGCTGGATAACAATTATCAGGGGCGCATTCTGGTGGACGGCGCGCCGATCAACGGCATCGGCGGCGAGCGCGGCATCGTGTTTCAGGAACCGCGTCTGTTTCCGTGGCTGACGGTGCGCCAGAACATCGAACTGGGGCTGGCGAGCGAAAAGATCGGCCGCGCCGACCTTACCCGCCGGGTCGACCATTTCATTCGGCTGGTGCATCTGGACGAGTTCGCCGACGCCCTCCCCGCCCAGTTGTCCGGCGGCATGGCGCAACGGGTGGCGATCGCCCGCGGGCTGGTGGGCAACCCACGTATTCTGATGCTCGACGAGCCGTTCGGCGCGCTGGACGCGCTAACTCGCCAGCAAATGCAACAGGAACTGCGGCGGATTCATCAAGAGGAAGGCACCACCACCCTGCTGGTCACCCACGACGTGGAAGAAGCAGTGTATCTGGCCGACCGGGTGGTGGTGCTCGCGCCGCGCCCCGGCCGGCTGAAACAGATCGCCGCGGTGACGCTGCCGCACCCGCGCCAGCGCGATAGCCAGGCCTTCCACCAGCAATGCAGCGAACTGCTCGCGCTGCTGACTCACTCCGATGCCCCGGCCTCGCCCGCCGCCACGCTTATCACTGACTAAATACTCATCACCGACTAACTGGAGCACGCACATGGGACACCCTTCCGTTTACCCGACCGGTACCACGATTTATCACCCGGACAAAGCCTGGAGCGGTTACACCGTCTTCCAGGCGCTGGAAACCGGCGCGGTCTTGATCGACATGAACGGGGCGGCGCTGCGGCTGTGGGAAGGCCTGCACGGTTTTCCCAACAAGCTTCTGCCGGGCGGTTATATCCTCGGTCACAGCGGCCAGCGCGACGCCCGCTACGGCATGCAGGACATGGTGGATCTGGTGCAACTGGACTGGGACGGCAACCGGGTCTGGCAATTCAACCGTTACGAACACATCCACGACCCGGACTTGCCGCCGGAATGGATGGCGCGCGCCCATCACGACTATCAACGCAGCGGCAACCCGGTGGGCTACTACGCGCCGGGGCTGGAACCGCAAGCGCTCGGCGGCAATACGCTGATTCTGGCGCACCAGAACCTGCACAACCCGAAAATCAGCGACAAGCTGCTGCTGGACGACACCATCATTGAAGTGGACTGGCAGGGCAACGTGGTGTGGGAATGGCGTTGCAGCGATCATTTTGACGAGCTGGGCTTTGACGACGCCGCCAAAACCGCGCTGTACCACAACCCCAACATGCGCAGCAGCGGCGGCGGCATGGGCGACTGGATGCACATCAACTCGATGTCCGCCCTCGGCCCCAACCCGTGGTTTGATCAGGGTGACGCCCGTTTCCATCCGGACAACATCATCTGGGACGCGCGCGAATCCAACATCATCGCCATCATCGACAAGCAAAGCGGCGACATCGTGTGGCGGCTCGGCCCGGACTACAGCACGCCGGAACTGAAGCATCTGGGCTGGATCATCGGCCAGCATCATGCGCACATGATCCCGGCCGGGTTGCCGGGCGCGGGCAATATTCTGGTGTTCGACAACGGCGGCTGGGCCGGTTACGGCGCACCTAACCCGGCGTCGGCCGACGGGGTGAAGAACGCCTGGCGTGACTACTCGCGGGTGCTGGAAATCAACCCGGTGACGCTGGATATCGTCTGGCGCTATTCGCCGTACGAAGCCGGCATTCCGCACCCGACCGACGCCTTTCGTTTCTACAGCCCGTACATCAGCAATATCCAGCGCCTGCCGAACGGCAATACGCTGATCAACGAAGGCGCCAACGGCCGCCTGTTCGAAGTGACCGTGGACCACGAAATCGTCTGGGAATATATCTCGCCGTTCTGGGGCAAAAGCGTCAACACCAATATGCTGTACCGCGCCTACCGGGTGCCGTACGACTGGGTACCGCAGCTGCCACGTCCGCAGGAAACCCCGGTACAGGCGCCGGACAACACCCGGCTACGCCAGCCCGGCGCCGCGCCAGCCGGTTTCGCCAGCGTCGTTGCCGTCAGCGAAACCCGGCCATATAAACGCGGCGGCGATGCGCTGTGCGTCGCCACCGACAGCGAAGAGCTGAAACGCAGCCCGAAGCTGTTCGCCGTCAACCGTCATCGCTTCACCGCCCTGTCGCTGACGCCGGATGAAGCGCTGTCGCTGCCCGCTGGCGACCAGTTGCTGCTGGTGGGCGCGGAACGCTGCGTGCACTGTAAGAGCCTGTATCGCCAGTTGGAAACGGTCATCGCCGACGCCGCGTTCAGCGGGTTGTCCTGCCACTATCTGGACGCCGACCACCATGTGTCGCACGCCGCACAACTACAGGTACGCTCGTTGCCCACCCTGTTGTGGCTGAAAGACGGTCAGGAACAGGCCCGGCTCACCGGCGCGCAGAGTGCGGACAAGCTGCGTCAGTGGTTACTGGCTGTATTATCGTAATTAATCTTCAAGGCCAGTACATCTGGCCTTTTCTCTTCACTGCATCGGTTGCCATGCTGAGTGGCGGCCTTTGATAAGCACGTGCTTCTTCGTCATTTATTATCTGCACCGTCAGTACATCAGAACACCATAATTTCCCGTGATTGCATCCAATTCATATAACGCGGCAATTCTTATAATCGCCATGCACATCATCGTTATCGGAGGTAATTATGGCTTACAAAAAGGCACAATTCATTTCTTATCAGCTAAATACATTCACCAGTTATAATAACAGTAAAGGTTACGGTTATTTAGGCAATGACAAGAGCGAAACCGATATTAATTATCGCATTAATATCATGAAAGACTGTATTGCCAAATCTCAGGCTTCTCTAACCCTGGACAATACCGATGAAACACTAAAAATATTTATGGCACCAGAGTTCTATTTCCGCGGAAATCAGGGCGCTTACCCGGTAGAAAAAATATCCATCATCATGAGCAAAATGCGGGAGATGACAAAAGACAAAAAATTCAAAGATTGGCTGTTTGTTTTTGGTACAGCGATCGGATATCTCAAGCACGATGATGGTAGTTATGAAATATTCAACGTCGCACTCATTCAAAAAGGTGGTTATGCCGATGCCACCAAAGATAACAGCGTTATCGTTTATAAGGAATATATCTCACATATTGATTTTTTACGGTTATTCTCAACCGGTATGAACTGCAAGTATTGTGGAGGCTTTAACGAGTTCAACTGGAACGTTAACCATGCCCGCATTGGTGTTGTCGGAGAAAATAGTAACACTCAACAGCTCACGCCGGTCAGCGGCTCCAGAGATGTGAATAGCCAACACATCAATCCCGTCGGCACCGGGAAAGAATTATCCCAATCGGGATTGGGTGGACAGGGGATTTTCACTATTGATAATGTGACCTTTGGGCTGGAAATTTGTCTTGACCATCTTAATGGGCGCTTGCATGATTCGCCACCGGCAACAGGTCAGTATATTCCCCAGATACACCTTATCACGTCAGCCGGCGCCAAAATTATCGAAAAAAACGTTATCACCACTAAAGGTGGTTTAGTATTCAACGTCGATGGCTATGCTACAACCGATATCAACAGAAATATTGGCGACCACAAAAATCCATTACTTCAGTATGACTGCACCCCTAAACCCTATCGCGTTCTGGATGCTATAAACATCGACTTAACGACCATCGCAAAATCCTGGAGGGATTATTTCACCGATCAAGGCAACGTTCTTATTTTCGAACCATTAGGTTTCCCTCAGAGTGAAAAAGCCTGACAACCGTAATAATCCATTCATACCCATCAGATGGTACGGAACGCCAAATAACTTCCGGCTGGGCATCCTGCCTGTTCTCTGCATCAGGCAAAAAACAGGCGATGACCAGCCGGAAAATAAGGGCGCCAGCCGATAATACCGCTTCGGTTATTACTGACTCCCTTCAGTGACTGGCATAATTATTAATCGAATTGATAAACAACTATTCTGTTTTAGTCGCCGTTGTCGGCGCTGTTGCTTTTTGTTCTTCTTGCTTATCTACGGTATTTTTCTTTTTCTCCGTCGTTATTTTATGCTCCGCTGTTTTTTCCTTTCCTGTTTTTTCCGTCACTGCGTTTTCTTTTCCCTCAACAACGGCTTTTTTATGCGTAATCTTTTTATCACTGTGCGCTTTCACCGCTGGCTGCTCATGCGTTTTCACCGGTGAATCGGTGCCGGTAGCCGTCGGTTGTGCCGCCGTCAGCGTTTTACCGCTCGCCTCCTGACTCGCTGTGACGTCTGCGACGGCCGTGGTTTTCACTTCCGCGCTGGTGGCCGTTCCGGTTACCGGTTTGGCACTCACTTCAGTCGATGCCGCGTGAGCGTAAGAAGCAGCCAGGATAACGCCTAAAAACAGGGGTTTCATATTCATTATGAATTTCCTTTAACAAGTCATTTGCGATTAACCGGAAATAACGTTTTATATTCTGGTTAATAACTGAAGCGTTCAGGTAACCGCCTCGGGAGTGATTAAAGCAAAGCTGGAAATAAAAAGAATATGGAATATTCCTAGAAATTACCTGACTCATCCGACCTGATTATTTTATATTCTCCTCACTGACAGGATAAATACCGTGTGCTTTTTTTGTTTTATGCGACTCTTGCTCTCATGCAGTGGATAAACCGGCTGCCGAGTTCAGGGTTATTCATAGCCAATCGATTGGATGCCAGCAATATCGTGGATAAGGTAAAAAAATTACCGTCGGTAGGCCAGCCGACGCACCAGCCTGTCGCCCAGCGACTGCACCAGTTGCACCAGCAACTCCAGTACGATCATCGTGCCCGCCATCACCTGTTGATTAAAACACTGATAACCGTAGCGGATAGCCGGGTCCGCCGCCACCCGCAAGACATCAGCCGCCTGAGCCGGGACCGAAACCCCATTCACTGAGGATCCGTTGAGCGACAGTCGAACACAGAAATGCGGCCAGAGACTCTGCCTCTTTATTCATGACCGCCAGGGTGTATTGTGCCTGGACGCTGAACTCAGCAGGAATATCAAATACCGTTAAGCCCGCAATCTTTCTTAAACGCGGTGCATAGCTGGCGTAACCAATAAACATATCCACTATGCCTTGTTGAATAAGCCAGCTTGCCGCCATCTCCCCGGCAGGAACCAAAGCACTCGCTTCGCCCCCGACCAGACACTGCGCTCGTTGCTGGATAGCCAGGCCGACACCGGGCTGGCTCCACTCAATCTGGCGAAATAATTGCCAGGTATAGTCACCTGAAGGGTCACAGACAGGCGTCGATGTCCCCAGGCGCAGGGTGGGACGGGTCAAGAGGGACAACCAGTTATCCTCCGGGCGAATACAACTGCTGGCAACGGTCAAACACAGTCGGTTAGTGGCGAACGGCATCACCTGTCCGGCAATACCCGCAGCCAGCAAGGCCAGGGGATGATCCAGGTTAGCAGAAGCAAACAGGTCGCAGGGCTCACCTTTTTCAATACGCTCACGCAATAACCCGGCCGGGCCGAAAGCCGTCTCCACCCGCAGGCCCCAGATATCATAGAAATTCACCATAAGCGGTTGCCAGACTGCCCGTAAACTGCCTGCCACCAGCGCCTTCATTATTCGGTACCCTGATAGTGAGTGCGATAAAAGCGCTGATACCAACGTTCTGCTTCTTGCTTCATATCGATATCTTGGAAGCGTGATGGATAAAGTTTCTTCGCCATCCACAATTCCCCCAGACCAATGGCTTCCGGCATAGGGTATCCCCAGGCTTTGGCATATTCAGGCATCAACCAGACCCGATGCTGCTTCACTGCGTCAATCACCTGCCATTCCGGCATCTTGGTGATTTCGCTCACCACCTGAGGGTAACGATCCTGAACGAAGATCACCTGAGGATTCCAGGCAATCACCTGTTCCATAGAGACTTGCTTAAAGCCCTGAACCGTTGCCGCCGCCACATTCAGTGCGCCGGCGTGTTGCATCATCAGTCCTGTGTATTTCCCGGAACCATAGGTCGTGAGATCCGGGTTCGCCATATAAGCACGAACACGTTCACTATCCGGAATGCCTTTTAAACGCGCACTGACCCGTTGACGATAGGCAAAAGCCGCATCAATTAATGCTTTCGCTTCAGCCTGCTTATTCACCACCTCGCCAATCAACGCAATGCCTTCGCGCAATCCCTGGTTATAGGCCTCATCCTCATTAGCCGGAGTTGAATTCATCTTCGCCGCCTGAACAGGATCGTTATCATGGCGCAACGAAATTGCAATCACCGGAATCCCCAGACGGGTAATGCTGTCGATCATTTCTTGCGGGGCATAGTTGGTGACAAAAACCACTTGCGGATGCAGCGCAACCAGTTTTTCAGCATCCACATGGGTCAAATCACCCAGAGCGGCTTTATCAGACAAAGCAGGCACCAGGCGCGCATAATTATCGCCCAGTTGCTGCTTCCAGTTGGCCAGGATGCCAACGATTTTATCTGTGGCGTTTAGCTGCACCAAAATATTCAGTGTCTGATGCTGCAATACAACAACCCGTTCGACGTTATCGGCAATGGTTACCTGACGCCCCAGTTGATCCGTCACTGTCCGGGATGCCTTAGCAAGAAATGGCAATAAACATAAGCAGGTAATAGCCATTACCCGTTGAATAAATGGTTTCATCTTTTCCCCTCAATCGTTATACAAAAAATTATACAACGCATACCTGAGGGATGAATAGTCACAAAAACAAACGTGCACTATTTATTCACTATTTCTTCATGTCTTGTCGGGTCGCCTGTTTAATCAAATTCAGTAATGTTTCTACTGCTTCATCTGGTGGAGTAAAATCCTTGCCTTCACGCAGTGGATAAACCGGCTACCGGGCTCAGAGTTGTTCATAGCCAATCGATTGGATGCCAGCAATATCGAGGATAAGATAAAAAGATTACCGTCGGTAGGCCAGCCGACGCACCAGCCTGTCGCCCAGCGACTGTACCAGTTGCACCAGCAGCTCCAGTACGATCATCGTTCCCGCCATCACCTGCTGATTGAAACGTTGATAACCGTAGCGGATAGCCAGATCCCCCAGCCCGCCGCCGCCAATCACCCCCGCCATTGACGAAAAGCCGATCAGCATCACCACCGTCAGGGTGATGCCCGCCAGAATCGACGGCAGCGCTTCCGGCAGCAACGCTTTAGTGATCACATGCCAGACGGTGCCGCCCATCGACACAATCGCCTCTATCCGGCCGCGATCCACCTCGGCCAACGCGTTTTCCACAATACGAGCGAAAAACGGAAACGCACCGACGGTAATCGGCACCACCGCGGCGGTGCTGCCCAACGTCGTGCCGACCACCCAGCGGGTAAACGGGATCAGGGCAATCAATAACACCACGAACGGCAGCGAACGCCCGACATTGATCACCCCGCCCAGCACCGCATTCACTCGCGGCAACGGCATGATGCCCGACTGACGGCTGATAAACAGCAACACGCCGGTCGGCAGCCCCACCAGCACGGTAAACAGCGCCGCCAGCCCCACCATGTACAGGGTTTCCAGCGTCGCGTTCAGCATGATCGGGAAAAAGTCTTCCCAACTCAGGCGACTTTGCACAATTCCCCCTCCTCTACGCCGTGTCGCCGCAAAAACGCACGCTCGGCGTCCAGATTCGGCAACAGCACCTGTCGCAGGCGGGAAGCCGGGTCCGCCAGCAGCGTTCGCAGCGCGCCGCTTTCCGCCACGCGGCCTTGCTCCAGCAACGCCGCGTGATCGCAGATGGCTTTGACCACCTCCAGTTCATGGGTGATCAGCACAATGGTCAGCCCCAGTTGCCGGTTGATGTCGGCCAGCAGCGCCAGTATCGACGCGGTGGTTTCCGGGTCGAGCGCGCTGGTGGCCTCGTCGCACAGCAGATAACGCGGCTGCGCCGCCAGCGCACGGGCGATGCCGACCCGCTGTTTCTGCCCGCCGGACAGCTGTGACGGGTAAGCCAGCGCCTTGTCGCTCAACCCGACTAACGCCAACAATTCCGTCACGCGCGCTTCCCGCTCGCGCCTGCCGACCCCGGCGATTTCCAGCGGCACAGCTACGTTATCCCGCACCGTGCGGGCATGCAGCAGATTGAAATGTTGGAAAACCATGCCGGTGCGCTGACGCTGCTGGCGCAACGCCCGCGGCGACAGGCGGGCGATGTCGCAGTCGTCCATCAGAATACGGCCCGCGGTGGGCCGCTCCAGCAGATTGAGACAACGAATCAGCGTGCTCTTGCCCGCGCCGCTACGCCCGAGAATACCGTACACCGCCCCTGACGGAATGGTCAGCGACACGTTCTCCAGCGCGGGCTGCGCGCACCCCGGATAGCGTTTCCCCAGCCGTTCGATGCGAATCATCCGTTATTGCCCCGCCACCGCAATCACCGACCCTTTATAGCGCTGACTGATGAAGTCGGCCGTGGCTTTGGACTCCAGATCCTTCGCCAGTTGCTTGATACGCGGATCGTTTTGCAGCGCCGGCGTGGTCACCAGAATGTTGGCGTATGGATTATGGCTGGCGCTCTCCAGCCCCAGCGCATCGCGGGACGGCACCAGCCCGGCCTCCAGCGCGTAGTTGCCGTTGATCACCGCCAGGTCGACGTCATCCAGCGAACGGGGGATCTGCGCCGCTTCAATCTCTTTGATCTTCAGTTTTTTCGGGTTGTCGGCGATGTCTTTCGGCGTCGCCTGATCTTTCGACGGGTCGTTATAACCCGCCTTGAGTTTGATCAGCCCCTGCCCCTGCAACAGGTACAGCGCCCGGCTGAGGTTGGTGACGTTGTTCGGCACCGCCACGGTGGCGTTCTCCTTCACCTCGTGGAGCGATTTGTATTTGCGGGAATAAATCCCCAGCGGTTCGATATGCACCGTGGCCGCCACCACGAATTTTTTGCCCAGCGCTTTTTCCTGATCGCGCAGATAAGGCACGTGCTGGAAGTAGTTGGCGTCCACATCGCCGCTGGCCAGCAGTTCGTTGGCGTTCACGTTGCCGCTCAACTCCACCACCTTCAGCTTCAGCGACGGGTCCGCCTTTTGAATCTGCTCCAGAATTTCCGCGTGCGGCACCGGATCCGCCGCCACCCGCAAGGCATCGGCCGCCTGAGCCGATACCGACAGTCCCATTGCCAATGCCATCGCCGTCAGAGCAAAAAAATTATGATTTTTCATTTTGTTATCCCTTGATGATTTTCATTTTGATAGCTAACCGAATTCAGGCGGTAACCGCCTGCTGCTGCGCCTGCACCACATCGCCGTAGTAGCGCTTCGCCACTTCCGGGTGGGAACGCAAGCGCCCTTTCAGGTAATTCCAACCCACTTCACGCAACAGCGGGTTGTTCGGGTCGCTGGCCGGCCCGCGAGCCAGTTTCGCCAGCGCCGGCGACAGCGGAAACACCGGCACCACCGCATCCAACTGCGCGCCGAGGAAAAAAGCCACCGACAGCCGTTCCTGACTGGCCGGCGGCGACACCACCCGGTGCACGGTGGCGCGCAGATAACCGTTTGTCGCCAGCTCCAGCAGTTCGCCGATATTGACCACAAACGACCCCGCCAGCGGGTGCGCGTCCACCCATTGATCCGGTTCGACCTCCACCTGCAAACCAGACTGCTGATCCTGCAACAACAGCGTCAGGAAACCGGAATCCTTGTGCGCGCCGACTCCCTGATGGCTGTCCGCCGTCGCCCGGCCCGGATAGCGAATCAGCTTGATATGCTCGCTGGGTTTATCGCCGTACAGCGCATCAAACGCGGTTATCGGCAGCCCCAGCACTTCAGCGAAGGCACGGAGTAAACGCAGCGAAATGCGGGTCAGGGTTTGCTGCCACTCCAGCAATGCGGTTTTCAGTTCCGGCAGCGACACAGGCCACTGATTCGGCCCCTGTAGCCGTCGCCAGGCGGGATCGCCGGATAACAGGCGCAGCGGCGGGCGCTCGGCCCCGATATCGAACTGCTCGCGCCAGTCCGGTTCGCTGCGGGTACGCTCTGCGCCCGCGACGTTATAGCCACGAAAATAGGGAGAGCGGATCATCGCCACCCGCTGTTTTTCCGCGTCCGGCAAGGCAAAAAAAGCGCGCGACAGCCGTTGAACGCGTTGTTGCAATTCCGGGTCGACGCCGTGGTGGGTCAGATAGAAGAAGCCGGTTTCACGCGCGGCGTGATTCAGGCGTTGCAGAAAATCGGCACGTTGCCGGGCATTGCCGTCAAGCAGGGAAAAGTCGAGTACGGGCAGGGATGCGGGTTGACTCATGGCGGACTCCATCAATGAAATTAACAAATGTCGAAACATTCAGCATGGAGCAGCCGCAACAACACAGACGGGACATGGTGATTCCTCCTGGTCGATAAATGGGAAACCGGTTCGTAAAACGGATAAAAAAATGACGCCTTCCAACCGTGCAGGCCGTCCTGTTTCGCCTGAGCGGCGTATCCCTTCGCTCAGCGTAGCTGCACGGCCCGGAAGCCCGTTCTGGCAGGCTTCCGGCGTGTGAAAGTATTAATCACCATTTCCTCCGGCAGGTAAAATATCAATAGCGGAAAAAGTAAGACGAAAACCGGCAGAACGACCGGCGTCGGTTTGCCGTAATTGGTAACAAATTTGTAAGCAGCTTTACCCGACAATCGTGTATTAGCCCGCAGGAACGCAGTAGGATGGCGGCGAAGGGTGTGACAAAACAGCCGCAGGACCGGCCTGATTAGACGGGTCCGCAATCCAATATCTCTTGAGGTAATCCTATGCAATCTGAAGAACAACGCCTTATTGATGGTCTGTTTAGCCGACTGAAAACAGCCGAGACCAACACGGGCCCTCGGGATCTCAAGGCAGAACAGCAAATCAATGACCACATTCGCCAGCAGCCAGCCGCGCCTTACTACATGGCGCAGGCGATGATTATTCAGGAAGCGGCGCTGAAACAGCTGGATCAGCGGGTGAAAGAGCTGGAAGCCGAGGTCAACCGACTGACGCAGGAAGCCTCTGCCCGTCCACAGCAAAGCAGCGGCGGTTTTCTGGCCGGGCTGTTTGGCGGCGGCAGTCGCAACAGCGCGCCGCAGCCGTCGCAACCGGCGGGTTATGGCCAGCCGGCCGGATACGGTCAGCCGATGGGATATACGCCGCCGGCACCGGGTTACGGCCAGCCTGCGCCGGGCTATGCGCAACCGGCGCCGTCCCGTGCGGGCGGTTTTCTGAGCGGCGCGTTGCAGACCGCCGCCGGCGTGGCGGGCGGCGTGGTGCTGGCCGATATGCTGACCGGCATGTTCCACCGCTCGCAGCCGGAAGAAATCATCAACATCATCAACGAAAATCCGGTGCTCAACGAGAACCCGCTGGGTAACGTCGGCGACAGCTTCCGGGATTTCGGTGCGGACAATCTGGATACGTTCAACGGTGCCGGTGCCGGCAACAACTTTTGGAACAGCAACGCCGACGACGAACCGCAGAACAGCGGCTACGACGATTTCGCGGCTGATGATTCCTACGACGACGACGATTCCTACGTCTAATCCCCGTCCCCTCCCGCGCCGGCGGGAGGGGTGTTGTTCCTGCCCGCTCGCACCGTTTCTGACATATAACAACCTGTCATATCGCCGCCGTATTGGTTATTTGTTGACGGGGTCGTCGGGCTGGTAGCCTGCTCAGTCTGTCTCTCCGCCGCACCACAGTGCCCTGAATACCATGAATATCGACCTGCGTCAGTTACGCCACTTTATTGCGCTGATCGAGCACCGTAATTTCACTTCGGCGGCGCTGGCTATGAACATTTCACAGTCGGCGTTCAGCCGCAGCATCCAGTCGCTGGAACAGAGCGTGGGCGCGCGGCTGATCGACCGTCACCATAATCTGGAACCCACCAAGAAAGGGCTGCTGGTGCTGGAACACGCCCGCCGCCTCACCCGCCACGCGCAGGATTTAATCAACGATATCGAACAGTTCAGCGAAAAAGAGAGCGGCGAGGTGCATTTCGGCTGCGGCCCGGCGCCGGCGGCCTGGCTGATGCCGCAGGTGATCGGCGAGTTCTCCCGCCAGTATCCACGGGTGCGGTTGATGTTCCGGGTCGATAACTGGCAGGCGCTGGGGCAACGCCTGATGGCGGAAGAGTTTGCCTTTATCGTCGCCGATACCCGCCATTTCGAGCTGGACGCCCGCTACAACGTGCAGCCGCTGAGCCAGCACCGCTGGGGCTTCTGCTGTCGTCAGGGGCATCCGCTGGCGGCGTTTGATGAAATCAGCGTCGAGCAACTGTTCAGCTACCCGCTGGCGGCCACGGTGCGCCCACCCAACCTGCGTCAGGCGCTGGTGCGGCTGAGCGGCCAGCAGGATATCCGCACCAGCATTGAGTGCGAGAACGGCTACAGCCTGCTGGATGTGATCCGCCAGTCCGACGCCATCGGCACCACCAATCATCGCCACGGGCCGTTACAACAGCCGCCGGACGGCATCCACATGCTGAAAATCACCGGGCTGGACGACGACACCGACGAGTTTTACACCCATTACGGCATCGTCAGCCGCGCCGACTCCCGCCTGTCGTGGCTGTCGCAGCGGCTGATCGCCATGTTTTTGCAGGTGGATCAGGCGCCGCACCGCATCAGCGCTTCCGACACTACAGCGGCGTGACGCTGAACTGGCTGATTGTCTGCCGCGAAAATACCGTCCGCAGGCCGAAATAGCCGCTGGCCGGCGGTGCGGCATAGTGAGCGCGAAAGTAGAGCTGGTTATCGATCAGGAAACGGGTTTCGGTGCTGTCCACCTCAATGGTCACCCGATAACGCTGCCCGGCGCGCAGCAAATGCGCTTCATCGGTGAACTCCCCCAGCAACTGTCGCTCGCCGAGGCCGTTGTAGTAGCGAAAACGGGTGGTGCTGTTCCAGTTGCCGCCCATGCCAACGTAATACAGCGCCAGATTATCGTATTCACCCAGCACCCCGTGACGGGTGAACAACGACGCGCGAGCCGGGTCCCGCGCCGCCCAAAACTGATTGAGATCGGAAAGCCGATCGTTCGGCTGCCCCTGCACCAAGACTTCGCGCAGATAACTGATGCGATACCTGCCGGATAGCGGCTGGTCGAGCCACACCGTCAGCCCGGCGGCGCTGTCCAGCGTCAACGCGTGTTCGTCAACACCGATGCGGGTGCGCGCCGGATCTTCCTGCTCCACCCGCCAGCACAACGGTTTTCCGTCAGCGGCTTGCGCCCATTGCAGGGTGAATTGATGGGGATTTGATTGCTGGTGAAAATCGCCTTCCGTGGCGGCGGTACACGCCTGACCGGCGTGGCTTTCCATAACCGTGCGCTGTGCGCTATAGCCTGTGTCCGTCATTGATCATGTCCTGATGATGTTCTGTTGTGATGATGTTTTATTGTGATGATGTTTTATTGTGATGATGTACGGTTGCAGCCCGCTGCGGCGGGCGTGATTATCCGGATTGCGCCGTTATCGGGCCTGTGGCTATCTGGCCCGTCGTTGCCTGACGTATCGCTATTTGGGCGGTGCGTCTCCCGCCAGCGCCAGCATGGCGATAGCGGTCAGCCCCCACTGCGCCACCGCATTGGTGGACAGATTGGTGACGACGGTGCTGCCGGAACGCTGATCGATCGACGAATCGATCTCCGCCTCTTTCACCGGATAGAGCACCGCGGGCGGCGTGAGCAGCCGTACCCGCCGGTTGGGGTGGACAATACCGCCCTCGCCGTCCACAAACTCGCGCCAGGCGCGCCGGGTCAGCGCCTTGTCGTGCTGATGCCAGCCGGCAAAGGCGCTCAGCCGGGCATGGCCCTGCACCAGATTGCGCTTTTTCACCGGCTGACCGACAAACGCGCTCAACGCCTTCGGGTCGTTGTACAGGCGGCAATAGTCCAGCCAGGCGCGCTCGAACGCCGGGTCCGGCAGCACCTGCAACAGTTCGGCGCACACCTCCGCCAGCCCGAACACCGCACTCAGATGCGAAATAACGAGTTGGTCGGCCGCTACCGGCCGGAATACGCCGGTGTCGGGGTCCATCTCCGCCAGCCCGGTGAAGAAGCCGTGCGGCTGGGCCGCAATCGACCGCATGCTGTTGAGCAGACGATCGCGTATCGCCGCATCATGCCGCCGCTCCCAGGCGGTCAGCCAGGCTGCCGCCACCGCGCCCCAGTCGGTGCCGAAATAGAGGCTGACCAGCCGTTCGTCGGCCGGCGGTGGCTGGCCGATCTTGCGGCCCGGCATCACCCGTTGCAGGGTGCGCAGCGCCTCCACCTGCTCATCCATCAGCTCGCCGATACGTTCATCCGCGGTCAGGTAATACAGAAAACGCCGGTTCGCCACGGTGGAAATGCGCAACTGCTTGGCGCTGTCGCCCCAGTGACGCACGTTGTGGCGCGACCCAAGCGGCTGGAAGCGGCCGGCATGGTGCACGTCCACCTCGCCGGTGTGGCGAGTCATGGCTTCCGCCATGCGGAACACGTCCGCCCGGCCGCTACGCAGAAAGTAGTACCATAGCCACAGATCGGTGCTCAGCTCCGAGTTATCCCAGGCGTAGCCGCCCACGTCATAACGCCAGACATGGCGATCGCCATCGTAGGTGTGCATCACGTCGCCGAAATCCCAGAAGCCGTACCATTTCCGCTGTTCCACCTCCTGCTGATAGAAGTCGAAATACCACGCCAGTTGCGCATCCAGCGCCGGTTGCGGCTTATGCCCCGTGGGGGCCGGCGACCATACCGGGCCAAACGCGACGGCGCGCTGCAAATCGGCGCCGTCGGCCACCAGCAGCGGCGGTTGCTGATGGCGGCGGGCCATCGCCAGCAGCGTGTCGCTGTCCGGCGTAGCGGGCAGCACATCGAGAAACAGTTCGCTGGTGCGGGCGACGCCTTCCGGGGTGGCGAAGCCCGGCTCGTAATCCTCGTAGGTGATCTCCAGCGCCTCACGCTGCTGTTCGACACTCGCCTGCCCCATGCCGTCGTGGTAGAAGCGCAGATCCATCGGTTCCGCGTACGGCGACCACAGCCACAGCGTGATCGTAGCCAGATCGGTATGTGCCTGCTCAATCTCCAGGCAAGCCGGATAGCTCTGCCAGAAATGGCGGATACCGAACGCTACCCCACCGGTGGGCGACCCCAGATAGCCGGTGCCGGAGGCCCGCTGTCCGGTGGCGGACAGCAGCCAGCCCTGCCCGGCGGCGGTGCGTTTGTGGATCTGGTAGCCGTCGGGGTGATGCTGGGTCAGCCGGTAACTGCCGAACGCCGGAACATAGTCCAGCCGCTTGCCCACCGCCGGGGGAAACTGCGTGACCGGCGGCGTGGCCTTGCCGGCCAGTTGCGCGGCGACAACCGCCTCGCCCGGATCGCGTCGCAGGCCGGTCAGGCCGCGTACCGCTTCCCGAAACAGCCCGCCCTGCGCCGAAGTAAAGCGCACGTGGCGGTCGTGCAGCTCGCCCTGCTGCGGCGCATCAAACGCTACCCCCAGCCCTTTGATGAAGGTCTGCCGCTCGTCGCCATCATAAATAATGGTGTGCAGCAGGCGCAGCGACGCCGAACCGGCGTAGAAATAGAGCCGCACCACAAACGGCAGACGCGTGACGCCATCCGACGCGGCATGGCGATGCACGCCGCGCAGCGCGATGACCGCGCGCTGCGGCCCGTTCTGCTCCAGCGTGACCTGCGTGGCCCGCCCCTGAAACGCCTCCACCGTCAGTGTCCCGTCCGTCCCTTCGCCGGACTGGATCTGCAACACCAGACGACCGTTGCCGAGCGCCAGCCTGCCGTCCTGCCACAGTTCACCGATCAATCGTTCGCCGTTTTTCGGCACCTGACAGCGCAGCCGGCCGGTATCCACTACCCAGTGTTGCGCCGTTTCGGTGACGATGGCGTCACCCATTGCAGCCGCCGCCGGCACGGGTCGCAGCGACAGCCCGTGACCGGGCGTGCGCTCAGCGCCGAGCGCGTGGGCCGACCACTTCAGCGAGCCGTCCGGCCAGTAGGCCAGCGGCCAGCTCTGCAACGCGCGATCCGCCTGGCCGTCTTCGCCCAGTACGAACCCGCTGTCGGCGGGCACCCGCCCCGGCGGCCAGGGCACGCCCCAGGTCACGCCGCCGAAGCTGGCGGGCGGTTGCCGTTCCAGCCAGTCCAGCCGGACCGTCGGCGTCGCATCGGCAGGCACGCCGGCACCCGGCATACGCGCCGCCAGCGCCCGGTTCCACAGCGGCGCCGACAGCGCCAGCAAGGCGCCGTTACGGATGAAACGACGGCGCGAGGTATCATGCAGTGGCATCGGCGTATCCTTAGAAGTCATAACCCAGCGTGATCCCCAGCGTGCGCGGTTCACCCAGCACGCCGTACGCCGACCCGTAATCGCCCGACTTGACGGTGCGGTAGTAAGTTTTATCCAGCGCGTTATTCAGCCACAGGGTGGCGCGCCAGGCGTGTCCGTCCTGTTTGCCGCTCACCCCGGTGGACAGGTTGAGCACGCCGTAAGCCGGAATGCGGGTAAAGTCGGAGTTATCCACCGTGCCGTAGGCCCAGCTGCGCCAGGCCCAGCGACCGGCCACAAACGCCTGGAGGTTATTGAAGGCTTGCCACTCATAGCGGATGCGGGCGTTGTAGGTCAGCTTCGGCGAACTGAATACCCGCTCGCCGCTGAGATCGCAGGAGGCGGGCGGGTTAGCCGCCAGCGTCACTTCCGGCGGGCACCTGGCGTTCTTGAAATCCAGATAGCTGGCATCCAGCAAGGTGCCGTTAAGGCTCACCGTCAGCCCATCGACCGGACGCAGCGCCAGTTGCGACTCCACGCCGCGCGAGCGGAATTTACCGGCGTTCACCAGATAGCTGCTCAGCGTTTCTTCATCGTAGGCGGTGGTCTGGAACTCGCTGACTTCATTCCAGAACAGCGCGGTGTTCCACTCCACCCGGCGTTGCAGCCAGTGGGTTTTCACCCCCAGCTCCGCGGCGCGGGTTTTCTCCGGCTTGATGTACAGGCTATCGACGCCCGCCTGCTTCGCCGCCCCGGACGAGATGTTGAGGCCGCCGGCCTTTTCGCCGTAGGCCAGCGTCAGGTACGGCGTCACATTGGGCGTGGCGTACCAGTTCAGGCTGACGGTGGCGGACGGCAGGTGATGACTCTGCGACAGGTCGCCGGAGTCGAAATCGTTTTTGTTGATGCGGCGGAAGGTGCCGGTTTTCTTCTCGTAGGTTTCCCGCACGCCGGTGGTCAGGTCGAACCGGTCGCCCAGATGCCAGGTGCTGCGGGCAAAAGCCGAATACACCGTATCTTCCAGCGAGCCGAAGCGTTGTACGAATTTACCGGTGTTGCTGGTGTTGCCATACCAGCGGGTGACGCGCGCGTTGTTGTAGTAATGGTCATGCGCGAAGGTATCCAGATTCTCGCCCCAATAATCCACCCCGAACGAATAATCCGCCAGGCCGCCTTTGGGCGAATCCACCCAGAAGCGCTGCCCCCAGGTGCGGTCGCGGGCGTCCGCGCCGCTGTCCTGATACAGCGGAATACTCAGGCCGTCGGCGGTACTGGGCAGAAAGCGGAAATAACGCAGCGATGACAATGAATTGAGGGTATAGCCGTTGCGCAGCCGCCAGTTGGCTTCCACCGAGCCGCCGCCCTGCGCGACGCGGTTTTTGGTTTCGTCGTCCAGCGCCACCTGACGGCCGTCCACCACCCGCGCCCCGACCGCCGCCGCGCGGCTCCGGAACTGATCCACGCCGCCGACCGGGTGGCTGTCCACCAGCGACATCACCGGGTAGCTGGTCGCCTCGCTGTAATCGCCGATGATGCGCAGGCTGAAGCCATCATCCGGCTGGTACAGCAACTGACCGCGTACGCCGTTGCTGTTGCTGCCGCCCAGTTGGTGGCCGTTTTGTACGTTGTAGACGTAGCCGCCCTTTTCGGTGTGCGACAGGTTGATGCGCCCGGCCCAGTTGTCGCTGAGCGCGCCGGACGCCATCAGTTTGGACTGAACGTAGCCGCGCTGGCCGAACGACTGTTCCAGCGACACTTCCGGTTTGAACGTCGGCCTGCGGCTACGAATATCCACCGCGCCGCCGGTGGTGTTAAAGCCGTACAGCGTGCCCTGCGGCCCCTTCAGCACGCTGACCGAGTCAATATCCAGCAGGTCGTTGGACAACATGCCGGGGCGGGACAGGTACACCCCATCCAGAAACAGCCCGACGCTGCTTGGCATGCCGATGTTGATTTCGCTGCCGCCGCCGTCGCCGATGCCGCGAATGGTCACCCGGGTATCCAGCGCATCCGCGGCGGCGATATCCACGCCGGTGACCGCCTGCGACAGATCTTCAAAGCGGTAGAGCCGATCCTGCTCCAGTTCCTTGCCGTCCACCACCGACGCCAGGCTGGTTTGCTGCTGCGCCTGTCGACGCTGCGCGTTAACCTGTACCCGTTTGAGCCGTACCGCCTGCGCGGGGGCCGCCGTGGCCTCGGCGCTTGTCGCAGCATCCGGCGTCGCCGCAGCGTTGGCCGCGGTCGTCGGCGTATCGGCCGCCTGCGCCAGCCCTTGCATCGCCAGCACGCTGCCAAGCACGACCGGGTATCGCCAGAAAATCGTTTTTTTATTACCCATATCCACCCCAGTTTTTAAATAAAGCCGCCCTTGCCGCGCCAGCGCGACAATAAATAAGGCGGAGAGAAGAAAATAATAAATGAAAGATAAATCAGCGCTGACGTTTTAAAAATGCGCTATCAAGCCATTCCTCCACCGAAAAGGATTTACGGATTAATTTCGCCTCATACGCCAGCGCAACGGATTGTTTGAGAATAGCGACAAACGCGGGGTCCAACTCCGGCGATAATAATTGGGATAACGGCGGCATATCGTCCAAATCTTCGCGCAGTAATTTTTCCGGATAACCGGATTGCGTCGCCAGCAGCTGAATATAATTATCCCGATTGGCAGGTTGACTGGCCCACGTGGAGGCTTCTTTCTGTACCTTAATAATACGCGCCAGCAGATCCTGATTCTGGCGGGCAAAATTGCCGTCGACCAGAATCAACCCGGTCAACTGCCCCGCGCCCTGCAAATCACGGGTTGATACCGCGATATCCGCCAACCCTTTATCGCGCAGCGCCAGCGCGTTGCTGCCGCCCCAGGTGGCGTCAATCTGGCCGGCGGCCAGCGCGGCGCTGGCGGCGGCGAAGTCCAGATTAATGATTTTCATGTCCGACTCGCTCAGCCCGCGGGAGTGCAGCGCGGTAACGAACGACAGTTCCGCCGCGGTGCCGCGAAACAACCCCACCCGCTTGCCTTTCAGATCCTCCAGCCGGTGGATCGGCGAACCGCGGGACACCGCCAGATAGTGGTTGACCCCGCGCGCCGCCGCGCCAATCACCACCGAGTCCAGCCCGCGCGAACGGCCGATAATACTGGCCAGATCGCCCAGATACGCCATATCGATCTGATGGTTGGCGAAGCCTTCGTTGATCACCGGCCCGGCGCCTTTGATAAACAACCAGCGAACGCTAATGCCGTCGCGGGCGAACTCCCGCTCCAGCCGTTTCTGACTGAAAATCAGATCCACCAGCCCGCCGCCGCTCGGTTGAGAACCAGCGCCGATATCCGACACCGCAATGCGGATCTCGGTGGCGCTCGCCGCCTGCGCTCCCACGTGCCAGAACGTCGTTAAGGCCAGCAGGCCGGACAGTAACCAGTGTTTTCCCGTTTGCTTCATATTTCCCCCAGAGTGAAACGTCATCAGCGGATTGGATTGCGCTGATCTATTGCTGCGCTGATCTATCGTTGTGTTTGCTTCGGCAACATTTAAAGGGTGGGGAATAAACTGGCTAATATAAAAATGGCATTTGTATTTTTATGAATTAACTAAAACAGGAAATATCGGCGTTGCCCGCCTCATGCAGCAAACGCAAAAAAACTATACCGATGATGCATTAGCCTTTTTTTCCCGCCGACGATTAGGGTAAATGCCATCTAACCGGGAAACTAAATAACGGCTGACGCTACAGAAACCCCAGCCGACTCAATTGATAAAAGACGGCATATTGATAGCGAGATATGGCATTTGACATCAAAAGCAAATGATTAAGAATCGACAAAACCGTTATTTATCTTTTCTGGTTAATCGTTATTTATGGTCCGGTATTTTCGCTAAAACCCGATCCAACCGATGCTCAGCCACGCGGATATTCGCGGCGCCAGCTTTCTTGAGGAGTAACGCCATCATGACTCATCCCCTGTACGCCGGGGCTGCCAGCGTCAACTGGCCGGACACATCGGGCAGCGGCGCATCCCCCCGACCGGCTGCCGCCCGCGCTATTGCGCCGGCCTGGCCGGCCGCCTTGTCCGGGCGACGGTCGGAAAGGTGGCTCACCCTGACGCTGGCGCTGGCGCTGCACGCCGCGGTGCTGGTGCCGCTGGCGTTGCGACCGTCGGCGCCGACGCTGGTGCCGCCGCGCCCGCTGCCGGTCACCATCGAATTCGCCGCCGCACCGGCTGAGGCTACGCCGGCTGAAGCAATACCGTCCCAAGCAATATTGTCCCAAACCATGCCGCCGGAACCGACGCCGGTGGCCGAGAGCACGCCGGACGAACCGCCGCCTGCTGTCGAACCGCCGGTGGATGAACAGGCGCTAACGCCGCCGCAACCCACGCGCGTCCATGAAACCGCGCAGGTGAAGACGCCCAAACCGGTCAAACCGATAGCGAAAAAACCGGCGACGCCGCGCCAGCCGGCAGCGCCTGCGCCGCAGAGCGCGCCCGTCAATACCGCTTCGACCACTCCCGCCGCAACGCCAACGGCGACTGCACCGGTGACGCCGCCTTCCGCCAGCGCCGCCTATCTGCGCAACCCGCCGCCCGCTTACCCGGACGTAGCGATTAACCGTGGCTGGGAAGGCACGGTGTTGCTCAATGTCCAGGTGCGGCCGGACGGCAAAGTGCAAACCATTCGTCTGCAACGCTCCAGCGGATACCCGACGTTGGACGCCGCCGCCCGCGAGGCGGTGCAGCACTGGTCGTTCGTACCGGCCCGCCGGGGCGACCAGCCGGAAAGCGGCTGGGTCGTGGTTCCTGTCGATTTCACCCTGAACTCATAGAGGCATCCCTATTATGACGCTCGAACATATCGCTCTGCTGTCCCCGGAAGGGGGCGTGATCCTGTTGCTGCTGTTTTTCTCGCTCGTCACCTGGTCCATCGGGCTGCTCAAACTGGCGCAGTACGCCCGCCAGCGGCGGCGTAATCAACAGTTCCGCCAGCTGTTCTGGCAGCGGGAAAACATCGACGCCGCGCTGCGCGATGTCGCCCATCCCGGCGCGCTGGCGAACCTGGCGCGCGCCACACAGCTGACGCTGGAACGGGTGAAAGACCGCATCACGCCGATCGCGCATCTGCAAGACCGGGTCGAGCGGGCGTTGCAGCAGCAAATCCAGCGCGAGCGTCGCGCGCTGGAAAACGGCCTGGCGTTGCTGGCCAGCATCGGCACCACCTCGCCGTTCATCGGCCTGTTCGGCACCGTGTGGGGCATCATGGCGGCGTTGCAGACCATTGGTCAGTCTGGCTCCGCCAGTCTGGACACCGTCGCCGGTCCTATCGGCAATGCGTTGATCGCCACCGGTATCGGCATCGCGGTGGCTGTGCCCGCGGTGCTGATTTACAACTATTTTCTGCGCCGGCTGAAGCTGGAAGTGGCCGACATGGACGACTTTGCCCATGACATTTATAGCGTGGCGCAGGCGCAGGAGTTCCGCCTCGCCCCGGAGCAACCGGCCGCGCCGTATGCGGTGCAGACGATCCGGGAGGTGGTGTAATCATGGCGTTTGCTTCCCGCGACAATGACGAGGTGATGAGCGAAATGAACATCACCCCGCTGGTGGACGTGATGCTGGTGCTGCTGGTGGTGTTTATCGTCACCGCGCCGATGCTGACCAACAGCATCCCGATTCGCCTGCCCAAAACGGCGGCGGTGGCGCCGGCCGATTCGCCGCGTCCGCTGGTGGTAAGCCTTGATGCGTCGCAGCAGCTGTTTATCGACAAGGAAGCGCTGCCCCGCGAAGCGTTGACGGCGCGCCTGCAACAGGCCAAAGCCGCCAATCCGGAGCTGGTGGTGCAGGTGCAGGCGGAAGACGCCGCCAACTATGGCGCGGTGGCCGCGCTGCTGGCCGATCTGGAAAAAGCGGGCATCACCCGTTTGTCGTTACTAACCCGCAAGTAAACACCGCACGCCATGACGATGTCGACGATGCCCAAACTGACGCTTAACCCGCCGCGCCCGTGGTCGTTCGCCCCGCTGTCGGCGGCGTGCGGCGCACTGCTGATGCCGCTGCTGCTGGTGTGCGGCTGGTGGCTCGCCAGCCATTACGACTGGATGTCGGAACAAATTCTGCCTTCCCCCGCCACTGTGGCGGACAGCGCGCGCGACTTCATTCCGCAGGAGCTGGCACCCCAGTTACTGGTTAGCCTTGCCCGGCTGGCGTTCGGGCTGGCGGGCGGCATCGCGCTCGGCCTGACGCTCGGCGTGCTGTTTGGCCTTAGCCGCACGCTGGACCGGCTCGGCATGCCGCTGTTCAACGTGCTGGCGCAAATCCCGACGCTGGCCTGGATCCCGCTGTTGATGCTGGCGCTGGGTATCGGCGAAGCGCTGAAACTGGTGGTGCTGATCAAGGCGGTGACGGTGCCGGTCACGCTGTGCACCTGCGCCGGCATCCGCCAGACGCCGCAGACACTCTACGAGATGGCGCGCACGCTGCGCCTGCCCCGGTTGACCCGGCTGCGCCGGTTGGTGATCCCCGCCATGCTGCCGTACGTGATGACCGGCGCGCGGCTGGCGTTCTCGCAAGGCTGGGTGTCGTTGATCGCGGTGGAGTTGCTGGCATCCAGCGAAGGGCTGGGTTACCTGATGGTGCAAAGTCGTCAGCTGTTTATGCTGGATCTGGTGTTCGTCTGCATACTGGCGATCGGCGCGTTCGGTCTGGCGGGCGAGCAGGCGCTGCAACGGCTGGAACGGCGCTGGATTTTCTGGCCTGCGCCGGTGCTGAGCCACGAAAGCCCGACGCCGCACGCCGCCTGGCACGCGCTGGCCGGCTGGATCCTGCCCGCGCTATTGTGCCTGCTCTGGCAACTTGCCACGGATCGGCAATGGGTGCATGCCGCGTTTCTGCCCGCGCCTCGTGAGGTGGTGACCGCCTTGCTGGCCGGGTTGAGCAGCGGGGAATTGACCTCCGCGCTGAGCGCCAGCCTGTCCCGCACGCTGGCGGGGTTCGCGCTGGGAGCCGGCCTGGGCTGCCTGTTGGGCGGTCTGCTGGGTCGCCACCGCGTGGCCGATCGTCTGCTGACGCCGCTGCTCTCCGCGCTGCGCAGCGTCGCGCTGTTCGCCTGGCTGCCGCTGCTCACCGCCTGGTTCGGGATGGAAGAGAGCGCCAAAGTGGTGTTCATCGCGCTGGCAGCGTTTTTCCCCGCGCTGCTGGCAAGCTATCAGGGCGTTCGCCATCTGCCGCCGTCGCTGCTGGAAACCGCGCGCGTGTTGCGCCTCAGCGCGCGGCAGCGGCTGCGGTGGCTGACGTTGCCGGCGATGCTGCCGGCGCTGTTCTCCGGGCTACGCTTGTCGCTGATGCACGCCTGGGTCGGCACCATCGGCGCGGAATACTTCATCGCTTCCGGCAACGGTATTGGCAGCATGATGATCCGCGCCCAGCAACTGTTCCAGTCGGAACGGGTGATCGCCGGCGTGGTGCTGATAGCACTGGTCAGCACACTATTTTATCGGCTCATCACGCTGGCGGAACGGCGTCTGACTGCCTGGCGCTTCCGCTGATACGGCGCCATGCCTCCCGACACCTCTCACCGCATATATTCAGCCGTGGGGCGGTCTATTCGCTGGTTGGGTATGGCTCAAAGGTTGTGCTGCAGACGCGCCCCAGGGCGGCGCAAATCGTCAGCCGGATCTCCGGCGGCCTGATAATTCTCATTGCGCTGTTTTTATCGACGGAACAGATATTGACGGAACAGATATTGACGGAACAATTATTGACGGGAAAATTAATGTGAGAAAAAGTTAATGCCCGATATCACTGTGACACGATTAAAAAGCATAAAACCGTACGGCGCTCATAACGAAACGCCATGCGACCGGATGCCAGCTAACGCGATAACCCACGCCGACTACCCCGCCACCCTCTCCTCTTTTATCTCTCGTACCGTCGAGCACGTCGATGCGACCGGAAACAGGCCAATGCCGCGGCAGGTTTAGCCGGTTCCGGCATGATCTTCCCGCCCCGACAACCATGTCCCATTCCGCGCCGGCAATCTCGATCACAAAGGGACACACTACCCCATATTCGTTTTATTGCTCATAACGAATTGTCAGAAATAAAATAGAAGAGAAACAGCGCCAAACAGGCTTTTTTTCATACCTTTTACCTATAATCATGCCCTTTACCTTTAGCAAGGTATCATACCGGCTCTACGCATGACCCGCCGCTGCCAGCACGCAGCAAAGGCCGACAGCGACCTAGCGCCAGGGGAAGGCTATAAACTGACAGTGGATTGACGGCATGCATCTGAATTTGGCTTTATTTAAAAACGACAGCACCGGGTTAAACAGCCTGAACGTCTTCATGGTAACGCTGATTGGCTGCAGCATCGGCGCGCACACCCGGCTTTCCGACCTTGACCTGTCCGTATTCTGGCCGGTGAACATCATCGTCGCCGCGCTGTTTTACCGCTGCCGGTATCTGAATAATCCCTGGTATTACGCCGTATCTTACGCGGCGATGATCCTGCAGGACTCCCTGTTTTACGGCTGGGGACTGACCGCGTTTACCATCAATTCCGCTAATATCGCGTTTATCTTCGTCCTCACCCAGTTGCTCAACTGGCCCGGTTTCCTGGCCCGCCGGGAAACCGACATGATCAGCTCGCTGTATGTCTTCGTCGCCTGCATGATAGCGGCGCTGGCCTGCGGCATCGTCGGCGCGCTGGCGCAACAGCCCTGGCCCCGTTTTCCGGCCGCGGTGTTTCGCAGTAACTTTCTCAACTGGTTCAGCGATCAGTTCTACACCGCGGTGCTGTTCCTGCCGCTACTGTTGACCCTGCGCAGCCAAATCCCGCTGCGTTTGCCGGCGCTGCGGCTGTCGGACGCGCTGCCGCTGTTGTTGTTGCTGCTGTCGATCTGCGTGGCCCCGCTGCTCGGCCCGGTCGCCATTCTGGCGTTTCCGTTACCGGCGCTGACCTGGTGCGCCATCGTCTATCCGCTGTGGCTGGTTCGCTTGATTACGTTGTGTATCGGATCCGCCGAGCTGATTCTGACGGCAGAACATGTTTACGCGCTGTATGGTTCGCAAGATCCGCTGTTTATGCATCAGGTCACCATCGCCCGCATCGGCATCGCCGCCACTATCTTCAGCCCGCTGATGATGGCCACCAACGCCCGCACCATTCGCCAGTTGAACGCCCGCCTGCTGCAACAGGCCAGCCATGATTTTCTCACCGAGACCCTGTCGCGCTACGGCTTTAGCGAAGCGCTGACGGCACAAGACCGGAGCATCAAAGCGCTGCAAAACGCGGTCAACATCATGCTGATCGACATCGACCATTTCAAAAACATCAACGACAGCTTCGGGCACGACTGCGGTGATGAAATCCTGCGTCAGGTGGCGGGCGTGATCAAACAGGCCGTTCCCTCGCAGGGGCTGGTCAGCCGCATCGGTGGAGAAGAGTTCGCCGTGGTCTGCTTCAATTACAGCCCGTCGGCGTTTTATCGACTGGCCGACGGGCTACGCCAGACCATCCAGCAGACCCCGTTTATGTTCAATCAGCAGCCGGTGCCGGTCACCGTCAGCATCGGCATCGCGCATGCGCCGACGTCGGGAAAATACCTGGTGGACACGGTGCATGAGCTGTTTCCGCTGGCGGATAAAAACCTCTACACCGCTAAGCGCGAAGGGCGTAACCGCACCATTCAATAGCGACCACACAAGAAATGGTGCGAGCCGAAATCACGGCAGGAAAGACCCGATGGCAACGACTGCTGACACAATCTGTCAGTTGCCGCGCGTACCTTTTCGGGTACCCAACCGAGAAGGAAACGCCATGCTATCCCCTACCCCATTCACGTTATCGCCCCATGACCAGCCCCAGCCGCGCCGTTACTGGGTCGGCGTGGTTTCCGCCGAACACGTCCGGCACGCGCTCGACGGGGGATACATTCAGGTCTGCCACGGCAAGCTCAGCGCCCTGAAACGCGCCCGGCCCGGCGACGGATTCGCCTATTACTCCCCCAACCAGACGTTCAAAGGGAAGGAACGCCACCAGCGCTTCACGGCTATCGGCATCATTAACTGCGGCGAGCCCTACCGGTTCGACATGGGGGACGGCTTCGAGCCGCATCGCCGCGACGTCGACTGGGTGGATAGCGTGGAAACAGCCATCCGGCCACTGCTGAACCAGCTTGAATTCACCGCCGGCCGGACGAACTGGGGCTACGCGTTGCGCGTTGGTCTGTTCTCCATCAGCGAACACGATTTTCGATTGATCGCCGCAGCCATGCACGCGGATCTGTCCCGGCTGTTCTCATCAACGGCACCGGCGGCCACGCCGCTAAACCAGACCTAATCTTATATTTCGCCGCCTTGTCATTCCGGTAGACCATTCGATCATTGGCGCATGTTATCAAGCGGGATAACCACGCAACATCGCCAGTTCGTCGGAACGCTTTTTGGGGTGTTTGGCTGCCTGATCATGCTGACTGGCCTGATCCCACAGGTCGCCTGTCTGCACGTGCTACTGGCGCGCACGCTTCCGATGTCGGTATCGGCCGGCGCAGGTCAGGGTAATTAACCACCCGGCAAGACGTTCGCCGGGCAACGCACATCAGCCTCTCGACCGGTGCGGTTTCCGTCATATTTCAATAGCCCCGTTGCCGGTCGATGACGCCGACCATCGGCTCGCCCCGCTCGAAACGGGCAATGTTGTCCATCAACGCGCTTACCGCGCTGTCCGCCTGGGTCTGGCTGGCGATGTGCGGCGTCAGCCACAGCGCCGGATGCGACCAGAACGGATGCGCCGGCGGTAGTGGTTCCGGATCGACGACATCCACCACCGCGCCACGCAGGCGGCCGTTATTCAGCGCCGTCAGCAAGTCATCGTGATTGAGCTGCGCGCCGCGCCCAACCTGCACCAACGCCGCGCCGGTCGGCAACTGGCCGAACAGTTGCGCATTGAGTATGCCGTGGGTGGCAGGCGTCAGCGGCAGCAGGCACACCAGAATGTCGGTATCGGCCAAAAACGCCGCCCGTTGCTCATCACCGGCAAAACAGACCGCGCCCGGCAGTGATTTCGGCGTGCGGCTCCAGCCGCGACAGGCAAAACCCAGCGTTTGCAGTTGCATCAGCACCGCCCGGCCAAGTTCACCCAGCCCCATCACCCCGACGCGCCGCTGAGACGCCGGCACCAGCGGATGCCCTTGCCAGCGCCGTTCGCGCTGCTGTTGCAGATACAACGGCATGTCGCGGTGCAGCCCCAGCACCGCAAAGGTGACGTACTCCACCATGCCGTTGACGATACCCGGCTCCACCATGCGCACCACCGGCAGCGACGGCGGCAACGCCGCATAGTTGAACTGGTCGGCGCCGGCACCCACCGAAAACAGCGCTTTCAGATTGGGCAGACCGGCGATCAGCTCCGCCGATGCCTCCCACGCCACCAGATACTCCACCGCCGCCGGGTCCGGCACCTCGGGCCATTGCCAGAAACGGGCGTGCGGATAACGGCGGGCGATAATTTCCGCCCACTGCCGCCCACGCTCCGCCACCGACTTATACAGAATATGCATTACGCCATCGCCTGCGTCATCAACGCCCAGGCACGCATACCGCCCGCCTCCGGTTGCCACGGTACGCCGCGGATCATGGTGACCGGCGCGTCCACCTGTTGCAGCCCGCAGTCGGCCAGCCAGCTTCCCAGCCCAAGCGCGGCGTCGCTGTCGATACGCACGAATTCGCCGCCGACCTCGGCCATCAACGCGCCGATCAACAAACGGGCGTTGTCCGCGCTGTCGGCAATCACCGGGCCGATGACGTAACCGCGCCCGAAGCGGCGCAGCGCGGCAAACCCGGCGATGTGGCCGTGTTGTTCCAACACCCGCACCGGCTCCGGCTGACGCAGCAGCCAGGCGATCAACGCCGGACGCGCCAGCCCGTGCGCCTGCTGGTCCAGCGCAGTCAGCTGCGGCGCGTCATCCCGCGTAGCGGCGCGCAGCCGTTGATCGGCACTCAGTTGAGGAGCGAGGTTCGACGGCAACTGCGGACTCTGGTACTGATGGATTTCACCCACCGGCGTAAACCCAAGCCGGGCATACAGCCCCTGCCCGGCCGCCGTGGCGTGCAGCCGCACCTGATAGCCGTCAAGACCGGCCAGCAGCCCCTCCATCAGCGACCGGCCGATGCCGCGCCCCTGTTGCCGACCGTCTACCACCACCAGACCGATGGTGGCCCGGCGCTCGCCCCAGCGCCAGCACAGCGCGGTGCCTGCCGGTTGTCCCTGCACTTCCGCCACCAGCCCCTCGCCCAGCAGCAAGGCGTCCTGCCAGTCTTCCAGCCGATGCGGCCAGTTCATCTGTTGGGTCAGCGACCAGCCGTAGCCGGCATCCGCCGCCGTCATGGCGCGTAATGTTATCGTCATGTCCTGTCCTCACATCATGCCCGGCGCTTTCAGCCCGGAGCCGTCCACCAGCCGGGCATAGCGGTACGGCGTCGGGTCCACCACCGGTACATCACCGGTCACCAGATCCGCCGCCAGCCGCCCGGCGCCCGGCCCGATGCCGAAACCGTGGCCGCTATACCCGGCGGACACCACCAGCCCCGGCAGGCTCTCCACCGGCGAAATCACCGGAATGGCGTCCGGGGTACTGTCGATCATGCCGCCCCACGCCTGCACCGCGCGTACATGGGCCAGCGCCGGGTATTCGCGCCGCATCGCCGCCAGCCCTTCGCTCACCATCGCCATGTCCGCCGCCGGGTCGAGAATGCGGGTTTTCTCGAACGGCGACAGGTCGTCAAACGCCCAGCTCGCCCGCGCTTCCGGTCCGCACAGGAACGGTTTGATGCCCGGCCGGAACGACAGGTTTTTACGCCGGGCGCGAAACGTGGGGTAAAACTGGCGGGCGTAACGCAGGCTCTGGAACCCCGGCTCCAGCCGACCGCGTCCGGACACCGACACCGTATAGCTGCCGTCCAACTGCGGGCGACAGGCAAACGCAGCGGTGTAAAACGGCAGGCCGATCGCCTGTTCGATCGGCGCGGTACGAAACGCAGTGCCGATCACGTTGCCCAACGGCAGTTCAATGCCGTGGCGACGGCAAAACAGCGAGCTCCAGACGCCGCCGGCGCAAATCACCATGGAGGTTTTCACCCGTCCGCGCTCGGTCCATACCCCGCTGACCCGCCCGCCGCTGATGTCCAGCCCGCGCACCGCGCATTGCTGGATCACGCTGGCGCCGAGGCGCTGGGCGGCGATCGCCAGTCCGGCGCAGGCCAGCGCCGGTTCGGCATGACCGTCGGTCGGCGACGACACCCCGCCCAGCCACGCCGTGGTGCTGCCCGGCGTCATCGCTTTGGCCTGTTCGGCGTTGAGAATGTCGCTGCGCACGCCGTAGGCTTTCGCCATCTTGCCCCAGTTATCCCAGGCGTCGATTTCCGCCTGATCCTGCGTAGCGTACAGCAGACCGCTGCGGCGGAACCCCAGCTCTTCGCCGGTTTCCTGTTGCAGTTCCTCCCAGCGACGCAGCGCATAGATAATCAACGGCAGTTCGCGCTCATCGCGGTTCTGCTGCCGGCACCATCCCCAGTTGCGGCTGGACTGTTCACCGCCGACCAGCCCTTTTTCCAGCAACAGCACGCTGACGCCTTTTTTCGCCAGCTCATACGCCGCCGCCGCGCCGGCAATCCCGGCGCCAATCACCACCACGTCCGCCTGATCCGGCAACGGGTTGCTGTCCTGCACATATCTGATGGGTGCTGGCATGTTTGTTCCTCTGTACTCCCCTAACGTTCTGTCTTCCCTAAAGAATAGAAAATTCGCCTCCGGCGCCGCGGCGACTCACAAATAGCCCGTTGCGCTGACTACCCACTGAGCAATACCGCCCGCCCGACAACGGCTTATCGTAATCGGCGCAGGCCCCCGGCGTCACCTTCCGTGCGCCGTTTATCCCGAGAATCTTATCGCGCCGCGCTCACCACCGCCCAATCCAGCGCCGGAGTTGCTTTGTCGCCCAGGCGCCGAGGCTGCCGAGACGCACTCAACAGGATGTAACGAAACACGCCACGGTGTTACCGGCGCAGGCCGCATTTTGTGCCGCCGGCGGCAGGCGAACGGCGCTGGCGGCCGATGCCGGATTTTCCGGAGTCATATCCTGCAACAGACGGTTATCGGCCATTCATCATCTCTCAACCCATTCCGATAGCTGAATCAACCGCATCGCCAACAATGGACGGGAACCTTGCAAACCTTACAATCAAGAGGCTGATAACTATGCTGACTAAAAGACGTAAATCCCGGCTGGGCTACATTCCTGATACCCTGGATATCCGCGATCACCACTACACGCCAGACCCAAGCGTACTGAAAGTGTTGCCGGCCAAAGTGGATCTGACCCCGACCTTTGAGGTCTACGATCAGGGCCCCATCGGCTCCTGCACCGCCAACGCGCTGGCGGGTGCCGTACAGTTTGATCGTCTGAAAGCCGGGGAACGACCGAACTTCATACCCTCAAGGCTATTTATCTACTACTGCGAGCGCACCATTGAAGGCGATGTCAAATACGACGCCGGTGCAATGCTGCGTGACGGGATCAAAGCCTTGCATAAACTCGGGGTATGCCCGGAAGATGAATGGCCCTACGTGGCGACCCCGCCTAAGGAAGAAGGCGGCGAATTTCCCCCCGGCGCGCCGGCGGCCACCAAACCACCGGCGCGGTGCTATCAGGATGCGTTGAAATACACCATTACCAACTACCAGCGGTTACATCAGGATCTGGCGCATCTGCAAGGCTGCCTGGCCTGCGGCTTTCCGTTTGTGTTCGGCTTTACGGTGTATTCCAGTTGGATCGATCTGCAAAACCTGCCGGTTGTGGTGCCGCTGCCCTCCGGCAAGGATAAACCGGAAGGCGGCCATGCCGTGCTGTGCGTGGGGTATGACAACGCCACCCAGCTATTCAAATTCCGTAACTCGTGGGGGAAAGCTGTGGGTGAAAACGGCTATTTCTACATGCCGTACGCCTACCTGCTCGATCGCCGGCTGGCGCAGGATATCTGGACCATCAATACGGTTAAAAATTAGGTGCGCTGGCGTGACCGCCAAACGCCGCGATGAGAGCCAGGGCAAGGCTGGTCTGCGCATTGTGCGTCAGACCGGCCTTGTTCTGTCGTTTTCAGATCTTAGGTTTTCAGGTACTGGTTTTCAGGCCCCAGCTTTCAGGATAGCCCCGGTTTTCAGGACAGCGTGGTGCGATATGCCGGCTGTGAGTTGGCGCGCGAGCCGGATAGCGTAAACGCGGAGATAACCGTCACCGTCAGGGCGATGGCACCGAGGATCAGATAGGTGTGCTGAAAACCGATGCGGTCATACAGATTCCCCGCCATCGCCGACAGAAAGATTGCCGCCGACTGTTTGGCGAACTGAAAGCCAATCAGGTAGATGGTGGCGGACAGCCGGGTGTCAAAGGTAGTGGTGATGTACTTGAACGCGCCCACCAGCAGGAACGGCACCTCCAGCGCATGCAACATTTTCAGCGCCACCACTTCCACCACCGTGGTGGCAAACGCCGACCCGACAATCCGCACCGTCATGATCGTCCCC
Source organism: Dickeya dadantii NCPPB 898 (assembly GCF_000406145.1). Lineage (NCBI taxonomy): Bacteria > Pseudomonadati > Pseudomonadota > Gammaproteobacteria > Enterobacterales > Pectobacteriaceae > Dickeya > Dickeya dadantii. Next base: position 1,665,513 of record NZ_CM001976.1, on the reverse strand, counting down.
GCCACCAGTAGCGTGTTTTTGGCGCCGATACGATTGATGATCCACGGCGAACAAAACATGATGACGGCATTAGCCAGTTCACCCAGCGTGGTGGCAAAGCCAAACACCTGATTGCCCTGCTGCGGCGTGGCGAAAAACGATTTGAAGAAGTTGGCGAACTGCTGGTCGAACACGTCATACACGCAGGCCACGCCCACCACGTACAACACAAACATCCACAATTTGCGATCGCCGAATACCCGGGTCGCCATTTTCAACGTCACCTGCGGCTGATTGGCGCCCAGCGCGTCCATCACCTGCGCCGTCGGGTGATGCTCGGGACGGGCTATCAGCAGCAACACCAGCAGGATCACCGCCGCGCCGGACCCCATCCAGAACACCAGCGCCGGATTGACGTTAAACAGGATGCCCGCCGTTGACGCGCATAGCCCCCAGCCAAGGCAGCCGAACATCCGCGCCTTGCCATACTCGAAACCGCTCTGGCGGCTGACGCGTTCAATATAGGCTTCCACCGCGCCGGAACCGGCGGAAAACACCAAACCAATGTAAACACCGCCCGCCATCGCCCCCAGCAGGCTATTGACCCGGAGCAGCGGCGCAAACACATACAGAAAGAACGGCGCGAACAAAAACAGCAAGACGGCGATCACCCACAGCAGGTGTTTTTTCAACCCCAGCCGGTCCGACACGACCCCCATCAGCGGCTGAAACAGAATGGCGAACAGCGAAATAGCGGAAAACACCACCCCGGTCTGGGTTTTGTTCAGGCCGATCACCTCCGCCAGCCAGACCGGCAGAAATGGAAAACAGGTCGCCATGATGAAGAAATACAGAAAAAAGAACAGGCCGAAAATCCAGAAATTACGGTTGTATCGGTGAGTACTGGTGCGAGGGGTCGCAGAGCTGATGTCCATATTATTATCCTCAGAGGATCCAGACTGGGGAGAGGTCGCCCTCTCCCACCGTATTACAGACGTTCTAACGCCAGCAACAGCGCCGTTTCCGGGTTGAGAATGGGCAGACGCAGCCCGGCTTTCATCAGCCATTCGCCGCTGTATTCAGCCGGTGCCGCCATCCATGCCGGCAACTGGCGCATGGTGCTGCCGCCGTCGACAACCGGCTTCAGGTCGGGATGATCCACCACGGTCAACCGGTAACGGGCCTGCGGGTCCAGACCGGGGAAGCGCAGCACCCCGGCCAGCGCGTAATCCGGCATCGCCAGCTGCGCCACCAGAAACAGCGCCTGCCCCCGATCGGCGCTGATCACCCCCTGCACCTGGGTGGTGGCGTCCGGCATGTCGACCCGCCACAGGCAACCGGTGTGCAACAGCGCGCGGTAACGCCGATGCAACGCCACATAATGGCGAAAACCGGCCTGTTCCTGCGCATCGGCGCGCACCGGATCCAGCTCGATGCCCATATGGCCGAACAGCGCCGTCAACCCGCGAAAGGCAATACTGTGCTGGCGTCCGGTAGCGTGACAGCGGTGATGGCCGATGTGCGCCCCCATCACTTCGGGCGGGAAGAAGTAGCTCATGCCGCGCTGAATCGTTTGCCGCTCCAGCGCGTCGTTATTGTCGGACGCCCAGAAGCGGTGGCAACGCCGCAACACTTCATAATCAATGCGCCCGCCGCCGGATGCGCAGGACTCAAACTCCACCTGCGGGAAACGCTCGCCCAGCACATCGAGCAGGCGGTAAAACGCCTGCGTCTGGCGGTCGGCCGCCGCCCGCCCCTGATGGGCCGGCTGCACCAGTTCCCGGTTCATGTCCCATTTCACGTAATCGATGGGGTGCTCGCCCAACAGCCAGCTCAGACGCGCCAGCAGATAATCGAACACCTCGGGATTAGACAGGTCGAGCACGTACTGGTAGCGGCCGGTCGGCTGGTCGTAGCCGGGCAGCGCCAGCAGCCAGTCCGGGTGCGCGCGACAGAGGTCGGAGTCCGGGTTGATCATTTCCGGTTCTACCCAAATGCCGAATTCCATGCCCAGTTCCCGCACATGGTTTATCACCGGCATCAGCCCTTGCGGGTACTTGCGCGGGTCCACATACCAGTCACCCAGCGCGGCGCGGTCATGGTCGCGCCCGCGAAACCAGCCATCGTCGATAATAAAGCGCTCGACGCCCAGCGCCGCCGCCTGGCTCGCCATCTGCATGATGTAGTCCGGGTCATGCTTAAAGTAGATGCCTTCCCAGGTATTGAGGTGAACCGGGCGCGCCTTGGCACGCGGAAAACGGATAATCTCCTGACGCAGAAACCGGTGAAACTGCTGGCTCATGCCATTCAGCCCCTGTTCAGAACAGGCGGCGTACAGCCACGGCGTGGTCAGCGACTCCCCCTGCGCCAGCGCGATTTCGCCGGGCAGGTAGAGCGCCTCCGCCTGCAACAGCCGCCGGCCGTCGGTTTTCACCTCCGTGCGCAACCGATGGTTGCCGCTCCAGCCGAGGTGCGCGCCCCACACCCGACCGTGCTGTTCGGCAAATCCCGGTTCCCCGCTGATCATCGCCGGAAAATATTCGTGAGACGTGCGCCCGCGGCGGTTTTCCTGCACCAGACTGCCGTGCGATAGCAGCGTGCGATGCGGCTGAAATTCCCGCACCCAGCGGCCGTGAAACGCCATTACCTCCGCCGCCGACTCCGGTAACGGTAACGTGACCGCCAGCCGCTGCACCTGCCAGTCACCCGGATGCAGATTGGTCAGGCAGTGGCGCAGTTGCAGCACCCCGCTGTCGGCGTGCAGCCGTAATTCGGTGGTCAGGCGCAGGCCAGCCTGACGGTCTTCCGCCTCGATGACCAGTTGCTGCGGGTCCGGCTGACGCACCGCGACGGTGGTCAGCACGGCAAAGGCATCGAGACCGTTGCGATGCCCCTCAATGCCCGGCGAGCCGAACAGCCCGCGTCCGGTTTCCGCTGCCAGCGTCACCGGCACGTCCACATCCAGCCGGCCGTTCGCCACCGGCCGCGACAGGCTGTCCGCATCCTGCGGCGAAAACGCCGCCAGATGCGGCCCCCAGTACAGTATTTCCGCTGCCGGCCAGCAGCGCACAATGACATCCGTCGCCGGGCTGGCGAGACGAATCAGCGTCGTTTCCATCCTCATCCTCCTGAATGATGGGTGATGAGGTTATTTTGTATTCCTAAACGTTTCGGATTAGAACCGAAACGTTTCGGTTTTGTGATCGGGTTAAAAAACGAACGGCGAGAGCGATAGCATCACGATGTCGGCGGGAGCAGTGCTCCGGCCTGTGCTGGCGGCGGGTTATCGGTCTGTCCGGCACGCAGTTGCGGCTGCCACAACGCCTGCAACGACGCCGGCGCGTCTCCCGCCAGCAGGCGAAACACCATATCGGCGATCTGCCGCCCCACCTGCACGCGCGTAGCCTGCGTAATGGCGGTGACCGGTATCTCCAGTAGCGAGTCGGCCGGCAAGCCGTCATAGACGATCAGCGATACGGCCTGCTCGCCCTGCAGGCGTCCGCTGTCGCGCAACGCCAGCGCCGCCCCTTCCCCCTGCGTACTGCCGTCGACGACGATGGCGGTGGGCGGCTGCGGCAGTGCCAGCCACTGCAAAGTGGTTTGGTATCCTTCCCGGCGCGATGGCGCTATCTGGCGCAACAGCTCATCACGCCGGGCGATACCGGCGGCGGCCAGTGCATCCAGATAACCGGCGCGGCGCTGGGCGATAAATGATTGAGGATGGTGTTCGCCAAGGAAGGCGATGTGACGGTGGCCGAGCGCGATCAGGTGACGGGTGGCGAGCGCGGCGCCGGCCTGATTGTCGAAATCAAACCAGGCATAGGGCATCGGCAGGTCGCTACGCCCGAGCGCCAGAAACGGAAAACCGATCGATTGCAGATATTGCAGACGAGAGTCCTGTTGCAGGGTGTGAGCGACAATCAGCGCATCCACCCGGCGGCTTTCAATCATGCGCAAAAACGCCGGATGGTCAGCCTGCTCCTCGTCGGCGATCAGCAGCAGATCGATCTCCTGCTTCGACAATTCATGGCTAATTTCCGCCACCATTTCCATAAAGGTAGTATTGCTGAGCGGCGCAGGCTGCAACGGGAACACCAGCCCAACCGCGTCAATACGGCCCATTTTCAGGCGGCGGGCAAAGGTGTTAGGGCGATAGCCAAGGCGTCGCGCCTCATCTTCCACCCGCAGGCGCGTCTCGGCGGCCACGTCATCGTAGCCGTTCAGCGCCCGGCTAACGGTAGTAACCGACAGCCCCAGCGTTTTTGCAATCTGTTTCAGTGACATGGCGCATCACCCACCCTGAATTCCGTTACGCGCCAGACTACCACAAATCACCGTAAGGGGTTTAGTCACCCGCCTGACGATTCCCGCACAGAGCGAGAATCATCAGCAGGAAAGGTTACTTCTTATCTTTACTGGCCTTGTCGATAACATCACGCGCCCAGCGCGGGTGGTGTTTCAGCGCCCATTTCTCGGACACCTTGCCTTCGATCATCCCCTTGATCGAGCCGCGAACCCAGAACGCCATGTACATGTGAATCAGGATGGCGTGGATCAGCACGATGGCCGCCGTAGCGTGCAACAGAATGGCGTAACGCACCACGTCGATCGGGAACAGATGCGCGAAGTACGGGCGCCACATGATGATGCCGGTAATCAGCAGCACCAGCGTCAGGCCCATGATGCTCCAGAACATCATTTTCTGACCGGGGTTATATTTACCCACATCGGCCACTTCGTGCTCGTTGCCCTTCAGCACCTCGATAATGTTGAGGAACCACGGCAGATCGCGCCGTTTCGGGATGTTGTGACCGACGAAACGGATAAACATCGGCACCAGACAAATGACGATCAGAATGCCGAAGAACGGGTGCATGATGCGCCCCATCTGCGGCGTACCGAAGGTTTGCGTCAGCCATTGCAGCGTCGGGAAAAACAGCGCGATGCCGGACAGCGCCACCATAAAGAAGCTGATCACCACAATCCAGTGGCAAACACGGTCAATAAATTTGGTGCGCACAATCATTTTCGGGTTACTCATGCTTATCTTCTCCTTCGTGCGGTTGCCCTTCATGCGGGTGCGCGGTCTCTTCCGTGTTCGGCCCGATGCCGATGTAGTGGAACATCAACCCGGCGAAGGTGGCGACGAAGCCCAGCGTCGAAAGCGGTTTGAGAATGCCTTTCCACAGGTTGACCGGCGTCGAGATTTTCGGGTCGTCAGGCAGGTTGTGGTACAGCGATGGTTTGTCCGCATGATGCAGCACATACATCACGTGGGTGCCGCCGACGCCCTGTGGGTCGTACAGGCCGGCCTTGTCGTAGCCGCGTTTTTGCAGATGCGCGACACGTTCGGCGGCGAGCTGTTTCATCTCTTCCTTGGTACCGAAATGAATCGCACCGGTCGGGCAGGTCTTCACGCAGGCCGGTTCCTGACCGGTGCTGACGCGATCCACACACAGCGTGCATTTGTAGACGCGGTTATCCTGCTTATTTAAACGCGGAATGTTGAACGGACAGCCGGCGATGCAGTAACCGCAGCCGATACAGTGCTCGGACTGAAAATCGACGATGCCGTTGGCGTACTGAATGATGGCACCCGCCGACGGGCAGGCTTTCAGGCAGCCCGGTTCGGCGCAGTGCATACAGCCGTCCTTGCGGATCAGCCACTCCAGACGGTCTTCGCTCTCGACTTCAGAGAAACGCATCACCGTCCAGGATTTGGCGCTCAGGTCGGCCGGGTTGTCGTACACCCCGACGTTGTGACCGACTTCGTCACGGATGTCGTTCCACTCGGAACAGGCCGCCTGACAGGCTTTACAGCCGATACAGGTGGTGACGTCGATCAGTTTGGCGACTTCGCTTTTATCATCCCGAACCTGTGGCGGCGGCGTCAGGCTGCTGGTAGCGGAACGTTGGATAATATCCTGTGATTGCATTGACATAACGTTCTCCCCTTACACCTTTTCCACATTGACCAGAAACGCCTTGTACTCCGGCGTTTGCGAGTTGGCATCGCCGACGCTGGGCGTCAGGGTATTCGCCAGGAATCCCTTGCGCGTCGTCCCCTCGAATCCCCAGTGACAGGGAATGCCGACGGTTTCGATCGCTTTTCCGGCCACGGTCAGCGTCTTGATGCGCTTGGTCACCACCGCTTTCGCTTTGATGTAACCGCGCTGGCAGGACACTTTCACCATATCGCCCGCCTGAATCCCTTTGCTTTTCGCCAGGTTTTCGCCGATTTCGACAAACTGCTCAGGCTGGACGATAGCGTTCATGCGCGCGTGTTTGGTCCAGTGACGGAACAGCTCGGTAATGGAATAGGTGGTGGCGACGTACGGGAAATCGCTCGCCTTGCCCATGGTTTTGGCATCGCGCGCAAACAGACGCGCCGCCGGGTTAGATACCACCGCCGGGTGCAGCGGGTTGGTGCCGATCGGGCTTTCTATCGGCTCGTAGTGTTCCGGGAATGGGCCATCCGTCAGTTTGTCCAGCGAGAACAGACGCGCCACCCCTTCCGGCAGCATGATGAACGGCATGGTGTCTTTGCCCGGCGGCACCGTGGCGGCGAAGTCCGGCACGTCGATGCCTTTCCACTTCTGGCCGGTCCATTCCAGCAGCTTACGTTTGCTGTCCCAGGGTTTGCCCTGCAAATCCGCCGAGGCGCGGTTGTACAGGATGCGGCGGTTTTGCGGCCAGCACCAGGCCCAACCCGGCGTGGCGCCAAGGCCGACGTCGGTGTTGTCGCGATTCGCCATCTGGTTGCCGGCTTCGGTCCAGCTACCGGCGTAAATCCAGCAGAAGCTGGCGGTGGTGCCGTCGTCGCGCAGTTGCGAGAAGTCCGCCAACTGCTGGCCTTTTTTCAGCACCAGATTGCCTTTGTCGTCGAACACGTCCGCCAGCGCCATGCCATTGGATTCACGGGCGATCTCTTCCGGCGTCGGGTCTTCCGGGTCCTGATAGTTCCAGTTGATGTTCATCACCGGTTCCGGGCAGACGCCGCCCTCTTCACGGTACAGCTCACGCAGACGCATCATCAGGCGGCCGAGGATCTTACCGTCGTGCAGCGCCTCTCCCGGCGGCTCGGCCGCGGCCCAGTGCCATTGCAGCCAGCGGCCGGAGTTGGCGATAGAGCCGTTTTCTTCGGCAAAGCAACTGGACGGCAGGCGGAACACCTCGGTCTGGATCTCGGCCGGGTTCACATCGTTGAACTCGCCGTGATTCTGCCAGAAGGTGGAGGTTTCGGTGGCCAGCGGGTCGATCACCACCATGTATTTCAGTTTCGACAGTGCGGCGGTGGCCTTGTTCTTGTTGGAGAACGCCGCCAGCGGGTTAAAGCCCTGAACGATATAGCCGTTCATTTTGCCGTCCAGCATCAGCTCGGTCTGGGCCATCACGTCATAGCTGCGGTCCCATTTCGGCAACCAGTCGTAACCCCAGTTGTTGGACGCCTGCGCGTTATCGCCCCAGAAGCTCTTCATCATGCTGATAAAAAACTTCGGCGTATTCTTCCAGTAGTTGACCTGATCCGGCAGCAGCGCATCCGGCGTGATCTGACTGAGATAGGTTTTCAGGTCGCCCTGTTTTTCGGACGGCAGCGGCATATAGCCCGGCAGGTTGAGGCTCAACAGCCCCAGGTCGGTATAGCCCTGAATGTTGGAGTGGCCGCGCAGCGCGTTGATGCCGCCGCCCGCCATACCGATGTTGCCCAGCAGCAGCTGGATCATCGCCGCCGCGCGGATAATCTGCGCGCCGTTGGTGTGGTGGGTCCAGCCCAGCGCGTACATGAAAGTCGCGGTTTTGTTGGGTACGCAGGTATCCGCCAGCGACTGACAGATCTCTTCGTACGCCTTCGCCGGCGTGCCGCACAGCGAGGTCACCATCTCCGGCGTGTAGCGGGAAACGTGTTTTTTCAGCAGGTTCCACACGCAACGCGGGTGAGTCAGCGTCATGTCGCGTTTGGCGAAACCGTCCGCCCCCAGTTCGTACTGCCAACTGCTCTTGTCATACTGGTGGGTCTGGGCGTTATAGCCGCTGAACAAGCCCTCGTCGAAGCTGAAATCCTCACGCACGATCAGGCTGGCGCTGGTGTAAGACTTCACGTAGTCGTGGTGAATTTTGTCGTGGGTGATCAGATAGTTGACGACCCCCAGCAGGAACGCGGCGTCGGAGCCGGCGCGGATCGGCGCGTACAAATCGGCCACCGCGGCGGAGCGGTTAAAGCGCGGATCGACCACGATCAGTTTAGCGTCGTTGTGGGTTTGAGCTTCCACCGCCCATTTGAAGCCGACCGGGTGCGCTTCCGCCGCGTTGCCGCCCATCACGATAATCACGTTGGCGTTTTTGATATCCACCCAGTTGTTGGTCATCGCTCCACGGCCGAAGGTCGGCGCCAGCGCGGCCACGGTCGGGCCGTGGCACAAGCGCGCCTGACAATCGATGGCGACCATACCCAGCGAACGGGCGAACTTCTGGTCAAGAATGCCGGTTTCATTACTGGCGGCGGAAGAGCACAGCATCCCGGTGGTCAGCCAGCGGTTGACCAGCGCGCCTTTGGCGTTGAGGCGCTCGAAATTGGCGTCACGGTCTTTTTTCATCAGACGGGCGATGCGGTCAATGGCGTCATCCCAGCTGATGCGCTGCCATTTATCCGAACCGGGCGCGCGGTATTGCGGGTATTTCAGGCGGCCTTCGCTGTGGATGTAGTCCACCAGACCGGCGCCTTTCGGGCATAAAGAGCCGCGACTGACCGGGTGATCCGGGTCCCCTTCGATGTGAAAGATGGCGGGTTTGGCGTTTTTCGCCCCGTCGCCCAGGCTGTACATCAGCAGCCCGCAACCGACGGAACAGTAAGTGCAGTTATTGCGCGTTTCTTTCGCCCGCAGCAGCTTGTACTGACGGACTGAGGCCATGGCTTCCGTTGGTGTAAATCCTAAAACAGCGAGTGTAGTCCCAGCCATTCCCCCGGCACAGACTTTAAAAAAGCCCCTTCGATTAACTTGCATGCTTTTCCCTATAGAATTTATGTATTTTTTTTGTTGCGGGAAATCTAACAACACGCCACGAGGAGATTTTGAGCAAAATCAAAAATTACGGTTTTAATAGTACATTCACCCCCTTTATGGGTATTGGCAGGTGGATTTTCGATATATAATTAAATACATAACGATAAATATGCTTATTTAATCGACATATTGGCGCTGTTCCACCCTGGGTGTTTCGACCGCAAAACCTCTTCTCTCATCACGGCCCACCATCATTTACTCATACCGGTAACCTATCGCCACGAATGCGTAACAATCCGTCGGCTCAGAAAGAAAGTGAATAAACCTGCCTGACGCGATTTTGCAACATACCGTCAACAGTCGACGGGTCAGTCATAAATACGAGATTGTCATAACAATGCGAATGGGCGTGGCGAGGTCGTCTGCGTTGATGCAAGCGGGAATGTTCGGTCGTCGTTGGCCCGCATCAGCACATGCGGGCCAACGATCTTAGACAGCCTGTATCGGAATGCGTTTTTCTGCCACCGGATCTGCGGACGAGGCGAAATTCAAATAGCGGTAAATCTCCGACGCCGACTGGGACAGAACCGCCACCTGTTGCAGATATTCCGCCGCCGAGGGCAACCGACCCAGTATCGCCGCTACCGTACTCAACTCGGCCGATGCCAGATAAACGCTGGCATCAGTGCCAAGACGGTGCGGGAAATTGCGGGTAGAGGTGGAAACGACATGACTGCCGGCTTTCACTCTGGCCTGATTCCCCATACATAGCGAACATCCGGCCGGTTCAATACGCACACCTGACTTGATAAACTGGCTGAAATAGCCCTCGTCGCTGAGCTGATGGGCATCCATACGTGTGGGCGGCGCCAGCCATAGCCGGGCGACGATATCCCCCTGATGTTGCGACATCAGTTTACCCGCCGCCCGGAAGTGCCCAATATTGGTCATACATGAGCCGATAAACACCTCATCAATGCGGTTTCCTGCCACCTCAGAGAGCGTTTTCACGTCATCCGGGTCATTGGGGACGCACAAAATCGGCTCGCGGATAGCCGCCAGGTCTATCTCGATGACGGCGGCATACTCTGCATCCGCATCGGCTGTCAGCAACCTCGGATCGTCCAGCCACTGCTCCATACGTTCAATACGCCGCGCCAGCGTCGGCGCATCCTGATACCCCTCGGCGATCATGGTGCGCAGCAGCGCCACATTCGAGCGCAGATAGGTTTCTACGTCGGCTTGTTCAAGTTTAATGGTGCAGGCCGCCGCCGAGCGCTCTGCCGAAGCATCCGCCAGTTCAAACGCCTGCTCGACGCTCAAGCCACTCAGGCCTTCAATTTCCAGAATGCGGCCGGAGAAAATGTTTTTCTTCCCCTGCTTCGCCACCGTCAACAGCCCTTGCTGAATGGCAAAATAAGGGATGGCATGAACCAGATCGCGCAACGTGATGCCTGGCTGCATTTGTCCCTTGAAGCGCACCAGCACCGACTCCGGCATATCCAGCGGCATGATGCCGGTTGCCGCCGCGAACGCCACCAGACCGGAACCGCCGGGGAACGACAGACCAATCGGGAAACGGGTGTGGGAATCAGCGCCGGTGCCAACGGTATCGGGCACCAGCATCCGGTTGAGCCAGGAATGGATGATGCCATCGCCCGGACGCAGCGAGACCCCATTACGCCGGGTGATAAAATCCGGCAAGGTTTTATGCAGGTTAACATCGACCGGTTTCGGGTAGGCCGATGTATGGCAGAACGATTGCATCACTAAATCGGCGGAGAATTGCAGACACGCCAAATCTTTCAGTTCGTCACGCGTCATGCCGCCGGTGGTATCCTGCGAGCCCACGGTGGTCATGCGCGGCTCGCAGTACTGCCCCGGCCGCACACCGGCAACGCCACACGCCTTACCCACGATTTTCTGCGCCAGCGTATACCCGTGTGACGATGCAGTTGGAGCCTTAGGCAGACGAAATACCGTGCTTTGCGCCAGCCCCAGCGCCTGACGGGCACGCGCGGTCAGGCTACGGCCAATGATCAACGCAATACGCCCTCCGGCACGCACTTCATCAAGCAGCACATCGGTTTTCAGCGTAAAACGGGTAAGTACCGTCTGACCATCGTGACGGCGCACCTCGCCCTGATAGGGATAAATATCAATCACATCACCGGTTGCCAGAGCAGCCACATCCATCTCAATCGGCAGCGCGCCGGAGTCTTCCAGGGTATTAAAGAAAATCGGCGCGATTTTACCGGCCAGCACCACCCCACCGGCACGTTTATTGGGCACAAACGGAATATCCTGCCCGAGGTGCCATAAAATCGAATTGGTGGCAGATTTGCGCGATGAGCCGGTGCCCACCACATCGCCAACATACACCAACGGATAACCCTGCGCTTTCAATGCCAGCATCTGCGCCACCGGGCCGATACTCCCCGGTTTATCCGGCGTAACGCCGTCGCGGGGAACACTCAACATGCACAGTGCATGCAGCGGAATATCCGGGCGCGACCAGGCTTCCGGTGCAGGTGACAGGTCATCGGTGTTGGTTTCCCCCGACACCTTGAAAACCGTCAGCGTGATTTTTTCTGCCAGTGCCGGACGTGCGGTAAACCACTCTGCATCGGCCCAGGACTGTAATACCCGCAATGCATAGACATTCCCCTGCCGGGCTTTCTCTTCTATCTCGTTAAAATAATCAAATATCAGCAGGGTATGACTCAGGGCCTTTACCGCTTCGTCTGCCAACGCATAATTATCCAGCGCATCAATTAATGGCTGAATATTATAGCCGCCTTGCATGGTCGCTAATAAACGCACCGCGGCAATCGGAGAAAGTGCCGCAACGGTGATCTCGCCACGGACAATTTTCCCTAAAAAGGCCGCCTTAACCTGCGCGGCATCATCAACGCCGGGGGAAATATGATAAGTCAGTAAATCGAGCCATGCGGGAATATCAGTGGATGACTGATTTTCTGCAGCACTCAACTGCGCCACCAGCTCTGTAGCCTGTTGGGTATTTAGGGGCCTGGGAGGAATACCCATTTCACGTCGTTCGGCAATATGGGCATGATAATGTTCTAACATGACAGCTCCTTACCATGACAATGGTAATCAATGCGTAATTCACACTAAAAATAGAAACAGACTTATACTCAGCGAATTAAATACCTATCAGCGACGTTATTCCTTGTCAGCAAAATACTATTCCGGCGCAGGTAACCTCCGGCGCCGGGAAATAAGATTAAAACAGAAAAATAACGTAGCGATGCTAACTTGATCGGCCTTGAGTCGATCAACGGACACCGGTTCGATCAACAAACACATGACGACGCCGGATACCCGACATATGGGGGTTCTGGCGTCACGGCGCTCACTCGTTGTCCTCTTTAACCTGACGCACCACGTCAATCACACTGCCGTCACGGTAGCGGATCACCCCGACGATGCGGTCGTGGAATTCGATGGCCTTCGGTTCGCCCACCAGCTGGATCGCCCGCTGGTACAATTCTTCAATCGACATCACGCGCAGACCGGCGCTGACCAGCCGCTCCGCCACCTCCGGACGCGCCGGGTTGACGGCGATGCCGTGGTCGGTCACCAGCACGTCGATGGCGCTGCCCGGCGTCACGCAGGTCGTCACCTGACGCACCACCGTCGGAATACGGCTGCGGATCAACGGCGCCACCACGATGGTCAGGTTGGCCGCCGTCGCCACGTCGCAATGGCCGCCGGACGCGCCGCGCATCACCCCGTCGGAGCCGGTGATCACGTTGACGTTAAACTGGGTGTCGATTTCCAGCGCGCTCAGGATCACCACGTCCAGCTGGTCGCAGCAGGCGGCCTTGGCACTGGGGTTGGCGTAGACGTTGGTGGAGATTTCCACATGGTTGGGGTTTTTCGCCAGCGATGCCGCCGCGTTGGCGTCAAAGCACTGGGTATCCAGCAGCTTCTCAATCAGCCCTTTTTCATGCAGGTC
>NZ_CM001976.1:1634077-1652450 GCF_000406145.1 Dickeya dadantii NCPPB 898 | reverse complement strand
ACGTCAATCTTCAGTTCGCCGCTCTGCAGCAGATGCACGCGGCCGCCGTGCGAGTGAATCTGCACCGGCTCTTTCATCAGGCCGTGCGAAATGGCGTCCGCCAGCTTGCCGCGCATACCGGAGGTGTAGATGCGGCTGATCACGCCATTGCGGATATGCTCGATCAGCGGCGCGTTGCAGGTCATCAGCGAACTGGAGGCCAGCGTCAGGTTTTTAAACCCCAGACGAGCCAGCGTATCCACCACATGGTTAATCACCTTGTCGCCTTCACGGAAGGCGTGGTGGAACGAAATGGTCATGCCGTCCTGCAGACCGCTTTTGCGAATGGCCTCTTCAAGATCGGCACACAGCTTGCGCTGGTGTTTTTCGGTGACGTCATTCAGCCAGGGGGTACGGTGGTTGGCATTGACGAACGGTTGCAGAGGGCTTTTTTCCGGATAGTGCTGCTGCAGTGCTTCAATAAAATTACTCATGATCCAATCCTGTCATTGCGACGGCCCGCCGGCGCGACATCACGCCGCCGGCCCGTGCGGAAACTCTCGGTTACCCGGTCTGCGCCTATTGGCGTACGCCGGACGCCAGCGCGCGCTCCACCACCCGGCGGGCGTGGTCGATAATCGGGCCGTCGATCATTTTTCCGTTCAGCGAAATGACCCCCAGACCGGCGCGTTCGCCGTCTTCCGCCGCCCTGATGACCAGATGGGCGTAGTCCACCTCATCCTGGGTCGGCGCGTAGGCGTTGTGCAGCAGTTCAATCTGACGCGGGTTGATCAGCGACTTGCCGTTGAAGCCCAGCCGGCGGATCAGATCCACTTCTTTCAGGAAACCGTCTTCGTCGTTGACGTTGGAGTACACCACGTCAAAGGCATCGATACCGGCGGCACGGGCGGCATGCAGCACCGCACAGCGGGCGTAGAACAGTTCGGTACCGTCGCCGCGTTCGGTCTGCATGTCCATCACATAGTCGAACGCCGCCAGCGCGATGCCGATCATCCGCTCGGAGGAGCGGGCGATAGACACCGCGTTGATCACCCCGACCGCGGACTCGATCGCCGCCATGATGCGGGTAGAGCCGACGTCACGTCCGCACGCTTTTTCGATGCGCGCCAGGTGATGCTCCAGTTCATCGACATCGTCGGTGGAGTCGGTTTTCGGCAGGCGAATGACATCCACGCCGCCCCGCACCGCCGCTTCCAGGTCTTTCAGGCCGAACGGGGTGTTGAGCTGGTTGATGCGCACCACGGTTTCAATATCCCGGTACATCGGGTGCTGCAGCGCGTGGTACACCAGCAGGCGCGCGGTGTCTTTCTCACGCAGGGACACGGCGTCTTCCAGGTCGAACATGATGGAGTCCGGCTGGTAGATAAAGGCGTTGGACAACATGGCGGCGTTGGCGCCCGGCAGGAACAGCATGCTGCGGCGCAGTTTTTTCGGCTGAGTGGTGTCATCACAGTGTCTCCCAGTCAATGTCTTCCACGCCGGCGGCGCGCAGCACCGCGCTCTGCACCCGGGCACGGATCACGCAGTCCAGCGCGCCCTTGTCCTCGACCACGATGGTGCCGGACTCCACGCCCAGCGTGCGCAGGGTGTCGTTCACCACCTGCGTGATCTGCGCGCCAAACTGTTTGATGACCTCGCTGTTGATCACCACGGTCAACGGGCCTTCCGCCGGCGCCACCCTGACCAGCAAATCGCTGGATTCAAAGGTGCCCGCCAGGGCCTCCTTGATAATTTTCATGTTGTTTACCTGCTTAAGACATTAAAAACACGTTACGCACAGGCGAGTTCGCCATAGCGTTGTAAATGCGCAAACGTGGTCGCCGGGACAATCTCGCGGATAGCTTCAAACTGACGCAGCTTCAGTAACCGGCGCACTTCAGAGGCGGAAATCGCCAGGCCGGAGTGTTCGCGGGTGCGTTCAATTTCCACCACTTCCAGCGCCGGGGCGGCCACCTGCCCGGCCTGCTCCAGCCAGTGGTGCATATCCTGGTTGTACTGATGCGTGACCGGGCAGAACGGCTCGGTGCCGACGAAGCGCCGGGTAATACCGAGCGCCGGGGCGATGTACCGGCGAAAGATGATCAGATCCAGCGCCGCATGCGCCTGGGTAATCAGTTTCTCTTCCTTCAGGAAATAGCCCGGGAAGGTGGCCTTGGAGATCATGTATTCCGACCCGGCGTGCACCGTCAGATTCGGAATATGCGCCACGCCCTGACGCACCATCTCCAGCCGTTCGGTGAACGGGAAAAACGACACGTCTTCCCGCACCACGAAGATATGCAGCCAGTCGCAGGCGCGGGCGGCCTGCTCGGCCAGATAACGGTGCCCCAGCGTGAACGGGTTGGCGTTCATCACGATGGCGCCGATGTCCCGGCCCGGTTTGACCTGCGTCGCCAGCGACTGACAATACTGTTTGATGCCGATGGGCGTGTTTTCCATCAGCACGGCCTGGTCGTCATAACAGGCCAGCGGGTAGAAGCCACAGCCGCGGAAAACCGGAATATTGCAGGGACGGGTGTAGAGAAACAGGTGGAACTGACCGCGCCCGGCGGCGAACTGCACCACCTCGTTCACCACCTTCACCCCCAGATTGCGGTCACGATAATCGGGGTCTACCGCCACACACTTGATGGTATTCGCGCACAGTCCGGCGCAGGCCACCAGCTGGCCGTTATGTCTGCCCACCACAAAAAACTCGATATCCCTGTCCATGCCCAACTGGCACCGCCCGAGAAACTGACTGACTTCCGCCAGTTCACGGGGTTGGACGCGAACATCCAGCGTGGCAAACGTAAAACTCTCATCGGCGTACATAACGGTTATCCTGCTTTTTGCTGTACCACTTGCTGTACCACATCACACGTGGGGTCGACGCCTCCGGCAAGCCGGAGGCGAGGCCTGTCAGTGCCCCACGGCGGCGGGCGCCGCTCGCGGGGTTTTCACCGGCTGGGCGACTTCACCAATGGTGTTGCGCAGGTGACCCACGTTTTCAATTTCCACTTCAATGCTGTCGCCCGGCTTCATGAACAGCGGCGGCGTGCGTTTCTTGCCGACACCGCCCGGCGAGCCGGTAATGATCACGTCACCGGCGCTCAGCGCGGTGAAGGTACTGATGTATTCGATCAGATCCGCCACCTTGTGGATCATGCTGGCGGTGTTGTCGTCCTGCACCATGCGGCCGTTCAGGTAGGTACGGATGGTCAGGGCATGCGGATCCGGAATTTCGTCACGGGTGGTGAGATACGGCCCGAACGCCCCGGTTTTCTGCCAGTTCTTGCCGGCGGTAAACCAGCTGTGCTGCCAGTCGCGGGCGGAGCCGTCCATATAGCAGCTGTAACCGGCGACAAACGACAGTGCCTCGTCGCGGGGGATGTTCTGACCGCTTTTGCCGATGATCACCGCCAGTTCGCCTTCATAGTCGAACTCGCTGGAGTAGTGCGGCTTGAGCACCGGGGTACCGTGGCCGGTCTGCGAGTCGGCGAACCGCACAAACAGGGTCGGCGCCGGGTTCTGCTCGTTGAACTCTTTACGTTTGTCGGCGTAGTTCATGCCGACGCACAGGATTTTGGACGGCGACACAATCACCGGCAGGAAGGTCACGTCGGCCACGGCGACGTCCGGCGTCTGGCTCTGGAACGCCGCGGCGTCCTGGAGCGCATCGCCCGCCAGCAAGGCTTTCAGGTCCGGATAACGGTCGCCGAGGCGGCTTCCCAAATCAATCAGGCCCGCCGGCGTGTGGATCCCGTAGCTGTTTTTGCCGTGATGGCGGTAACTTGCAAGTTTCATAACCACACCTGGTGTTGATTCAATAGTTATTTAGTACCGGCTGAACAGGAATAGTCAGCTGCGGTCGCTCTTGTTTTATTTCTCAAAAGTTTTATTTCTCGAAAGCTTTATTTATCGAAAGTTTTATTTATCAGACATTGGGTTTGTCGGGTATTTATTTACCCGCCCACCTATTGCATCTGATTATTTATTACTTTCGATTATTTATTACTTTCGATCGTTTATTACTTTCGATTGTTTATTGCTTTCGATTATTTATTGCTTTGTGCTGCAACCAGACTGACACGCTGTATACCGTTCAGATAAGTCGCCACCAAAACACCGCCGACCAGCAACGTAATAATAAATGCCGTCATACCGAGCCAGCCGGCCGAAGAGAAGATTAATCCATTGCAATAACCAACTACGGAGCCGCCCATATAATAAAAGAACAGGTAAAATGCGGTTGCCTGACCACGGGCGTGTGTGGCATTTTTACTCACCCAGCTCAATCCAATAGAGTGGCAGCCAAAGAAACATCCGGTAAACAGAATAGCGCCGAGGACAAATATCGGCAAATTACCGGTTAACGTCAGCAGCATACCGACAACCATTAGCGTAAATAATGCAGACAAGACTTTCATTGCGCCATATTTTTGCGATAAGCGACCTGCTTGTGGCGCGGTAAAGAAGCTCATTAAAAAACTGAAAGAAATTAACCCGGCATTAGCATGAGAGACATTAAAGGGTTCACGCGCCAGGAAAAAGGCCAGATAATTATACAGCGAGGTAAATACGCCAAAAATAATGAAACTAACCACATACATCAGGGACAATTTTTTGTTTTTAAAATGCGCCATAGCCCCTTTGACGATGTAGGAAAAGTTCAGGCTACTGCTGGCAGTAAAGTTTTTCGATGCGGGCAGCACCACCGAAACCAGCAGCGCGGCAAACATCAGCGTAAAGGCAAAGCCATAGAAGATAACATCAATAGAGGTATTGCCAATCAACTGGCTGGCGATAACGCGACCCGACATGCCGCCAATCGAATTACCAAATACGAAATATCCCGTCACCACGCCGGCCACTACCGGAGCAACTTCTTCACTGATATAGGCGGTCGCAGCGGCGGCAATACCACTTAGCGCCAGGCCAATCACGCCCCGCACCATTACCAGCAATGCCCAGGATTTTACCAGTGGGCAAATCAGCGTCAGAAGTCCGCCCAGCAGCAGTGACACCACAATTAGCCGTTTGCGCCCGTAACGGTCGGCTAATGTGCCGGTAAACAACAACCCGATAGCCAGCATGGCGGTTTCCGCCGACAGAATAATACTCACCTGGCTGACCGGAACGTCATAATCTTTAGCCAGCACCGGTAATAACGGTTGAATAAAAAATAATGATGCCAGTTCGGCCAGACCGGAAAAAGCCAGAGCGAAAATAACACGCAAATACTTCGTGATATTAACAGGTTGTTCCTGATCATTTGATGTAGGTGCCTGAATTGCACTCATAATAACCTCACAATATATTTGTAGGGATACAGGGAATAAAAAATCACTTGTTACATTAATTATTTTTAAATATCTGCTGTTTCCAGAGAGTATGAAGGAATAAAGACATTACCAACAAATAACTTTCTCGCCGTTCGAATAACAGAAGCACGAATATCTTCGTAAAGCTCGCCGTTTTTCATCAGCGACACGGCAATTTTTCCACTGGGGTGCTCAATATTGACCTCCTCCAGAAAAATTTGTCGATATTTCTCCGGCAGTACCGTTTGTGCCACGCTGTTTTCTACTACACAAGCGGTAGAAATACCGATAGATCCGGTAATTGCCAGAGAGCGGTGGCAGTTATGCGGCATAAAATAACGCACCTGAAGCGTTCCGCCGGCGGTCGGCGGGCTGAGCAATACCGGTTTAGGGATAACTTTATTGCTGACGTCACCCAGCCCCATCGCCTGCCCGGCCTGTAATCGAATGCGCTCCAGTTGTTGCATAAATGCCCTGTCCGCCTCCAGCGCCTGCGGAGACTCACTGCCCGTCTTATTCAACGAGCGGGCATCGATAAGCACCATCGGCATCGCCATATCGATGCAAGTCACCTCGACCCCGTCAAACACATCACGCACCTTGCCGGAGGGAAACAGTTTGCCGGTTTTGCTGCCAGCCGAATTCAGGAATGTCAGCCCCACCGGGGCCGCACTACCGGGTACACCGTCGATTTCGGTTTCGCCGTCGTACTCCACGCGCCGCTGCGGCGTATGAATATCCGCATCCACCAGCGTACCGGTATTCAGGTTACGAATGCGCACCCGTGTGGTTGGATGGTTGGCGGTCACCAATCCATGCTCAATAGCGAACGGTCCCACGGCGCACAGCATATTGCCGCAGTTCGGCGTGGTATCCACCCGGCGCTCTTTCACCATCACCTGTGCGAACAGGTAATCCACATCCGCATCCGGGTGGGTGGATTTGCTGACAATCGCCACCTTGCTGGTTTGCGGCGCGCCGCCGCCAATACCGTCAATCTCCAGCTCATGGCCGGAGCCCATCAATGCCAGCAATACTTCATCACGCTGTTGGCGATCTTGCGGTAAATCGCTGGCCAGAATCACCGGGCCTTTTGACGTACCGCCGCGCATTAATACACAGGGAATCTTTACCATCATGCTCTCTCACGACTGAACCGCTTTTGATGGCACAAGCATCCCATAGCACTATCCATGACTCTAATGTCAAAAAAATAACGATTAATTTATTTCTTGCATTAATCGCGTAGCGATTACAGATTACCGTGTCAGTTCCCCACCAGCAGGAGAGAAAGTCGATGCAGCATGAGCTTCAGGGCATCAAGGCGTTTGTCAAAATTGCGGATACCGGCTGCTTTACCAAAGCCTCAGAGCTGTTGCACATTTCTCAACCGGCGTTAACGCGACGGATAAAAAAGCTGGAAGAGAGCCTGGGAACCACGCTGTTTGAACGCTCGACCCGCCGGGTCAGCCTGACCGCCGTTGGCAAAAGCTTTTTGCCTAACGCAAGAAACCTCATTGATTTTTATGAAAACTCCATACTGAACATTCAGGAAATGGCCTCACACCAGACCGGCTTTGTTACGCTGTCTTGTATTCCCACCGCCGCTTTCTATTTCCTGCCTGCCGTTATTCGTAATTACAACGAACACTACCCGAATATCCGCATTCGCATACTGGAACACAGCGCAAGCGATTGTCTGGACGCGGTACTCAACGGAGACGCGGATTTTGGTATTAACATGATCAACGTCACACACTTTAATGTGGAGTTTACGCCGTTGGTGAATGAGCCCTTTGTACTGGCCTGCCGGCGTGACCATCCGCTGGCAAAAAAGTCGCTGGTGATGTGGGAGGAACTGGCGGATTACCCGCTGATTGGCGTGAGACGCTCCAGCGGCAACCGGTTGCTGATTGAACAGGCGCTGGAAAACAGCGCCTGGAAACCTAACTGGTTTTATGAGGTACGCCACCTGTCGACCTCGCTTGGCATGGTGGAAGCCGGTCTGGGTATCGCGGCCGTCCCCAGTCTGGCGATGCCGCGCGACGAGCACCATGTGTTAGTGAGCAAACCGCTGATAGAACCGGTCGTGCGCAGAACGCTCGGCGTGGTGCAACGCAAGGACTCCACGCTGACGCCAGCGGCTGAGCGCTTTAAAGATATCCTGATGCATCTGTGGTCCAACGAGAAGAACAGCCCCTGGATAGGCAAATTCAACCTCTGAATATCCACCGCGCGGCTATGCCTGAACATAAGAGTATCAAATAAATACCGCATTATATGCGATGACAGGGATGACAGCGGCGTGCTATCCGTAACCTCGCTGGCATTGATAGCCTCACCCCGTTTTGACGCACTAACCCAGCCGGTTCAACCCTACTCATTCCAGGAGAGCATATGCCAGATGACATTAGGCCGCACTACAACCCACAGACCGGGCGTTTTTTCAACCTGCGCCCGTCAGCCGCGCCGCGGATGAACCTGTGGCAAAGCCTGTCGCTGCTGTGGCGGCTCGGTTTTCAGCGCAAAGGTCGCGTACCGGACAAACGACTGCCGGTGATATCCCCTGACCTCAATGCGTTCCTCGCCGTCGACGAGCGCCTCAAATTTATCTGGTTCGGACACTCGACCCTGCTGCTCAATCTGGATGATACCCGCATCCTGATCGACCCGGTGTTTTCCGCCAGCGTGTCGCCATTCAGCTTTATGTTTCGCCGTTTTCAGCCGCCGGTGCTGGCGCGCGAAGCGCTGCCGGACATCGACATCATTCTGCTGTCGCACGACCACTACGACCATCTCGACGAACAGACCATTCGCGCCTTCCGCGACACCCCGACCCGCTTTATCGCCCCGCTGAAAGTGGGCGAGCACCTGAAAAAATGGGGCATTGAAGCGGAACGGATTCAGGAGCTGGAATGGTATCAATCTCATACGCTTAACGACATCACGTTCACCGCCACGCCGTCGCACCACTTTTCCGGCCGCAGCCTATCCGGCCGTAATACTACGCTATGGGCGTCCTGGGTGATTCAGGGACAGCGGGAGCGCATTTTTTTCAGCGGCGACTCCGGCTATGGCGAGCACTTCCGCGATATCGGCGAACGCTTCGGCCCGTTCTCCCTGGCATTTATGGAAAACGGCCAGTACAACGAACGCTGGCCGGACTCACACATGCACCCGGAACAGACCGTGCAGGCGGTGCAGGACGTGCGCGCCAGCCTGTTTATGCCGATCCACTGGGGGATGTTCGCGCTGGCCTTTCACGACTGGGCCGACCCGGTGCGCAACAGCAGCCAATTGGCGCGAGAGCGGCAGTTGCCGATGATCATGCCGATGCTGGGGGAAATCGTCACACTGGGGATGCCTACGGCGACGCCGGCGTGGTGGGAGCAGCAGGCTGATTGTCAACGCGCACAGGTGATAACCGATGCCGTCGTGCAGGATGTGGAATAGCTGAGGTGGCAAGTAGCCAACCTGCGCGACTGGCTTGAAAACATAGGAGTGAAGCCATGAGCAAACCATCTGCACCAAACACTCTTGAAATAGCCGGACAACCGGCTGTTATCAGCTATGTGTCGGAACTTGGCGCGTTTCGTGGCAAGTTTCTGGGTCTGGCTGGCTATTGTGATTTTGTGTCGGACAGCATTCAGGGACTGAAAAAAGAAGGGGTGATTTCACTGCGTGAATATTTGGATGACTGTAGTGCAGCAAGTATCGAGCCTTACACTAAATAGCTTCTCATAATACAAGCAGGCAGTTCCGGCAGTCACTGTGGCGGTACCGGATCAGGCAGAGTATGAGTCGTCGTGGAAACTGTTGGGATAACAGTCCGATGGAGCGCTTCTTCAGAAGCCTGAAGAACGAGTGGGTGCCGGTGACGGGTTACACAAGCTTCACCGATGCTGCCTGTGCAATAACGGACTATATCGTTGGGTATTACAGTGCTCTCAGGCCGCACGAATATAACGGTGGGTTACCACCAAACGAATCGGAAAGCTGAAAGACCGAGCCGAGCATAGAAATTGATCGAGCTGCGGATAGGAGGTAGGGTCACGACCCCACTGGAACTCGCAGTCGCGCCATCTGGGTTGTGTTTCCATAACGACCGTTGCGGAACAGATCCATCTTGAACTCGCCCTCGGTCTCGAAGCCGAAGCTTCGATAGAGCGCAATGGCACGACTGTTTTCAGAAGCCACCGACAATTCAAGGCGGACAAGGTTGAGCCAGTTGTCAGCAAGGTTGATCATTTCAGCCATCAATGCCCGACCAACGCCCTGCCCGTGAAAATCCACATGGACGCAGAGGCCAAAGCTGCCGACATGCTTGCGGCGCGGCGCGCGGTTGAGGATCATGCCGAGATGACCGACCACACGGTCGTTGATCTCGGCCACCAGTTCCATACCCTCCGGGTCGCGCGTGCGGTAAAAATCTCGCCAGAACTGGACATCACGATACGGGAGTTGCGCGGTGAACCCTACAACCTCCTCAACAGCGTAAATGGCGGCAATGTCATCGCCATCCTCTGCCTCAGGTCTACGAATGATAATCTTCGACATACCTAGTCACTCCTCAAATGCTAACGCGGACCGGCTTGCGGGATAGTTCAGAGAGTACTTCCGCGCCGGTCTCGCGCAGGAGGACGATCTCTTCCAGCCGTACGCCGAACCGGTCGGTCAGGTAGATGCCCGGTTCGATGGAAAAGACATTGCCAGTCTGAAGAAGGACGTCGGACGTCGCGGTGATATAGGGCCGCTCGTGAGTGTCAATGCCGAGACCGTGGCCGGTCCGGTGCAGGAAGCAGTCGCCGAAGCCCGCCGCTGCAATCGTTTCGCGGGCGGCGCGGTCGACGTCGGATGCCTTTACGCCCGGCCGCGCTGCGGCGATGGCCGCCTGCACCGCGAGTTCCACGATGGCCGTGACTTCCTCGAAGCCTTTCGGCGGGGCGCCGCAATAGCCGACGCGGGTCATGTCGCTCGGATAGCCATCCTTGCGGCCGCCGATATCGATGAGGATCGCATCACCCTCCTTCAGGCGGCGTTCGCCGGAATGGTGGTGCGGATAAGCACCGTTTTCGCCGAAGCAGACGATGACGAATTCAACGGATGCGCCATTCGCCTTGAAGGTCCGCTCGATGATTCCGGCGGCTTCCAGCTCGCTCATGCCGGGCTTGAGCGCAGCAAAGGCCGTACACATCGTCTCATCGTCGATCAGCGCATTCATTTTCAGAAGCTTGTATTCACTCTCGTCCTTGGCTGCGCGCAGTGCGCCCACCGTATCGACGAGGAATTGTCGTTTCGCGCCTGGAAGCGCATCTACGATCATCAGGGCGAAATCGGCGCGCATGGTTTCATCAAGCGCAATGGACGGGTTCGTGACGCTGGAAATACCGGTCTCCGACAGCACCTTGCCGAAGGCTACGGCTGCACCTTGCGCATCCGACCAGGTGTGGAAGGGAAGGTCAGTGTGCTGGCGCGCGCTATCTGCATTCAGTGCTGGCATCAGGAAGGCGGCAGATTTCGGCCCGACAACGAGCATAACCGGACGTTCGTCACCATGTGGGTCGAATCCAACCAGCCACTTCATGTTGGAGGTCGGCCCGATAAAGACGCCGTCAGTTTTCGTTTCGGCCATCCGCACGGTTAGCCGTTTCATGCGCGCCTTAAACATCGGCACCGCTCCTGTTATTCAATCGGCAGAAAATAAAAATGCTGGATGTCATGATAATACCCGTTATTGGTCTGACGCTGTTCGATAAAACAGATGGATTAAACCAATCGGGAAATCCCCCGGCTTTGCAGGGGGGATGGTTACTGGCCGAAAAAGCCCTTTGATGACATCACGTCACCTCCTCCTCGAAGGCGATGGCCCTGGAAAGCGTCTTTCTGACCGGGCATAGCCGAGCCGCGGCAATCAGGGTGTTACGGTCGACCTCGGAGAGATCATTGTCGATTTGGATTTCAGTGTGGAAGACCAACCGCACAGGATCGGTGCGGTCCAGATCGACCCTTACGCTCAAGTGCTTTAGTGGAATGCCGCGCTCCTTTGCGGCCAAACGCACCGTGATCGCCGTACAGCTCGCAAGGGCTGACTCAAGCAATTCGTGCGGGCGAAACCCCTCTCCCTCCCCCTTGGGTGGAGTTGTGTCCGCCACAAGGGAGTACTCTGCACTTGAGACCAAAGTTCTAGTTGCCGGGCTATCGTTGCTTGCAGTTACCATATCGACATTATTCCGAATCTTATGATGAGTGGGACAAGGATCATTGCGGCATTGACCGAGTTCTCTTCGTCATGAGAAGGTTTTGAGCCACAATCGCTGTTCCGGCGGCGACCGGGGGAGAATATAAGGCAAGGTTGCCCATCCCCTTCACCTCAGTTGGGTGTTGGCCTGTCATCGAGGATCAGGAACATGAATGTCAGGTCGAGCCACTGGCCGAATTTCATGCCAACCTGCGGAATTGGATCCACGCGGCCGAATCCAAGCTTCTCATGCAGCCGGATGGACGCAGCGTTTTTAGATTCGATCCCGGCGACCATAGAATGCTTGCCGATGGCCCGGGCGCGCTCGATCAACGCCTTCATCAATGCTTCTGCGATACCTTTGCCTCGATGGTCGATGTGAACATAAACCGAGTGCTCAACAGTATGTCGATAG
The DNA here is from genome assembly GCF_000406145.1 of Dickeya dadantii NCPPB 898. Taxonomy (NCBI): domain Bacteria; kingdom Pseudomonadati; phylum Pseudomonadota; class Gammaproteobacteria; order Enterobacterales; family Pectobacteriaceae; genus Dickeya; species Dickeya dadantii. Next base: position 1,640,494 of record NZ_CM001976.1, on the reverse strand, counting down.
CCGTCGAATGCTCGCCAATCGCCGAAGGACGCATATCCCATAACCGAACCATCGTCGGACAGAGCAACAAGGACGGGGTATCCAAGTCGTGTCCTGTCGGCTAGCCATATCGCGCGGTTGGCCACATCGACAGTGGTGTCATTGAAGATGGCCGTTGTGTTTAGCACAGCATGGTTGTAGATATCGGCGACCGTTTCAAGGTCGTCGGACTTGGCGTCCCGAATGATCATGGCTTGCTCCCGCCAGTACACTATGATGTCATTTTGTATATCATAGTGGACTAATGGGAGCAAGCCAAATCACGAGACCTTCAAGACCATGACCGCATAAGAGCACGGTTTCTTTGTAGCGTTCCTAAAGATGCAATCCGTCGGCGGCCCGAGTTCCAGACAGTCACCCTGCTTCATCTCGTGCGTCACGTCGCCTTCAACGAAAACCAGCTCCCCCGAGAGAACCCAGACAAGCTGCCTCAGGAAAGCGTAGGCAGATGCGGGCATGGGAACTTTCTCCCCGGGAGGTAGTGTGATATGGACAATATCGAAGGGAAGATCGGAACCTGGAGAAACATGCCTTCTTATGTACCCGGTCTCTGGGTCCTGCCACGTCGGTTGATCATTCACGCGAAGCAGACGACCTTGCTTCATTTCCGCACGTGCCAGTAACGTCGACATACTCAACCCAAACGCTCCAGAGAGTTTTCCAAGAAGGTTTGCCGTCGGGCTGCTCTCGCCACGCTCGATCTTGTGGATCATAGCCCGGGACACCGAAGCCTTCTCCGCCAGATCGCTAAGCGACCAGCCTCTACTTTCACGCTCGGAGCGAATACGCGCTGCGATACGTTTATCCATGTTAGTTTCTTTGCTCATCGTGCCACTATAGTAAATAGCCGCGCGGAATAGTAGATCACTTAAAGGGAACTCAGCCCGGATTGTGCGATCTGATCAATCGCCAAACCAACCCTATCACCAACCGGACTGAGCGATGCCGATCATAGCAACAATACCCCGTGACGAACGACGCCTGATGCAGAAAGCAACCCATAAAACACGCGATAAAATCATGCCCGCAGGCTGACAGCCATGCTGATGCTGCATCGCGGAGACAGTGTCAGTGACGTCGCCAGAACGCTCTGCTGCGCCCGTTCATCCGTCGGGCGCTGGATTCACTGGTTTACGCTGTCAGGTGTTGAAGGCCTGAAATCCTTACCCGCAGGGCGTTCCCGTCGTTGGCCCTTTGAGCATATCTGCGCATTGCTTCGTGAACGGATAAAACACTCTCCCGGTGATTTTGGTTATCAGCCCTCACGCTGGAGCACGGAGCTACTGGCAATAAAAATCAAACAGATAACCGGATGCACTTTACATGCTGGCACTGTCCGGCGCTGGTTGCCGTGAGCCGGGTTAGTATGGCGCAGGGCCGCACCAACCCTGCATATCCGTGACCCGCATACAGATGAAAAGATGGCGACCATCCATAAAGCGCTGGACGCATGTAGCGCAGAATATCCGGTCTTTTATGAAGATGAAGTGGATATCCACCTCAACCCGAAAATCGGTGCGGACTGGCGGCTGCACGGACAGCAAAAACGCGAGGTCACACCGTGGCAGAAGAGGACTCAAGCAATTTCCGCCGCAGCGCGTCCCGCCGCTCAGCGTCGGCGTGCTCCTTGTCTAACGCCTTCGCCAGCCAGTCGCGGGCGGCTGAAGGACTCAGGATAAACACCCCGTCGTCATCACCAATCGCCACATCACCGGGGTGCACCGCCTCGCCCGCTACCGTCACCGGTACATTGATCGCGCCTGCGGTTCCCAGCGTGCGGGTGGTAATGGCGCTGACGCCTTTGCAGAACACCGGCAGCCCCAGTTGACGCAGCGCGCGTGAATCCGTCACCGCCCCCGCTATCACCACCCCCGCCAGCCCTTTCACACACGCCGCCAGCGCACGCAGCTCGCCCCAGCAGGCGCGATCTTCCTCCTCCGACGCATCGACCACCAGCACATCGCCGGGCTGGCTCAGCAGCAGCGCCTCGCGCAGTATGCCGCCATCCGGCGGGCACAGTTTGACCGTCACTACGTTGCCAACCATCTGCATGTCCGGCAGCAGCGGCCGGATGCCCTGTAAATAGCCGGTTTCCGTCAAATGCCCCAGCGTGGAGGTGCTGATTTGACGGTAGCCTGCCAGCAGCTCGTCACTGAGCGGCGGCACGCGGGGAATGATTTGATAACTCATCGTATTTCCTGAAATTGTGGATACGTCGTCAACGGGGCGTTTATCCCTGCCCTGCATCACGTTGCCGATACGTTGGTTCGCTTACCCGGCCACACTTACGCCACTGTCGCCCTCTCCTGCGGTTTCTCGCGACCGAATGGAATACACAATGGCGTGTGGAAAAACGGGTCGGGGACGATCCGACAGTCCAGATTGAACACCGTTTTAACCAGCGCCTCATCCAGAATCTCAGCCGGCGCGCCCTGCGCGAAAGCGGTGCGGTTATGCACCGCCACCATGTGGTCGGCGTAACGGCAGGCCAGATTGAGGTCGTGCAGCACCATAATGATGGTTTTGCCGTGCTGGCGGTTCAACTCACGCAGTAAATCCAGCACCTCGATCTGATGCGCCAGATCGAGGAAGGTGGTGGGTTCGTCCAGCAGTACCACCTCGGTGTCCTGCGCCAGCGTCATGGCGATCCACACCCGCTGGCGCTGGCCGCCGGACAACGCATCCACCGGTCGCTCCGCCAGCATGTCGGTGCCGGTCTGGCGCAGAGCCTGATTCACCATCGCCTCGTCTTGCTCCGACCACTGCTGTAGCCAGTTCTGATAAGGATAGCGGCCCAGGCTGACCAGCTGTTTCACGGTAATGCCTTCCGGCGCGTCCGGCATCTGCGGCAAAATCGCCAGTTCGCGCGCCACGGCGGCGGTGGACTGGCGGTGGATATCCTCGCCATTGAGGATCACCGCGCCTTTCAGCGGTTTGAGCAAACGGGCGAAGGATTTGAGCAACGTACTTTTGCCGCAGCCGTTGCTGCCAATCAGCACCGACACTTTGCCCTTCGGCAACTGGATATCCAGGTTGTCGATAATAGTCTGGCTGGCATAGCCGAGGGTCAGTTCCCGGCTGGTAATGGCGGTCATCATCCGTTTCCTTAATGACGTTGTTTTATCAGTAAATACAGAAAGAACGGCGCGCCCAGCGCCGATACAAAAATCCCGGCGGGCAGATCCAGCGGCAAAAACAGGGTTCGTCCGCACAGGTCCGCCACCATCACCAGCCCGGCGCCGCTCAGAAACGCCATCGCCGCCTGCCCGGCAAACCCCGGCGCCACCAGCCGTTTGGCGATGTGCGGCGCGATCAACCCGACGAACGCCATCGCGCCGCCCCAGGCGATCGCCGCGCCCGCCAGCGCCACGCTCAGCAGCAGCAACGCCACGCGCAGCCACTGCACCCGCACGCCGATGCCCTGCGCCAGCCCGTCATCCAGTTGCTGCACCCGTACCTGACGCGCCAGCAGCACCAGCCACGGCGCAATCAGCAGCAGCCAGCCTCCCAGCTCGCGGGTTTCTCGCCAACTGGCGCCATAGACGCTGCCGGTCAGCCAGACATAAGCCGACAACGTGGTGGTCAGCGGGCTGAACACCAGCATGAAGGTGGTGGCGGCCGTCAACAACGCCGACACGCCGACGCCGGTCAGCACCAGCCGTTGCGGCGATACGCCCGCTTGCCACGCCAGCCAATACACCGCCAGCGCCGCCGTCGCGGCCCCGATCATCGCCGCCAGCGGCAGATAGTGCGCCCCCAGCGTGGCGGCGAGAAACGACAGATAGAATACCGCCGCCGCGCTGGCGCCGCTGGTGATGCCCAGAATGTCCGGCGAAGCCAGCGGATTGCGGATCATCGCTTGCAAAATCAGCCCGGATACCGCCAGCGCGCCGCCTACCAATGCAGCCAACACCACGCGCGGCAACCGTAACTGCTGTACGATCAACGCCGCGCCTTCCGGCTGCGACGACCACAGCGCCCGCAATACCTCCCACGGCGACAGCATCAGTTTGCCTACGCCAAGCGATGCCACCATCACCGCCAGCACCAGCAACAACGCCAGCGACACCCGGCCGACGGTGGTCAGGTTGATCTGACGGGAAAAACGCCCCTGCCGCCACACCAGCACATGATCCATGCCCCCACGCTTATCCATAACGACCTCCGCGCCGCAGCAGGAAAATAAAGAACGACGCGCCGAACAACGCGGTCATCACGCCGACCGGCACCTCCTGCGGCACAATCACCACCCGCGCCAGAATATCCGCCAGCAACAACAGGCACGCCCCCAGCAGCGCGCAGCCGGGCAACAGCCAGCGGTGATCGGCGGGCAACAGTTTGCGGGCCATGTGCGGCACAATCAGCCCGACAAAGCCGATACTGCCCGCCATCGCCACCGCGCCGCCGGCCAATGCCACAACCAGCAGGCTCATCAGCAGCCGGATGCGCCCGGTGCGTTGCCCCAATCCACGGGCGATAGCTTCCCCGGCGTTCAGCACGTTGACCTGCCCCGACAACAGCAGCGCACCGACCAACGCCGCCAGGCAGTAGCCCATCAGCGGCAGCACCGTCGCCAGCTCACGGTCGGCCACCGAGCCCGCCAGCCAGAACAGCACCGTATCCAGCCCTTCCTGATTCACCACCAGCATCGCCTGACTGAAGGCGGCGAACATGGCGGTGATGGCCGCGCCCGCCAGCACCATACGCAACGGGTTAAGACTGCCCTTGCCCATGGTGCCGATCAGCCATACCAGACACCCGGCCACCGCCGCGCCGGCAAAAGCCGACCACAGCCATACCGACATCGCCACTTTGGGAAACAGCGACACACAGACAATCAGAAAAAACATCGCCCCGGCGTTGATACCGAACAAACCCGGCGACGCCAGCGGGTTACGGGTCAGCACCTGCATCAACGCGCCCGCCACCGCCAGACCGGCGCCCACCACGATGGCGATCAACGTGCGCGACAGGCGGGTCGAGGTGACCAGAATATGGCTGACGTTGAGCGGATCCGGGTGCCACAGCGCACCCAGCACCTGCGACGGCGCAATCCACACCGGCCCAACCATCAGACTGAGAACGGCCAGCGCCAGCAGGCAGACGCCGCCGCCCGCCAGCACCTGACCGGGCGCTATCCGCTTCCCGGCCGGTATCACGGCATGACTCATGACGCGCCTCCGGCGATGCCGGTGACCCGGGCGATATCGTCCAGCATCATGTTGGCGCCCAGAATACCGCCGGACAGGCTCCAGGTGACGCCATTCACCACCCACACCTGATTGCGCCGCGGGGCGCGTAATTGCTGCCACAGCGGGTGACGAATCAGCGACTCATAGTTGCGTTGCACAGACGGACTCTCGGATCGCAGGAAAATGAAAAAGATGTCGGCATCCACCACCGGGATACTCTCTTTATTGGTCAGTTTGAGGGAGACGCCCGGCTGGGCGCGGCTGGCGTCGCTCCAGCCGAACCCCAGCTCGCTCAGCACCGAGCCGGGAAAACTGCCGGGCAAATAGCTGCGGATATGGTCTTCGCGGATATCCAGTATCGACACGGTCGGCGGCCAGTCGCCGCCGAATTTGCGCTGCAACTGCTCACGCAACCCGTTCACCCGCTGCTGCCAGTGTTGCAGCAACTGATCGGCCACCGCCTGACGCTGAAGCGCCTGCCCCATTACCTGCACCGTTTTTTTGAACTGGTAGATTTCATCCAGCATCACCACCGGCGCAATCTGCGACAGCAGCGGCTCCAGCCGCTGATGACGAAAGCGCGACGCGACGATGGCGTCGGGCTTCAGCAGCACGATGTCTTCCAGGCTGGGCTGGGTTTCCAGCCCCACATGCGGTACCCCGGCCAGCGCCTGGCGCAGGTAGCGATACATCGGCTTCTCGCTCCACGAATCCACTACGCCGGCGGGCGTGATCCCCAGCGCCACCGCGGTATCCGTGGCGCCCTGAAACAGGGTAATGACCCGTTGCGGCATAAACAAGGACTGGGCCAGCGCAGGCCGGCCCAGTCCCAGTGGCAACAGGCTTAACGACAACCGCAGCAATCGGCGGCGCGAAAGCAAATACTTATTCACGATTCTATGTGATCTACCCTACAGGTTGAACTGTTGACAGACAGTTGGGGCTGTTAATAAACAGCCGCGTTATTTTTGTTACCGGTAACCTTGCCGGGGCCGTGCGACATTTCGTGCTTGATAAACTGAGTGAGTTCTTTGCAACTTCATCGCACGCACGACAAGGAGAGGCTCACACGCCGCCTCTCCTTGACCTCTGGCTGACAGGCTAAACTGTGCCGCTAACGCGGTGCCTTCGGCGTTCGCCTTCGCTGTTCGGGCCGCCCGTGACGCGTTCCAGACGCGGCACGGGC
>NZ_CM001976.1:1612338-1633977 GCF_000406145.1 Dickeya dadantii NCPPB 898 | reverse complement strand
GGCTCACCCGGCGAAGTCGCCCACCTCAGCACAGTTTTTGACGCCAGAAAACCAACGTATAACCTGCAAGCTCATCGCTAAATTGAGTTAACGACAATCTATTTGCCGGGCAATCTACTGGCCGATGACGGCCTGAAACGGGTTAATCACTTCCCCCTTGCCGAACGGCATACTCCCCGGTCCGCCGGCGCGGGCGATCATCGGGGTGATCAGCAATTTCTGCGGCCAGTTCGGCGCGTCGAACAAACGGGTTTTCAGCATCGCCTGCGTGTCGGCGGCAAAGCCGGCACGGTCAATAGCACCGTTGATTTCACGGCGCATCACGCCCCACAGCGTCGCGGCTTCCACCTCATAGGTCAGCGACAGCGTTTCGATAATCGCCCGCATGTTGACCTGAATGCCCAGCGTTTGCAGCCAGAACAGCAGATCGTCCAGACGCTCGTGGTAAAGCGTGTTGGCATGACCCTGCTTGATACGGTACACCGGGTCCTGCATGCCGTTCTGTTCCAGCGTCGGCACGTGGATGCGCAGCGAGTCGTGATCGCGCAGCAGCAGGCCGTGAGCCTGACCGGCTTTCCATACCAACACCGCGTTCTGACCGTGGATCTCACCCAGCATCCCCAACCGGAACATGCGGAAATTAATGTCGAAGAAACAATGACAAAGCTCTGCGAACAATGTCAAGACCGAATCGGCGTTCGTCGGCAAACCGCGATACGCCAGCCAGTCGTCAAAGAAATGACGGCGGCTGCCCGGCAGCGGCGTACCCAGCGCCGCCATCGGCATCAGGCGGTAGTCCGGGTCGTCGAACAGCGCTGACGGATAACTGCGCACCATCGCCGACAGGTGGCGCGGTGCTTCGTCAAACAAGGTGGCCTGCGGCGGCATAAACGCCCACCACTTGCCTTCGTCGCACAAATACAGCCGTTCCTGCAACACCGCGTCTTTGTCCCGCGCCTGACGCAGCAGCGCTTCGCTCAGCCCACCGTTGATCATTTTCACCGCCGGCAAATAGCGTGACGCGCCCAGCGAATAGACCGCCATCGGCAGCTTGAGGTAATCGGCGCTGGCGAAGCACGGCGTCATCGAGCGCAGTGACGAGGTCGGCAGATAGCAGGCGGCGCTGAAATCCAGCCGGTGGCAATCGCCGTTGCGAAAGGCGTCGCCCAGTTGGGTTTCCAGAATGTGGTCGAACTGCCACGGGTGCACCGGCAAGGCGATGTGGGTGTCGGCGATACCGCGCGCGGCCAGTTCCTGTTGCAGTGCATTCTGCTCCGCCTGCGGCAGCAAATAGCCCGCCGGATACTGGTCAGCCGTATCGCTGATGCCGTCGCCGCATTGCAGACGGTCTTTCGCCACCGCCACCCAGTTCAGCGCCACCGGCTCGGCGAACTCGGCCACATAGCGGCGGTATTCTTCCGCATTCAGCCCCTGTTTGGCTTTCGCCGTCGGGTGAAACGGACGGTCGCGCAACGACGCCCACTGCTCCATCACATGGAAGAAATCGGCATTGCCGCGCGCCAGCAGGTTATCGGTATCAATGCGGTGCTCGCGCGACAGCGCGGTCTGCTCGACGCTGGTGTTAAGCACATCCAGAAACAGCGCCTGCCCTTTGGCATTATTTTCTCCAGCATCGCCTTCTTCACCGTGCTGGCCGGCGAACACCAGATTCATAAAGCTTTCCGGTTCCAGTTCACGCCAGTCATTGCCGCCCTGCTGCCAGGCGTAAACCTGCGTGTCCGGCACTTTTTCCCAGCGCTGGGTAATACCGGGGCGCAGCGCCACCACCAGATGACGCTGTTCGCGTTCGTCGCTGCACCAGCGCCACAGGCGGGCCGCGCTATCCAGTACGCCGAACGGCGCCGGTTGTCCGTACTGCTGCCGCCACTCATCGGGGGTGTACAACGCCAGGAGTTGCGGGCCAAAGAACTCCTCGGCCAGCAGGCAATCCACCAGATCCTGCATCACGCAATGACCGGCATCCTTGTAGTGAGACGTCGTTTTCATCGCATTACTGTCCATCACATTACCTTCCATCGGATCACTTTCCTTCTGCTGAAATCGTTGCGGCCAGTCTGGCCTGTAAAGCACGAAACGCGATGCCGCGTTCGTCGCCCAATACAAAAGCGTGCACGCCCTGCTCGCGCCAGCGTGCATGATCGTCGTGCTGACGGGGAATGGCGCAGTACGTCACGCCGTGCGCGTCGGCGGCCCGCCGCACTTCGGCCAGCGCCGCCTGTACCGGCGGCGCCGCGGTTTGCCACGGCATCCCCAGCGACTGGGAGAGATCCGCCGCGCCCTCAAGAATCATGTCCAGCCCCGCTACGCCGGCGATCGCCTCGGCCTGACGCACGCCCTCGGCGCTTTCGATCATCGCCACCAGCATGATTTCCCGGTTTGCCAGCGCGACGTATTCCGCCAGGCTGTGCTTGCCGAAGGCGCCGGGACGGCCGCTGTTCAGGCTGCGCTCGCCCTGCGGGTGATAATGGCAGGCGCGCACCGCCGCCCGTACTTGATCGGCCTGTTCCACCATCGGCAGCACGATGCCCTGCGCGCCGCCATCCAGCAGGCGCAGCATGGTTTTGGGGTTAGCGTCGGCCACCCGCACCAGCGGCGTCAGCGCGTAGCTTTCCGCCACCCGGATCATGTTCTCCACCGTTTCCGGGTTAATCAGCACATGTTCGGTGTCGATAATCACGAAATCGAACCCGGCTTCGGCGATCAACTCCACCGACACCGGCGAAGGGATCGAGGCAATCAACCCGTATACCGGCGTGCCCGACGCCAGCTTACGCTTGAGTTGGTTGGTTCTTAGCATGACGACGGCCTGAACGGATGCAGCGGGTTCGGCACCGATTTAAAGCGGCGCTCGCCGTCGCCCAGCAACCGGCGTTTGGTCAGTTCTTCCACCTCGTAAGTCGGCGCAAACACATCAAACAAGCTGTAGCGCGAGCGGTGTTGCGGGTGCTCGGCCTGATAACGCAGCACCACCTCCGCCGTCATTTCCCAGAACCGCGCTTCCGGCAATTGGTAATGCCGGCGCAGGAAGATCGCCATTTCCGCCAGACAGATGAAGAAGAACGAGTCGCAGGTGAAATCGCGTACCGCGTTGACATCTTCGGTAAGAATGAAGGAATTGCGGTTGATTTTGGCGTGGCTGGCGGGCAGCGGCACCAGATCCGGGCGCATGGCGGGGCGCGCCAGATGGTCCGGTGAATAACGCACGCCGTCGTGGAAGTCTTTGAGCGCAATGCGCTGCGGCCAGCCGTCACGCACCACCAGCACGATATTCTGACCGTGCGACTCCATGCCGATGCCTTCGGCGTACAGCATGTGGATGATCGGCGACACCGTGACCTCCAACAGTTGGCGAGTCCAGGCTTCCAGCCCGTACTGGCGAATCCAGGCATCGATAAACGGCGCCTGCTCGCCGCCGTCGTAGCGGTGTTCGACATGGCTCAGGCCATTGAACGGCACTGCCTGTTCGTCCGGTTGTAAATACTGATGGATGCTTTCGCGCCAGATCGCGCCCATCACGCCGTAGGCCTGCGCCATGCGGGTGGCGGGCAGCGGTTGGGTGTCGAAACTCACGCCGGCGACCTCGCCGAGAATAACGAATTTCAGGTTGCGGGCGGTCTGGTCGGTGTCGATCAACTGCTGTAGCCAGTCGGTGATGATCGGTCCGTTCATTACGGTGTGCCGCGCCAGAATACGGGTGCTGGAGGTGTTGGTCATGCTCATCGCCAGCTTGACGTAAGGGCGCGTTTTTTCCGTCACGTTAGCCAGCGTACGGATGGACTGCTGCGCCTGCCAGCGGTCATCGGAAGCGCCGAGGTAAATCAGCTCGCCACTGACCAGCTCCGGATAAAACACCGGCGCAATCACGTTTTTCCACTGCCACGGGTGCACCGGTATCAGTTGATAGTCTTGCGCTTTGCGCCCCTGACGCGCCAGCTGTTCGCTAAACGCCTGCCAGCGCGCCGCGCCGAATTCGGTTTGCAGGAAATCGTCCAGATCCAGTTTGGATGAGTGGTTGGCCGACGCCAGAGGCTTCGACAGCGCCAGCCAGACGATGGCGAAAGGCTGGCCGAACTCCGGCCCCCACTGGGCATTGTCCTGCAGACTGAAGCCGATGCGCGACTTGTAGCAGGGATGGTAGCTGTGGGCGTCCATAAAATGGCGCTCCAACTGGTCGAAACTGAGCTGATGCGCCGGTTTGCCGGGTTGATAATCCTGCGCCCGCGACTGCAAATCCTTCAGTTGGGTCTGCTCCAGTTCCTGCACGAAACGCGTCAGGAATGGATTGCTCTCCTGCTCGCCCAGCAGTTCTTCCAGCATCTGGTGCAGGTTGGGCGACTGCGCGTCGCCGTCGGGGCCGATGCGGCGCACGCTGGCGTAGTCGAGGCGGATCAGATCGAAGCTGTCGCTAAACAGCCCGTTGCACCGGTACTCCACCGGCACCTGCCGCGCATCGCGCCCGGTTATCGCAAACTGGCTGTTGCCGTCGCCGATCGGCGTGCGGCGATAAGGCAGCACATCTTCGTACAGCAGCGTCTGTAACAGTTGCCCGACTACGCGCTGTTCCACCAGTTGATAACGCTGCGCATCCATGTGCGGCAGCCAGTCGCAGGCGATGTCCTGAAGTACGACGGGGGATAATGTTTCCATACGATCTCTTAACCTTGTCAGTAAAAATAACGTTGTCAGTAAAAACAACATCATCAGTAAAACAACATGGCGGGTAATCCATCACGCCTTAGCGCGATTCCCGCGTACCTGCCGGTAGCGTCGATTCACCGGCCAATAAGGCGTTTGCCGACGCTTCATCGGTTGCCGTGGGAAAACGCAGGGCGCACGGCAGCGCCAGCAAGATCAGCATGCCGGTGGCGATAAAGGTTTCGCTGATGGCGGCGGCGCGTACGGTTTCATGCGCCAGCCCGCTGCCCGCCAGCCGGAATTCGAGGTACAGCGACGCCACCACGATCGCCAGCGACGACACCAGCCGGCGCGAGATGTTGTTCATGGCGGCGCCCTGCGTGACCAGCGTTTCCGGCAACACATTCAGCCCGGCGGTGGTAACCGGCATGTAGGACAGCCCCAGCCCGACGCCGCGCAGCATCATCCAGCCGAACACCACGCCAATCGACGTCTGCACGCCCGCCATGCCCAGCCCGACGGTCGCCAGCGCGGTCAACAATACCCCGGCGCCCACCACCCGCGACGGGCCGTGACGATCCAGCAGGCTGCCGCCTATCTTGCCGAACAGGCTGGCGAACAGCGCGGTGCACAACAGCGCCAGCCCGGTCCAGATCGCGCTGTAGCCCATCACCATCTGCACCAGCATCGGCAACAGCACCAGACACTCGAACATCCCGACCGACTGCACCACAGCGATCACCACGCTCAGCCGATAGCCGTGCAGTTGAAAAATACGCAGATTAAGCAGCGGTTCGCGCTTACGCAGTTCGACGCGGACAAACGCTATCAGGCACACCGCGGCCGCCAGCAGCATCAGCAGATTGAGTGGGTTAGCCAGCGCCGCGGCATGATGCAATCGCCCGGCGCCAATCATCAGCAACCCGATGCCGGCGGACACCAACACATAGCCGGTCATATCAAACGGTTTGCGCTCGCCCGGTGCGGTTTTCGGCAACACCACCAGCCCCATCAGCAGCGCCAGCGCGCCGATGGGAATGTTCATGGCGAACAGCGCCCGCCAGCTGAACCACTCCAGCAGAATGCCGCCGCACAGCGGCCCCAGCGCCGGAGCCAGCATTACGATGGCGCCCCAGATGCCGGTAATACCGCCCCGCTCCTGCTTGGGGTACACCGAAAAAATCAGCGTCAACGACAGCGGGATCATCAGCCCGCTGGCGATGCCCTGCACCGTGCGGGCGGCGATCACCTGCGAGATGGAGTCCGCCAGCATCCCCAACAGCGAACCGCTGATAAACAGCGCTACGCCCAGCAAATACAGCGGTTTGTTGCCCAGCCGATGCCCGAGATAGCCGGTCAGCGGCATGGTCATGCCCATGCTGACCATGAACGCCGCCACGATCCAGGTGGCGAGCAGCGGCCCGATATGAAACACCTCGATAAACGCCGGCAGCGCCGGATTGAGCGTACTGTTATTCAGGCTGACGGTGGTGGTGCCAAGCAGTACATTGACCACAACCAGCCAGCGGGGAACGGCGTTATTCCACACGGCTCACCACTCCGGCCGCATCCGTCGTCATGCCGTCTTCAGTAATGAAAGACTGCCCAGGACGCGGGTGACACAGAAAGTCGGCATGAGAAATGTTGTAGCCGTAGGCGCCCGCCAGCGGTAACACCAGCAGATCGCCGATGTTGACGTCGGTCAGGCGCTGGTCGCGGCTAAGCACGTCCTTCGGCGTGCACAGCTGGCCGACCACCGTCCAGTCGCGCGTCTCCCCGGTTGTCGGCGCCGACGCCAGCGGCAGGTGAATCACCGGATGGTCATGCCCCTGCGCCACCGGCAGGCGGAACTGGTGGGTACCGCCGCGGCAAACCAGAAAATGTTTGCCGTGACTGCGCTTTTTATCCAGCACTTCGATGGCGTAATAACCGCAGTAGGCGCTGATGAAACGCCCCGGTTCAAAACGGACAATCGGCGCATCCGGCTGTTGCGCCAGCCGCGTGCGCAGGTAATCGCACAGCGACGGCCAGTCGAAACGCTCCGGCGTCAGATACGGCACGCCGATGCCGCCGCCCACGTTCAGATGGGTGATATGTTGCGGATACGCGGACAGCGCTTTCCACTGCGGCCAGCGCGTCAGGTACATATCCAGCAGTTGCTGATGCCGCGCCACCACCATTTGGTGCGACATGGCGTGCACGTGAAACCCTTTCAGTTGCAGATGGCTGGCGTTATCCACGTCGCGCACCGCGTCCGCCAGATCGGCCTCATCCATGCCGAACGGCGTCGGCGTGCCGGCCATCGCCAGTTTGCTGGTCAGCGACGACGCCAGTTCCGGGTTGATACGGATGAACACCGACTGGACCACGCCATGCTGCTTCGCCCGCTGTTGCAGGCGCGCAATTTCATGGCGGCTCTCCACATGCACCGCCTCCACGCCCTGTTCCAGCGCCAGATCGAAGTCAGAATCCAGTTTGCCCGGCCCGGAGAACACGAACGGTTTACGCGTGCCGCAATCGGCCACGCGGGCGATTTCGCCACCCGACGAGATTTCAAACCCGTGTACCAACGGCGCGATCACGTCCAGAATCGGTTTTTCGCTATTGGCCTTGATGGCGTAATAGAGTTCAACGCCCGACGGCAGCGCCGCCATCACCTCGCTGACGTGCTGACGCAGCGCCGTCAGGTCGTACACAAACGCCGCCAGCGGGTCGGTATGCTGCTGTTGCAAACGAACAATCACGTCGTGCACGTGCTGGGGCAACTTAACCATGCTGCACCTCGCCATGCCGGACTTCTTCATGCCGGGCTTCTTCGTGCCGGACGTCACCATGCCGTCTCTCGTCATGCTGCGACTCGCTGCCGTGCTGCACGGCGTGGCCCCAGGGCGACGGCAACCGGACATAGCTGGCCTGACGATCGGCCTCGGCCGCCAGCCGGACCTTGAGGTTGGTTTTGCACGCCACCGGATGGCCGGCGATCAGCGCGTCCAGCTCCGGCGACGGTTGTTTCAGTTCACGCTGAATGGCGCGCAGTTGCTGCTGTACCCGTTGCCACATTAAGGGCGCCAGTTGCGGGCGTCCCTGACTCAGGGCCAGAATGGCCTCGGACAGGTGATTAATGAACAGGCAGTACATGATGCGATTCCAGCCCTGCTCGCGCGAGTACTGCAGCGACTGGCGTACGCGTGGATGTATATCGTCGTCGATATACTGAATGCCGAGATCGTCGGTCAGTTTCACCCCTTCAAAATCGCGCAGCAGCACCTGCTGTGGCCGCCCCTGTTGATGTACCAGCACGCTGTTTTGCAGGTGCGGCTCCATCACCACGCCGTGATTGAAGAACAGCGACAGCACCGGGCGCAGCAACTGCGTTTGGTAGTCATCGAACCAGTACAGCAGCGCGTTGTCATCCAGCGCCTCGCCATAGTGCGTACGCAGGAAGGTTTGAATCATCGGCTGTAAATCCACGCCGCGGGCAAACAGCGTACCGGCCATGATGCTGCGATCCGCACCGGTGCGGCGGCAGAAATTCTCACGCAGAATGCCGCCGGTTTGTTCACGGAACCAGTGGCTGTCCGACTCGCCAGCGGCGGCCGGACTCCAGCTCACCACGCCGGGTTCGGCGGCGGCGACCAGCCCGCCCAGCGTGTCGGCATGTTGATCCAGCAACTGGCGGAACAACCGGTCGATCAGCACCGTGCTTTCCAGTTCATACCAGGCGTTTTTGCGCACACAGTTGGTGATGCGCACATTCAGCGAACCTTTGATGAAGTAGTCGTGATCGTCGATGAACCAGGTACGGATAGAGGCTGTCGGGCTGGCGACGCGTCCGCTTTGGCCCAGATCGCGGATCACGTTATCACGCAGCAGTTGCTGCACGCGCGCATCCTGCATAAACAGCTGCGCCTGCACCGGGTGCATACAGATGATGGCGTGCCCCGGCGACGCCGGTTGCTGGTCGGCAAACCCGTCCAGCACCTGCTGCGGCGTCAGGCCGTTGGCGCCGATGTGCAACCCGTTCACCGGTACTTCGAACTGATGCAACGCCGCGCGGGCCTGAAATTCAGGCGCCCACTGCTCCTGACCAAGATGAGCCGGCCACAGGCGCGCTTTGGGCGCGGGGTGGCTGGGGTGGCCGAACCACAATCCCTGTTCGCTTTGCAGATAGTGCTGTAGCGGCGCATCCGCGCGCTGACGGCCGTTGTGGCTGACAATGGCGCTGACCAGCCGCTGGCTTTGCAGAATCTGCTCGTATAGCTCCGGGTTTTTCCTCCCGGCGATGTGCTCGCACGCGGCCAGCAGGCGTGCGACCAGCGGTTCGAAATCGGGGCATTGCCAGTCGCCCTGCGCCTGACGCAGGTAGACATCGGACAGGTAATGCTGGCTACCGAAAGTGTCGCGGCGGTCCACCATGACAAATAGTTGCAGTTGGTCGGGCAAGCCGATCATCATCGGAATCCCCTTCCAGTCCGCACCATCAAAATAGGCCCCCGGCGGAATCCCCTTCATTTCGTCTGGCCATTCATATCGCAAATACCCCTCCGGTATTGCGAATTCTTTGATAAGACAATTCAGTAACCCATGCAGGGCTGCTTTTTCGCTTATCATTCTGGACAAAACATCATGATTTCGGTTGTTCATCTCTACTCCGTAAGAATAACAATCGGCCGGTGGTTTATTTCGTGGCGAAGGTTAAATATCCTGAATATATAACTGAATAATGCCCCGCCTTGCGGCGGGACTATTATCAGAAGTCAACGCTGTATCCTAATGTCACGGTTCTTCCCCGACCGGAGAAATAACGCAGGGAGTTCACAATCGCGCTTTGCGAATAATATGTGATGTACTCCTTGTCAAACAGGTTGGAGACCGCCAGATTAATTTTACCTTTCGGTAATTTATAACCGACGGCGGCATCCACCAGCAGATAACCGTTAAAGTCCTGCTGACGGTTATCCATAATGCGATCAAAGGCGTAATTAGCCTGAATAAACGAAGACCACTGCGGCGTCCAGTTGGCGGACCAACTGGCGGTCAGGCGATCCGGCGGGATATTCAGCCCGTCCAGTTTGCCGTCCAGGCTGCCGTTGCCGTCGCTGTCATACCATCCCTGGATGTGGGAATAACCGAATTTCAGACGGTGATCGTCATTCACCTTGTAACCCAATGAGGTTTCGATACCGTCGATACGGGTTTTCTGACGCTCGCTCTGGAAGGTGCCGCTCACATCCACCACGCGCTCGCCCAGCTTGGAGGTCGAGCGGTAGTAGCTCAGCTCAAACTCCACCGGGTCTTTCTGGATGCGGAAGCCGGTTTCAACGTTGTCCGTCACAATCGGTTCCAGCGGCAGCATGCTGACCGACTGGCCGGCGGTTTTAATGCCGCGCAGCGTACGGCCCACGTCCGGAATACCGAAGCCCTGCGAGTAGTTGGCAAACAGGCTCAGCGGCTGATAAGGCGTGGTCCACACCGCGCCAACGTTGTACAGCGTCTTGTTGAAACTCAAGCGCCCGCCCTGCACATCCACGCTGTTATTAGGCGCACGCGCGGTGCTGGCCGCCACCGTGCGGAAGCTGTCGATATCCAGACGCGCGTACTCGTAACGTACCCCGGTGGTGATTTTCAGCGAATCGATCGGCTGAATATCGAACTGCATGAACGGCGACAGATCGGTGTACTCCATCTGCGGCGCATACAGGCGCTTGGTCAGCCAGAAATCCTGTTTGCCGGTATCGAACAGGGTATCGAACCCGACGGTCGCTTTCAGGTAATCGTCCCAGATATCGTCTTTGGTTAACGCCACTTTGCTGCCGTAGCGGCTGGAGGTCACCCGTGACTGATCGTATAGCTGATTGAGCGGCGCAATGCGGATATCCTGGAAAGAGGCCGAGTTATCGGCACCGAATAACGACTCGTAGTTTTGGTAATACACCAGCGAGTTCAGCTTCATGCCTGCCAGATTGTAGTTATCGTAGGTGGCGCTGGTGGTCCAGACGCTGTTCATCGGCGCATCGCCGACCGGACGCCCGGATATCGAGGTGGTCGGGATGCCGTTATTACGATCGCCCGCGACGCCTAAATAGTTCATCTTGCCCTTGATCTGATAGCGGTTAAGGCTGAACTGTATCCGCTGGTCGTTATCCAGCCAGTAACCAACCTTCGCCATCATGTCGTAGGCACGGGAATCCATCAGATCGCCCTGGGTGTTATCAACCCCGATAGGACGATCTTTCCCATCCAGGAATAATCCCTGATCTTCGTAACTGACCGAAAACAGGTAATCCAGATACTCTTCGCGGCCACTGAACCCGTAGGTGGTTTTGTAGCTCATGCTGTCCGAGCTGACTTTCGTCGGCGAGGTGGTTTCCACGCTGAAGTGCTGGTTGAATGAACCCGGCTCCGGGCGGCGGGTAATAATATTGATCACCCCGCCGGTCGCGCCGATGCCGTTGCTGGCGCTGGCGCCATGAATCACCTCAATGCGATCCACCATCGCGAAATCGATGGTATGCATTTCGCGCCCGGTGGGGCGCAGCGGGTTGGACTGCGGAATGCCATCCACCAGAATCAACGGCGCGCGACCGCGGAAGGTCTCGCCGCTGCCGCTCATTTTCTGACGGCTCGGCGCCATTGACGGCAATAAGTTGCTTAATATCTGGGAAGAATCGCTGGTAATTTGTCGCTGTTGTTCGATCTGCTCTTTGGTAATAATCGTTACGACCTGAGGCGAATCTTTTTTCTCGGTATCCGTTCGGGATGCCGTCACCACCATTTCGTTGTCATTCTTGTTTGTGCTATCTGCTGCGTTAGCCTGTGCAAATAAAAATAATGGCGTCAACGCATATAATGCCCGAACCTTCATTCCTGCAACCTCATTATTATTTTCCCAGTAAATAAACGCTGGCGTTTCCGCCAGCATACGTCGTTAATATTATTGTTTAGCCTCAGGCTATATCCGTAATAACGTCGGTTACGCGTTCTTGTTATTATGTCGTCGTCATTATCATTACGGACCATATATTTACCTCAGGCATTACGGATGACGGATTTGCGCCACGGCTTCAATCAACGCGCGCTCGAATCGTTCCACTACGCTACGGCACTGTTCCTCGGTAATAATCAGCGGCGGCAGCAGCCTGACCACGTTGCCCTGTCGCCCACCCCGCTCCAGCAGCAAACCCTGACGGAAACAGTGCTGCTGAATGGCGAGCGCCAGTTCGGCATCCAGCGGATAAGCGCCGCCGGTTTGCGCAGGCTGGCGCTCATCGACGATCTCAATCCCCAGCATCAGGCCACGGCCGCGCACCTGTCCCAGACAGGGGAAACGCGTCTGCAACTGGGTAAACTGCTGCTTCAGCCATTCGCCGCGAGCAGCCGCCTGTGCCGCCAGCTTGTCGCGCAGCAGAATGTCGATGGTGGTTTTGCCGGTCGCCATCGCCATCTGGTTGCCGCGGAACGTACCGGTGTGGGTGCCCGGTTTCCAGACATCGAACTCACGGCGAATGCCCAGCACCGCCATCGGCAAACCGCCGCCCACCGCTTTCGACATCACGATGATGTCCGGCTCGATGCCGGCCTGTTCGAAGGCAAACAGCGTGCCGGTGCGGGCAAACCCGGCCTGCACTTCATCGACAATCAGCAGAATGCCGTGACGGCGGGTCACCTCGCGCAGCGTTTGCAGCCAACTGGCCGGCGCCGGGTTGACGCCGCCCTCGCCCTGCACCGCTTCGACAATGACGGCGGCCGGCAACGACATACCGCGCTCGACATCCTCGATAAACGCCGTGAAATAGTGACTCAGCGCCTGTACGCCCGCGTCGCCGCCGATTCCCAGCGGGCAGCGGTACTCATGGGGGTAAGGCAGGAACTGGACGCCCGGCATCAGATTCTGCACCGCGTCTTTGGGGCCGGTATTACCGGTAACGGCCAGCGCGCCGTGCGTCATGCCGTGGTAGCCGCCGGAGAAACTGATGATGCCCCCGCGGCCGGTATAGGTTTTCGCCAGTTTTAATGCGGCCTCGACCGCATCCGCTCCCGATGGGCCACAGAACTGCAGGCAGTACTGGTTTTCGCCGCCGGGCAGTTGCGCCAGCAGGGTTTCGCAGAAGGCGTCTTTCAGCGGCGTGGTGAGATCCAGCGTATGCATCGGCAGGCCCGACGCCAGAAATTCCTGAATGCTGCTCACCACTTCGGGGTGATTGTGCCCCAGCGCCAGCGTACCGGCACCCGCCAGGCAATCCAGATACTGATTGCCATCCACATCCGTCACCCACACGCCTTGCGCTTTCTGGATCACCAACGGCAGTTTGCGCGGATAACTACGTACATTGGACTCAAACCATCCCTGTCGCTCCAGATAATCTGCATTGGTTCTCTGCACATGATCCGTAACCGCAAACTGTGTCTCTGACATCGTCTTCACCCCCTGTGATATTGATAATGACAACAATTATCATTAACAATAATGACGCTCAAGTGTTATTTAAATGACGACTTTAATAACCAAATCCTTACAATTATTGACGCTATATTCACTAAATGCATACAGGATGGGCACTTATCGCCCTTTTTCACCCCGCTTTTCACACCCTGACAGCCAGACAGTCAAAATGTTATTTTGAGACATTCATCACACTTTTATGCCCGCTCGTTTTCCAGCACTGCACCACCAAAACACGAGCCGCCATCATCACCAACAGGATGCAAAAATAGTGATATTAACGATACGATTTCCCTGCCAGTTTGCGTTAAATTAACCGGGTATCTTTAAGAATAAAAAGCACCCTTCTCGATATTATTTAAAGATGAATTATTTTAATAAAAACATTTTAAAACAATGATTTATATATTATTCATTTCACTTAAAATGGCAGATTAAATAATAATACTGTCTATTTAAGAGGCCGGTATGGCAGAAAGACTTCCGTTTATTGCGCATGTCAAAAGAAATAACGACGGTGACTGGAACACGCCCCATTATCTTGATGAACATTTGCGGGATGTCGCAGAATTGGCCGCCGCCATTGCACCCGCGACATTATCGGACTGGGCAAGGCTTGCCGGGCGATGGCACGATCTGGGTAAATACCGCCCGCCTTTTCAGGACTATTTGCGTAAGGCCTCAGGTTATGACGCTGAAAACGCCCACATTGAACAAGCGCCCGGACGCGTAAGCCACTCGATTGCCGGTGCCCGCTATGCCATCACCGCGTTAGGCAACGGCCTTGGGCATATTCTGGCTTACGCTATTAGCGGTCATCACGCCGGTTTGCCCAATGGCAGAGGCGATGCCGGTTCTTTATATAATCGCTTAACCACCGGTGACGAGGAGTATCAGCAGGCTCGCGAACAGGCGATTCCAGCGGATATTTTGCAAGCAATACCGGTTAGCCTGCCGCCCCTCTCGGAAGAAAACATCGCGCTATGGCTGCGAATGCTGTTCTCCTGCCTGGTGGATGCCGACTTTCTCGATACCGAGCGCTATATGTCGCCTGAGAACGCCGCGCGGCGCGAAAAAACCGCATCGCTGACACTGGCATCGCTGCAGCCGCGCTATCAAAGCCATATGCACGCCCTTGCCGGCCGTAACCCACAGTCACCGCTGTATCAACTGCGCCAGTCCATTCTTGACGAAACCCGGCAGGCGGCAAGTCTTCCGCCCGGCCTGTTTAGCCTGACAGTGCCGACCGGCGGCGGCAAGACGCTGGCAAGCCTCGGCTTTGCGCTCGATCACGCGCTGCGTCACGGCAAAAAACGTATTATTTACGCCATTCCCTACACCAGCATTATCGAGCAAAACGCCGCGGTGTTTCGTCAGGCTCTCGGGGATGATGCGGTCGTTGAGCACCACTGCAACCTTGATAACAGTGACGATGCCCGCGCCCGGCTGGCGTGTGAAAACTGGGATGCACCGATTATCGTCACCACCAATGTGCAGTTGTTCGAATCACTCCATGCAGCCCGAACCAGTCGCTGCCGTAAACTGCACAACCTCGCTGACAGCGTGATCATTTTGGATGAGGCGCAGCAGCTGCCGCGCGACTTTCACGCCCCGATTACGCAGGTGATGCAACAACTCACCGAACTGTTTGGCGTGAGTTGGGTGCTCTGCACCGCCACACAGCCGGTACTGGAGGCCCAGCGCAATCCGTTTGGGCAATTACTGATGCCGGGGTTGACGCAGGTGCGTGAAATCATCGCCCGGCCCACGCAGCTTGCCGACGCACTGCGCCGGGTTGAGGTGCGCTTTTCTCTGACGCCCTGCGACTGGCGAACATTAGCCGCCGATCTTGCCGCACAACCCTGTGTGCTGTGTATCGTCAATACCCGTGCCGATGCGCGCACTCTGTATCAACTACTGGCCGATGACCCGGACGTCTTGCATCTCTCCGCGCAAATGTGTGCGGAACATCGCAGCCAGGTGATTACACAGATAAAACAGCGGCTGGAAGCCCGTCAACAGGGCGATAACCGCCCGTTACGGGTGATAAGCACCCCGTTGGTTGAAGCCGGCGTCGATCTCGATTTTCCGACGGTGTGGCGCGCCATCGCCGGACTCGATGCCATCGCTCAGGCGGCAGGTCGCTGCAACCGCGAGGGTCAACTGACCCGGCGCGGTATCGTGCAGGTATTTATGCCGCCTGCACTGCCGCCCGCCGGGGCATTGCGTCAGGCCGCCCAGTGCACGCTGGAGATGGTGAATGCCTGTCTGCTGACCGACCCACTCTCTCCGGAGGCGTTTTATGATTACTTCACCCGGTTTAACAGCAAAGGCGAGCGTGACCGCCACGGCATTGGTCGCCTGCTGCGCGCGGAACCTGATTCAGACATCGGGCTGTCTATCTGTTTTCGTGACGCAGCGGAGAAATTTCGCCTGATTGACGACACCAGCGTGGCGGTGATTGTGCCCTGGCAGCCGGACGACGAGGAACCAAGCCCGGTCGAGTATTGGCTGCAATGCCTTGAAAGCGACGCCGGCGCCCATTGGGTTTATCGCAAATTGCAACGCTATAGCGTGACCTTACCGCAAACGCTGGCGGTGCGGCTGCAAGCCCTTGGCGCATTGCAGCCTCGCGCCGGGCTGCTGGTGTTATTAGACAGCCACTATTGCCGCAATACCGGCGTAAAACTGCCGGAGGCACTGCTATCGGCTGAGGATTCAGTGATTTAACAGGAGGCTTTATGCCATTTTGTCTGGATGTGCAGGGCGAGTTTGCATGTTTTACCCGCCCGGAAATGAAGGTGGAGCGCGTCAGTTATGATGTGATGACCCCCTCGGCCGCACGTAGTATTTTTGAAGCTATTTTATGGAAACCAGCCATCGCCTGGCGGGTGACGCGTATTGAGGTCATCAACCCAATTCGCTGGATAAACCTGCGTCGCAACGAAGTCGGCTCGGTTATCTCCAGCCGGGTGGTGACCAGTGCGATGAAGGCGGGCAGCGGCTCGCTGGGGCTCTACATTGAAGATGACCGCCAACAACGCGCCGGCTTGTTTTTACGTGATGTGCACTACCGTCTGCACGGCGAATTCACCCTGACGGCGCAGGCAGGCAGCGGCGATAACGCCGGGAAATTTGCCGAGATGTTCCGCCGCCGGGCGCAAAAAGGGCAATGCATCAATCAGCCGTATCTGGGTTGCCGCGAATTCGCCGCTGATGTGATGCTGATTGACGACGACACGCCGCAACCACCGGCACTGGCACAAGACCGCGAACTCGGCTGGATGCTCTACGACATGGATTACCGGCAGGCGCAAAACCCGACCCCGCGCTTTTTCCATGCCAACATGACCCAGGGCGTGATTGATATTCCCGCGCCAGACAGCCCCGAGGTGGTCGCATGATCCTGCACGCCCTATGCCAGTATTACCAGCGGCGGCAAAAGGAGGCCGACAGCGCCCTGCCGGCCTTTGGCTTTGAGCAAAAAGCCATCCCGTTTGTGATTGTCCTTACCAGTGACGGCCGCTTTTTGCAGTTTGAAGACACCCGTTATCTTGATGAGGCACAAGGGAAAAAGCCGCAGGCGCGCCTATTCACCGTGGCGAAAAGCATCAAAAAAACCTCCGGTGTCGCCGCCAACCTGTTGTGGGACCCGGCGGACTATGTGCTAGGCATCGATAAAAAAGGCAACCCGACGCGCACCGAACAGCAAAAAGCCTGCTTTATTCGCCGGATTCAGGCGCTGGCGGCCTTCGCCCCGCAGGATAACGGCCTTCAGGCGGTGCTGGCGTTTTATCAACGCTACGATAGCCTGCCGCAGCCCGAGCTGGAACAAGACCCGCTGTGGGCGGAAATCAACGACACCAACCCACTGTTAACCTTCCGGCTGGTGACGGATGCCGACTGTCTGGTATTCCAGCGCCCGGCGGTACTGGCGGCGTATCAGCACGTCCTTGCCGACAGCGACAAACCCGCGGGGCGCTGCCTGGTGAGCGGCGAGCGCTTGCCGGTCGCCACCCTGCACCCGTCAATCAAAGGCGTGTGGGGCGCACAATCGTCAGGCGCCAGTCTGGTGTCGTTCAATCTGGATGCGTTTCGCTCGTTTGGCAAAGAACAGGGAGCCAATGCCCCGATTAGCGAACAAGCGACATTTGAATACACCACGGCGCTTAACGCCCTGCTGCAAACCCACAGCCCGAACCGGTTGCAACTTGGCGAAACCTCGGTCGTGTGCTGGGCCAGTCGGGCTCATCCGCTGGAGAGCTGGCTGCCGACGCTGTTCGGCAGCAGTCACAGCGATGACCCGGACAGCGGCGTGCGCACCGTCACGGCACTGTTTAACTCCGTGCATAACGGCGCTTACTGCGGAGCCGACGGCGATGCCCGCTTTTACCTGCTGGGGCTGTCGCCGAATGCCGCGCGCGTCGCCATCCGCTTTTTTCAGGAAGGCACGGTGGCGCAATTCGCCGAACGGCTCCAGGAGTGGTTTGGCGATATCGCCATCATCAAACCCAAAGCGGTGACGTACCCCTTCCCGCCGCTGAAAGCGCTGTTACGTGCCTGCGCGTTGCTGAATAAAGAAGAAAACCTGTCGCCGCTACTGGCCGGCACCACGGTGCGCGCCATTCTGAGCGGCCAGCCGCTGCCAGCCGCCCTGATGACCGCACTGTTACAGCGCATCCGGGCCGAACGGGGCGACGTCAGTTATTACCGTGCATCGCTGATGAAAGCCTGTCTCAACCGGGCTTTTCGTCGTCAATCCATCAAGGAGGTTTCTGTGTCTCTCGACCCGGAAGAACAGCGCATCGGCTACCGGCTTGGCCGGTTGTTCGCTACGCTTGAGCAAATACAACACGCCGCCAACCCCACTATTAACGCCACCCTCTGCGACCGCTATTACAGCAGCGCCAGCAGTACCCCGGTGGCGGTGTTCCACACGCTAATGCGGCTGCATACCCACCATTTGAAAAAGCTCAAAACCTCGCTGCAAATCCATTACCAGAAATGCATCGGCGAGATTATCGACGACATCACCGCTTTCCCCCCTCACCTCAATCAGGAGCAGCAGGGGTTGTTTGCCATCGGTTACTACCATCAGCGTCAGCACTTTTTTTCTCAATCCACATCCAGTCAGGGAGATGAACAATGAGCCTTAACCACCGCTATGAATTCGTGCTGTTGTTTGATGTGAAAGACGGCAACCCCAACGGTGACCCGGACGCGGGCAACCTGCCGCGCGTGGATGCCGAAACCGGTCAGGGGCTGGTGACGGATGTGTGCCTGAAACGCAAAATTCGCAACTATGTCGGCCTAACGCGCAACGAGCAGCCGCCGTATGAAATCTACGTCAAAGAAAAGGCGATTTTGAATAAAACCCACGAGCGCGCTTATGAAGGCATCGGCAAAAGCGAGGCGCTAAACAGCGACAAAAAACGCAAAGGCGGCAACGCGGTGGACGAAGCCCGCCAGTGGATGTGCCGCAACTTTTACGATGTGCGCACCTTCGGCGCGGTGATGTCGATCGGGGTTAACTGCGGCCAGGTGCGCGGCCCGGTGCAACTGACCTTCTCGCGATCCATCGAACCGATTGTGGCGCTGGAACACGCCATTACCCGCTGCGCGGTCGCCACCGAAAAAGAAGCCCTGGCCCAAGATGGCGACAACCGCACCATGGGGCGCAAAAACACCGTGCCTTACGGTTTGTACCGCTGTCATGGTTATATTTCAGCCCATCTGGCGCGCCAGACCGGCTTTAGCGACGACGACCTGGCGCTGCTGTGGGAAGCGTTGCTCAACATGTTTGAGCACGACAGATCCGCCGCCCGCGGCGAGATGAATGCCTGCGCGCTGTATGTTTTCCAGCATGACTGCGCACTGGGTAACGCACCGGCGCGCAAGCTGTTCGACTGCCTGCACATCACCCGCACCAGCGACGGCCCGGCGCGCAGCTATGCCGATTACCAGGTCACGCTGGATGACGCCGCCCTGCCCGCCGGTGTGACCTTGCACCGCCTGCTGGAGTAAACCATGGATGACCCGCGTCTGGTGCCGATTTCGGCACTGCAACATTACGCCTTCTGCCCGCGTCAGTGCGCACTCATTCACACTGAGCAGATATGGGCGGATAACTGGCTGACGGCGCAAGGCACGATGTTACACCAGCGGGTCGACCACGGCCTGCCGGAAACCCGGCGCGGCATCCGTTACGAGCGCGGCGTCATCGTTCAGGCCCCGCAACTGGGCCTGAGCGGTAAGCTGGATTTGCTCGAACAGGTGTTGGCCACTGGGGCACTAACCCCGGTGGAATACAAACGCGGCAAGCCGAAAATCCATCAGGCGGATAAGGTTCAACTGTGCGCGCAGGCGCTGGCGCTGGAAGAGATGAGCGGGCAGCCCATTCCCGTCGGCGCCTTGTGGTACTGGGAGACGCGCCGCCGCCTTGAGGTTGAGCTTGATGAGGCGCTGCGCACCCACACCCGGCAGTTGATTGCGGCCGTCAGCCACCTGCTGCAACAGGGCGAAACCCCACACGCCACACCGGGTAAGCACTGCCTTGCCTGCTCGCTCAATGAACTCTGTCAGCCGTCACTGCAACACGCAGACCGTTCCGGCGACTACATTCGCCGGCTTTACCTTGTGGAAGACCGAGATGAAGAAACTCCAGAATAGCCTCTATATCACCCGCGACGGAGCCTGGCTGCATAAAGAGCGTGAAACGCTACTGATTGAACAAACGGTAGACGGCCAGCGCCAGAAACTGCTGCAAGTGCCGATCCACTCCGTCAGCAATATTTTCTGTTTCGGCAATGTGCTGGTGTCGCCGCAATTAATGGGATTTTGCGGCGAAAACGGCACTCAATTATCGTTCTTCGATCAATTCGGCCGCTTTCTGGCGCGTGTCGTCGGCCGCCAGAGTGGCAATGTGTTGCTACGGCGCGCCCAGTTTCAGGCCTCGAACACCCAGGCAGCGACACTGGCACGCCATATTCTTACCGCCAAAATCCAGTCTTCCCGCCGTGTGCTCTTACGCCACCTGCGCACCTATGGCGATAACCCGGCGTTGCAGGCCGCCGCTGACCGCCTGCGCCAGATTGTCGCCGAGCTTCCCGCGAAGACCGATATCGAACGCCTGCGAGGGCTGGAAGGTGAGGCCGCCAGCCACTATTTCGGCGTGTTCGATTTGCTGATTGCCGCCCGGCGTGAGCTTCGCTTTAATGGCCGCTCACGTCGCCCGCCGCGAGACCCGGTCAACGCGCTGCTCTCTTTTTTCTATGCCATTCTGAGTAAAGAGATCAGCGGGGCTTTACAAGGCGTCGGCCTTGACCCGCAAGTCGGCTTTTTACATCAGGAACGCCCGGGGCGCGACAGCCTGGCGCTGGACCTGCTCGAAGAGTTCCGTGCGCCACTGGTAGACCGACTGGTGCTAACGCTGATTAACCGCCAGCAAGTGACCATGCAGGATTTCACCACCGATGTGTTAGGCGGCGTAACGCTAAAAGATGAGGCGCGCAAGCGGGTGCTACAGGCCTGGCAAGCGCGGAAACAAGAAGAGATAACCCATCCGTTTTTGAATGAAAAAGTCGCTGTCGGGCTCTTGCCGCATATGCAGGCGATGTTACTGGCCCGCCACCTGCGTGGCGATTTGGCGCACTATCCGCCGTATGTATTGCGCTAATAGCATATCAACCGGAGAAGCCGCTGTATGATGGTACTCATCACTTACGATGTGTCGCTGGAAGATGCCAACGGCCCCCGCCGCCTGCGGCAACTGGCCAAAATCTGCCTGGACTACGGTGTACGGGTGCAATACTCGGTATTCGAGTGCGACGTTGACGCTGCGCAATGGGTGGTGTTGCGCCAGAAGCTGCTTACCACCTATGACGAACGTGTCGACAGCCTGCGCTTTTATCGCCTTGGCAAGGGCTGGCGTGATAAAGTTGAGCACCACGGCGCCAAACCGGCGCTGGATATCTTTGGCGATACGCTTATCGTGTAACGCTGCGCCAACCCCCGGTACTCATCATTTTCCCGGCCGGTTGGCGCAATCTCATCCAATTGAATGATAAACAATTTATTTCTGTACTTCACCGTTGCGCCCTCAGCTTCCTCCCGCAGACATGACGTTGGCGTTCTTTTAGCGCTGACGCTATGCTACAAGCGCCTTGCCCGCAAGGCAGTCGCGCCTCACACAGGCGCGTGGATTGAAACAGGCTTTGCTGGTTCAGCGGCAGGTGCTGCCGGGTCGCGCCTCACACAGGCGCGTGGATTGAAACAGATGCTGATCCGACAGGACGACGCCCGCGTTCGTCGCGCCTCACACAGGCGCGTGGATTGAAACACGTATCACATCCGCGTTGCTTATTGCTGCTGCGTCGCGCCTCACACAGGCGCGTGGATTGAAACTTGATGATAACGCCATTACCCGGCAGAAGACCGAGTCGCGCCTCACACAGGCGCGTGGATTGAAACTGAGATAGAGTGAATAGATAGGGCGTGATATAAAGTCGCGCCTCACACAGGCGCGTGGATTGAAACACTGT
>NZ_CM001976.1:1435314-1612238 GCF_000406145.1 Dickeya dadantii NCPPB 898 | reverse complement strand
GGATTGAAACCTTGACCCGTCCTTGTGGTACTTGTATACAAAGTCGCGCCTCACGCAGGTGCGTGGATTGAAACTTGCCACCGAGGTTGACACCGTATTCGCCCCCGGTCGCGCCTCACGTAGGCGCGTGGCGTGGATTGAAACGGGTCGTGGTTTATGGCGATATCAACGCTACGACGTCGCGCCTCACACAGGCGCGTGGATTGAAACTATCGCGATGCGATGCTGTCCGCCGCCAATCCGTGTCGCGCCTCACGCAGGCGCGTGGATTGAAACTGTCAATAACTGTACGCGATGGGCATCAGGAGGGTCGCGTCTCACACAGGCGCGCGGATTGAAACCATGTCTGATAGTCCTCCCACAGCAGCGCCAGCGTCGCGCCTCACGCAGGCGCGTGGATTGAAAAATCACAATGTCATCGACGATCGGAACCGCACCAGTCGCGCCTCACGCAGGCGCGTGGATTGAAACTTGAACGCCACTGGCCAGAAACACATGCTCAGGTGTCGCGCCTCACACAGGCGCGTGGATTGAAACCTCGGCGGCGGCGGAATGGGGCCGTCAACGTCAGTCGCGCCTCACGAAGGCGCGTGGATTGAAACATGATAAGAATCTTAGTGTTACCCTGAAAACCAGGTCGCGCCTCACGCAGGCGCGACATCGCATTGATATTTGATTCGCCGGTTAACGCGGCGATGACGGGTCCGCTTCAAACAGCGGCAACGGCTTGCCGATGATGTAGCGCTGGCGCAGGTGCGCGGACAAGGCATCCATCAGCATCACCACCACCACCAGAATCAGGGTGATGAACATCACCACGTCCCAGTTCCACAGCCGCATGTTTTCGGCGTACACCAGCCCGACGCCGCCGGCGCCGACAAACCCCAGCACCGCCGCCGATCGCACATTGGACTCCATCTGGTACAGGCTTAGCGCCAGAAAGGTAGGAAACGACTGGGTGAAGATGCCGAAACGGTGTTTTTGCAGGCTGTTGGCGCCGACCGCGCCCAGTCCGCGGCTGGGCGATCGCTCGACCGCCTCGTGCCCTTCCGCGTACAGCTTGCCGAGCAGACCGGTGTCCTGCATCAGGATCGCCAACGCGCCGGACAGCGGCCCCATGCCCACCGCCCGCACGAAAATCAGCCCCCAGATCGCCATGTCGATGCCGCGCAACACGTCCAGCAGGCGGCGCACCAGCAGCGCCACCGGCCGTAGCATCGGTTCGTGCATCACGTTGCGCGCCGCCAGGAACGACAACGGCAGCGCCACCACCGTGGCGGTCAGGGTGCCGGCGAACACGATGGCGATGGTGATGAACACCTGCGACAGGTAGTAACCAAACGGCCAGTTGAGAAAATCATGCCACACGAACATGCGCAGAAAATAGCGCCCCAGTTCGCTGAGGCCATGCAGCCACTGCCCGGCGCTGATGCCGAAAAACGCCAGAAACGCCAGATAGTAAAGCAGCACCGCCGCCGCCATCAGCCCGACGCGCCATAAGTAGCGACGTTGCTGGCTGAACAGCGCCGGGTGTTGCTGTTTCATCGCGGCGATATCCGCCGGGGTCAACGGGGTCATGTTCATTTGCCGCCCTCCACCACTTGCCGCCGTAACCGCCCGGACAGCGCATCCAGAATCGAGACCACCACGATGATCAGCAGCATGGTCATGCTGACCTGATCGTAGCGGTCCAGCTTGATATTGGTCATCAGTTCCTGACCGATGCCCCCGGCGCCCACCAGCCCGAGAATGGTGGACTGGCGGAAGTTAATTTCCAGCCGCATAAAACTGTAGGACAGCACGATCGGCTTGACCTGCGGCCACAGCCCAAAACGCATACGCTGCAACACGCCGGCGCCACAGGCGGCCAGCCCGCGCACCGGCCGCTCCGAGGCGGTTTCGATGGCTTCATAAAACAGTTTGGTCAGGCTGCCGATGGTGTGCAGCGCCAGCGCCAGAAAGCCCGGAATGACGCCGATGCCGAACGCCATCACAAACATCACCGCCCACGCCAGTTCCGGCATGGTGCGTAAAAACGCCACCATCGCGCGGACGGCGAATCGGACGCCCGGCGGGCTGCGGGTATTGCCGGCGGCCAGAAAACCCAGCACCACCGACGCCGCTACCGACAGCAGCGTCGCCGCCAGCGCCAGATTGAGCGTATCCCAGATCAACGGCAACTGGATATTGAGGCGATATCCCCAGTAAGCCAGCGAACCTTCGGTATGCCCGTCGGCGAACAGCAGCGACCAGTGCAACACCGGCAGCGTCTCGATCAGGTAGTCGAAAAAGTGGGGAAGCGATGTCCACAGGGTATGCAGATTGAATTCGGACAACGCGCCCGCGCCGATGTACAGCACGACCAGCACCAGTGTCCATATCAACGACTCACGCTTCTGCTGCGTGCGTATCCGCTGGTAATAGCGTTCGAAATCAGGGTTCAGCATGGGTTTGGTCTGAATGGTGGAAGAACGGATGATGGGTTGGAACCGCAACGAGATGAAAAAATAGGCATCCTGCCTGTACTGCAGTCCGTCAATGTTGCACCGTTGCGCACCGCTGGTTAGGGGAACACCGAGCCTGACGACCCGGCGCGCCGCCCTTAGCGGTTGCCTTTGGTCAGTTCACGCTTCATGGCGATAATGGTTTTGTAATCGTCCACGCTGGCCGGGCCGATGTGCTGTTTGCCGCCCATCGCCTTGATGAAACAGGTGTGATCTTCTTTATCCAGCTTGTTCACGGCGGTAATCAGTTTGGCTTTGAAGTCGGCCGGCAGCGCGTTGCTCACCAGAATCGGGCCGTTCGGGATCAGCGGCGATTGCCAGATGATGCGAATCTGTTTCATCAGGTCCGGGTGATCCATACGAATCAGACGGCCGAACGCACCGCTGGTGTAGCCGGTGTTGTAGTCGCCAATCATCGATGCCCAGGTCACCGCACCGTCAAACTGGCCGTTAAGCACGCCGAGGATGTCCTGCTCATGCCCGCCGGAGAAGGTGACGCTGGAGAAGAAATTGTTGTACTTGTTATCGGCGCTGCCGCCGAATTTCTCTTTAAACGCCTGATTGGGAATCAGGTAGCCGGAGGTGGAATCCGGGTCGGCGAAACCGAACGCCTTGCCTTTCAGGTCTTCCAGCTTTTGGTACGAACTGTCGGCCTTAACGATCACCACCGAATGGTAGCCGCGCGACTGGTCGACGTCGTCCACCGCGATACCGACGACATCCACCGCGTTGGGATCTTTGATGTATACCGACGCATACGACGACGGCGACATGCTCAGCACCAGATCAATCTTCTTGCCCAGTAACCCCTGAATAACCCCGGCATAATCGGATGAGTTGCGCAATTGGGTATCGACATTCAGCTCTTTATCGAGAAACTGTTTGACGCACTGGTTATCGCCGATCTGCTGGGTAGCGTTCTGACCGCCCAAAATGCCCAGATTCAGCGTTTTCGGTGTTTCCGCGGCGAATACGCTGGCGGACATTACCGCACCGGCCAGCAAGGTGGTCAACGTGAAGGTTTTTTTCATCAGTTTTGCCTATGTTGTCGTTATGCCAAGTTGTCGTTATGCCAATTTAGTCGTCGTACGCATTTGGTCGTCTTACTAAGGTGCAGATGTCAAAAAATCCGGCGTCGGCGTCAAGGCCGCCGACGTGACAAGTGTTTCAAGCAGGGAATTAATGCACCGGCTGCAAATCGTCGCCGTACAGGGTACGCAGCAGGCTGTCGGTCAGTTCCGACGGCGGGCCGTCAAACAGAATGCGTCCCTGAGCGATGCCGATAGCGCGGGTGCAGTATTCTTTCACCAGCTCGACCGAGTGCAGATTCACCACCACGGTGATGCCGTTGGCGCTCACCTGCCGTAGCACGTCCATAATGCGGCGGGTGTTTTTCGGGTCGAGCGATGCCACCGGCTCGTCGGCCAGCAGGATTTTGGGGTTCTGCATCAGCGCGCGGCAGATAGCGACGCGCTGCATCTGCCCGCCGGACAGGTTTTCCGCCCGCTGCAACGCGTGCGGCAACAGGTTCATCCATTGCAGCAGCCCAATGGCGTGCGCGCGATCTTCATCGGAAAACAGTTTGAAGAACGACTTCAGGGTGGAGGTTCGGCTCAGGCGGCCCAGCAGTACGTTGGTCAGCACATCCAGCCGCGGCACCAGACAGAAATCCTGGAAGATCATGCCGCATTCGCTGCGCCACTGACGCATCTGCCGGGTACTGAAACGCAGAATATCCTGCGTGTCGCCCTGCCCGCCGTCATGCCGGGCGGGATAGCGCAGGATTTGTCCTTCGCTGGCCGGGATGGTGCCGTTCATCACGTGCAACAAGGTGGACTTACCGGCACCGGAGCGACCAATCACCGCCACCATCTCGCCGGCGTGCAAATCAAAATTGAGGTTCTCCAGCACCCGCTGCTGACTGGAATAGGCTTTACACAGCTGACGTACCGACAGTACGGTCTGCTGCGGTTGCGTCTGGAAATGATGTGCGCGCAGTGGAGTAGCGTTTTCGGATGCCAACAGTGCCTGTGCCATGAATTTTCGTCATCGTTTAGTCAACAATATGGAGGCTATTAAGCGCAGCGCAGATGAATACCTGATGACAGCTTTATGATTAAAAAATGAACTTCACGGCATGCCATCACCGGCATACTTTCGGTGAGAGAAACCCTATAACGTCCGACTACGACCCAAGCCAAAGGCGTAAGGACGCGTTATCTGTCAGAAACATTATCTGTCAGAAACGACAGGCACAGTCGAGGCTTTGATAAAATCGATAAAGGCTCTGAGCGGCGTTGGGATAAGACGGTGACCGGGATAATAAAGAAATGGCCCCGGGAAGCGTTGCCACCAGGGCTCAAGCGCAGGCTCCAGCGTACCGTTTTCCAGATGTGGGCGTAGCCAGTCCTCAAACAGATAGACAATACCGACGCCTGCAATCGCTACATCGATAAGAAGATCGGTACCACCACCGATCTGCACCACCAGCGGCCCCGCAGGATCCACCTGCACCACCTCGCCATTACGCTCAAACTCCCACAGCGGCATCGTCCCGCTGGGAAAACGACCACGCAGACAAGCATGCCCGACCAGATCTCGCGGGTGCGCCGGGCGGCCACAGCGTGCAAAGTAAGCGGGAGACGCCGCTATCGCCAGGCGTTGCGAGCGAGGCCCAATGGGCACGGCGATCATATCCTGCTCCAGTCGCTCGCCGTAACGAATACCCGCATCGCATCCTGCGGCCAGCATATCGACAAAGCTTTCCTCTACGACCACCTCAAGTTTGATATCAGGATACGCGGCAAGAAATGGAGCGATCAGGCCCGGCAACACCAGTCTGGCGGCACTGACGGGGACATTCAGTCTCAGCGTCCCCGTTGGCCTATCGCGAAAACCGTTCACCACATCAAGCGCATTTTCGACTTCGGTCAACGCGGGCTCCAGCCGCGCCAATAAACTCTGGCCCGCCTCCGTCGGCGCAACGCTACGCGTCGTACGATGCAATAACCTGATCGCCAGTTGCGTTTCAAGGCGGCGTACCGCCTCACTCAACCCTGACGCGCTGACGCCATTCGCTCGGGCGGCGTCACGAAAACCGCCGGCACGCGCCACCGCCACGAAGGCTTCCAGATCTTTTAAATCGATATTCATTTATTGTTCGCAATATTGCACAGCCCGTACCAATTGTACTGAATTATCGTCAATATCAACAACCGCTATAGTGTCGCCTTGCTCATCTGAAGGAGAAAGGCCATGTCAACTATCAATACATTAGATACAGTTACCCTCGGCAGCTACACCATCAAACGGTTAGGTTACGGGACAATGCGGTTGGCGGGTCCCGGCGTCTTCGGCCCGCCGAAGGACAAAAATGCCGTACTGGCGGTGTTGCGCGAAGCGGTTGCATTAGGGGTGAACCACATCGACACCGCCGATTGCTATGGTCCCCATGTGACTAACCGGTTGATCCGCGAAGCGCTGGCCCCTTACTCCGACGATCTGGTCATCGCCACCAAGGTTGGCGTCGGGCGAAGCAAGGACGGTTCATGGTTCGACGCGTCATCCCCCAGAGAGTTGACCCAGGCGGTGCACGATAACCTGCGTGATCTCGGGCTGGATGTGCTTGATGTGGTTAACTTTCGGGTAATGACCAACCCGCACGCGCCGATGGAAGGGTCGATTGAGGCTCAACTTACTACGTTGGCCGAGCTTCAGCAGCAAGGTCTTATCCGCCATATTGGGCTGAGTAATGTCACGGCCTCTCAGGTGGCGCAAGGACAAAAAATCTGCGCAATCGTCTGTGTCCAAAACCACTACAATCTGGCGCATCGTACCGATGATGAGCTGATTGATGCGCTGGCCGCGGCAGGCATCGCCTACGTTCCGTTTTTCCCGCTTGGCGGCTTCAATCCGTTGCAGTCGTCTATTCTGTCCAATGAGGCCCAACGCCTCGGTATCACGCCCATGCAGTTAGCACTTGCATGGCTGCTGCGGCGTTCACCGAACATCACATTGATTCCTGGCACCTCATCCGTTATGCATCTTCGGGAGAATCTCGCGGCCATCAATATCAAACTACCAGAGGAAGTCATGACGATACTGAACAATGTGGCAGTACGCTCTGGTGCCGCCGTCTAGTTTTTCTTTCTCATCGGCGTGATTCTTTTCAATCAAAAAACGCCACTACCACGCAGGCGTTTGTATCACTTGCGTGTTTGTATCACTTGCATGTTTGTATCACTTGCATGTTTGTATCACTTGCGTGGTAGCGATGGTGGAGAACCGATGAGCCCCCGCTGAATACACTGATCGAATTGAGATTCGGTTTTGCGCATTACATAACGATCCATGCCCCATCGGCCGCGGCGCGCACCCCGTCCGGCAGGTCGTTTTGCATCAGCCAGGCGTCGGTTTCATGGCTGACGTGGGTCAGCCAGGTCTGCGTCGGCCGCAGTTGTTCGCGCACCCGCAGCACGGTGTTGAGGTCGCTGTGGTTGAGCGGCGGCCGATCTCGCGGCGGCTGGGTGCAGTCCATCACCATATGGTCGAGCGGTTTGCCGCGCAGGAAATCCAACGTATCGTCCGGCAAACCGCAGGTGTCGGTCAGGTAGGCCACGCTCTGCCCGCCATGTTCCAGCAGATAGCCGAAGGTGGGTTTGGAATGATTGAGCGGCAGCGCCGTGACCCGCAGCGCCCCCATCGCTACCGTCTGAAACGGCGTCATCGCCGGCTGAAAATCAAGCCGACGCGGATGCTTGTACAGATCGTCGCATCCTTGTTCATCCGGCGGGCCGAACACCGGAATACGGTCGCCGATGCCCCAGCGCAGCGAAAACAGCCCCTGCACATGGTCGACATGGTAGTGCGTCAGCAGAATGCGGCGAATCTCGTTAACGCCAAAGCGCTGCTCCAGTTGGGTCACGCCGGCGTCCAGCAGCGTCGCCTCGCCGTCGCACCGCACCAGCATGCTGCTCGGTCCGCGCTGAAAACGCGGGTCCAGCCGGGCGCGCTCGCAAGCGATGCAGTCGCAACCGGTCAGCGGCACCTGCTGCGCGTCGCCGGTGCCCATAAACATCAGTTCCATAACATTAGCTCCATAACGTCACTTCCATTTTTCAGCCTCTCGTTTTTCAGCCGCCAGCAGGGCGTGAAACGCCTGCAGCGTTTGCGCCAGCGAACCATCGTTATTCAGCAGTCGGCACGCCGCCGGAACCGGCATCGCGCTGGCCCGCTGCAATCGCTGCGCGATCTGTTCTTCATCTTCCCGCCCGCGCTGACGCAGCCGCTGCGCCAGCACCGCCGGCGACACCTGCAGACACACCGGCAATAAGCGGTCGCCATAGCGCTGTTGCGCCTGCGGGTGGTGAGAGCGGGAGCCGTTGATTACCACATCCAGCCCGGCGGACAGCCACAGGTCGATTTCAACGCCGATGCCGTACTGATACTGATGCGCCTGCCAGTGCAGGGCGAACAGGCCGCACTCGCGGCGGTACGCAAACTCCGCGTCGCTCAGCGCAATATGGTTTTCGCCGCCGGCCTGCGCCGGGCGAGTGATATAACGGTGCGCCACCAGCAGCCGCGCCGGATTCGTCTGCCGCAGCGCATCCAGCAGGGAATCTTTGCCGGAGCCGGACGCGCCGGTCAGCCAGATTAACCGCGCCATCAGAACACCTGCCGCCCCTGCGCCCACACCTGACGAATCCGCACCTGACCGTGGGAGTGGTGCGCCAGCACCAAATCGGCGCGCAGCCCGTCGGCAATCCGCCCCCGATCGCTTAACCCGACCGACTGCGCCGGATTAGCGCTCACCATCGCCACCGTCTGCGGCAAGGTAAACGGATTATGCTCATCCGCCGCCAGACGAAACGCCGCATCCAGCAAGCTGGCGGGGTAATAGTCGGATGACAGAATATCCAGCAGCCCTTGCTCCGCCAGATGGGACGCCGCCACGTTGCCGGAGTGGGAACCGCCGCGCACGATGTTGGGCGCGCCCATCAGTACCTTCATACCGCTGGCGTGCGACGCCTGCGCCGCCATCTCGGTGGTGGGAAATTCGGCAATCACGCTGCCCAGCGCCAGCGATTCATCCACGTGCGCCGCGGTGGCGTCGTCGTGGCTGGCCAGCGCGATGCCGCGCTCGCGGCAGTGGGCGGCAATCGCCAGCCGGTTCGGCGTCGACCAGCGTTCGGATAGCATTCGCTGTTCGGTTTCAAAGGCATCCATCTCAGCATTGTTCAGGCGGTACTTGCCCTGATAATACTCGCGGTATTTTTCCGGCGTGGCGAACTGCCGTTGCCCCGGCGAGTGGTCCATCAGTGATACCAGCGCCACTTCCGGGGTGTCCATCAACGCTTCAAATAACGGCAAGGTGCTGTCGTGCGGCAATTCACAACGCAGGTGTAGCAGATGCTGCGCCCGGTTCACCCCCAGTTGCTGGCTGTGAATCACGGCGTCAATCATCCGCCGCAGGTTGTCGAGCCGGTGGCCGCCGTCGCGCACATCGCCTATCGCCACCGCATCCAACACCGTGGTGATACCGCTGGAAACAATCAGCGCATCGTGGCTGCTCATCGCCGAATGGGCCGGCCAGTCGACTTTCGGGCGCGGCATAAAAAACTTGTCCAGGTTGTCGGTATGCAGTTCCACCAGCCCCGGCAGCAGCCAGCCGCCTTCGCCGTCCAGCGCCTGCGGCAGTTGGCTGGGCGTGGAAGAAAACGCCTCGATCACGCCGTCGCGCCAGGCCAGCGACCCGCTGACGACTTCATCCTGCAACACCAACTGCACATTATTGATGATCCGGGTCGTATTGATGATCTGAGTAGCCGCGCTCATGACGTGAGCTCCTGCGTTACGGGTGCCATGTGATGCAGGCGGTCCGCCACACGGGCGCGCACCTCCGCATCGTGGAAAATACCGACTACCGCCGCGCCGCGCGAGCGGGCTTCCTCAATCAGCCCCACCACCGCCTCGCGGTTGGCGGCATCCAGCGAGGCGGTCGGCTCGTCCAGCAGCAGCAACGGATAGTCGGCGATAAACCCGCGGGCGATGTTGACCCGCTGCTGCTCGCCGCCGGAGAAAGTGGCGGGCGCCAGCGTCCACAAGCGACGCGGAACGTTGAGCCGGGTCAGCAGTTCGCTGGCGCGCGCTTCGCATACCGCCCGGTCTTCGCCGCGCTCCAGCAACGGCTGCATCACCACTTCCAGCGTCGGAATACGCGGGATCACCCGCAGAAACTGGCTGACCCAGCCGATAGTATCGCGCCGCACCGCCAGCACCTGCCGGGCCGGGGCGGTGACCAGATCCACCCACGTATTACGATGACGCATCCACACCCGGCCGCTATCCGGCTGGTAGTTGGCGTACAGCGAACGCAACAGCGTGGACTTGCCGCTGCCGGAATGGCCGTGCAGCACCACGCATTCGCCGGCCGCCACCGTCAGGCTGGCCTGATGCAACACCGGCAGCCGGGCGGCGTGCTGGTTGTGTAGTACAAAGGTTTTACTCAGATTTTCCACACGCAGAATTGTCATGGCCGTGCCTTCGGTTGTCATAGTTCACCCTATCGTCAGTCGCGCTTATCCCAGTACCGACGACACCAGCAACTGGGTGTAAGGATGATGAGGATCATCCAGCACCCGGTCGGTCAGGCCGCTTTCCACTACCCTGCCCTCGCGCATCACCAGCAGCCGGTGCGCCAGCAGACGCGCCACGCCGAGGTCATGGGTAACAATCACCACCGCCAGCCCAAGGTCGCGCACCAGCGTGCGCAGCAGATCCAGCAACCGCGCCTGCACCGACACATCCAGCCCGCCGGTCGGCTCATCCATGAACACCAGCTTCGGATGGGTGACCAGATTGCGGGCGATCTGCAACCGCTGCTGCATCCCGCCGGAAAAGGTGGTCGGCAGGTCATCAAGCCGCGACAGCGGGATCTCCACATCCTGCAACCACTGCCCGGCCTGACGGCGAATATCGCCGTAGTGACGCCCACCGACCGCCATCAGCCGTTCGCCGATGTTGCCGCCCGCCGATACGCGGGGGCGCAAGCCATCCAGCGGATGCTGGTGCACCACGCCCCACTCGGTGCGCAGCAGGCGGCGACGATCGCTTTCGCTCATGGCGTACAGCGAGCGGCCCTGGTAATCAATCTGCCCGGCCTGCGGCGTCAGCCGGGCGGATATCGCCCGCAGCAACGTGGTTTTGCCGGAACCGGACTCGCCGACAATCCCCAGCACTTCGCCGGGATAGAGATCGAACGACACCTCGCTGAAGCCCTTACCGGGCGCGTACAGGTGGGTCAAATTGCGCACCTGCAACAGCGGTGTTTCAGCGTCACCGCCAACCGGTACGACGGCCTGATCCACAACAACCTGATCCACACCAGCCTGATCAATGTGATTCATGGTGCCCAGCCTCCTGACGCTCGCGGCAATAATCGGTATCGGAACAGACGTACAGGCGGGTGCCCTGATCGTCCATCACCACCTCGTCGAGGTAGCTGTCGTGCGAACCGCACAGCGCGCAGGGCTGCTCCCAGCGCTGAACGCTGAACGGGTGGTCGTCAAAATCGAGGCTTTCCACGTTGGTATAGGGCGGTAGCGCGTAAATACGCTTCTCGCGCCCGGCGCCGAACAGTTGCAGCGCCGGCATCTGGTGCATTTTCGGGTTGTCGAATTTCGGGATCGGCGACGGGTCCATAATGTAGCGACCGTTCACTTTCACCGGGTACGCGTAGGTGGTGGCAATGTGGCCGAAGCGGGCGATGTCTTCATACAGCTTCACCTGCATGATGCCGTACTCCTCCAGCGCGTGCATTTTGCGCGTTTCCGTCTCGCGCGGTTCGATAAAACGCAGCGGTTCGGGGATCGGCACCTGGTAAATCAGGATCTGGTCTTCGCACAGCGGCGTTTCCGGGATGCGGTGCCGGGTCTGAATTAGCGTGGCTTCCACCGTGCGTTCCGTGGTGGCCGCTTCGCTGACCCGCTGAAAGAAGCGGCGGATCGATACCGCGTTGGTGGTGTCGTCGGCGCCCTGATCGATGACTTTCAGCACATCGTCATCGCCGATCAGGCTGGCGGTCAGTTGGATGCCGCCGGTACCCCAGCCGTAGGGCATCGGCATTTCCCGCCCGCCAAACGGCACCTGATAGCCGGGGATCGCCACCGCTTTGAGGATGGCACGCCGAATCGTACGTTTACTCTGTTCATCCAGATAACCGGGGTTATATCCGCTCAGCGTGTTCATCGCGCTCCTCCTGCGGTGACTGGCGCAACTGGCGCAGCAGCGCCAGCTCGGCCTGAAAGTCGACGTAATGCGGCAACTTGAGATGGGAGACGAAACCGGCGGCCTCCACGTTGTCCGCGTGCGACAGCACAAACTCTTCGTCCTGCGCCGGGCTGCCGACCGGCTCCTGATAGGCCGGCGCCTGCAACGCCCGGTCCACCAGCGCCATCGCCATCGCCTTGCGTTCGGCACGGCCGAATACCAGCCCGTAGCCGCGGGTGAAATGCGGCGGCTCCTCCTCCGGCACGGTAAAACCGTTGACCATCTCGCATTCGGTCAACAGGATGTCGCCTATTTCCAGCGCAAAGCCCAGTTCTTCCGGTTCGATTTCCACCGTGACGTAACCGGTGCGGATCTCGCCGGCGAACGGATGGGTACGGCCGTAACCACGCTGGGTGGAGTAGCCCAGCGCCAGCAGAAACCCTTCGTCGCCGCGCGCCAGTTGCTGTAACCGGGCGCTGCGCGGCATCGGGTAGGCGGGCGGATCGCGGGTGATATCCAGCGGCTCGCTGCCGTCGTCCCGTTCGGCCGCCGCCAACCCTTCCGCCGTCATCATGGTGAACATGTGCGGGCAGTGGTCCGCCAGCGGTTCTTCCGCCCTGGGCGCGAGCGGCGGCTCACCTTCCGCCAGCAGGACAAAATCCAGCAGCCGGTGGGTATAGTCATAAGTAGGGCCGAGCACCTGTCCGCCGGGCAGGTCCTTGTACACCGCCGAAATACGCCGCTCCAGTTGCATCCGCCCGGTATCCAGCGGCAGGCTGTCCGCCAGCCGGGGCAGCGTGGTGCGATAGGCGCGCAGCAGAAAAATCGCCTCCACCAGGTCGCCGCTGGCCTGTTTGATCGCCAGCGCCGCCAGTTCCCGGTCGTAAATACCGCCCTCGGTCATTACCCGATCCACCGCCAGCCCCAGTTGCTGTTCAATCTGCGCCGCCTGCACCTCTGGAAGCCGGGTGTCGCCGCGCCGCAGGTTGGCCTGTAACTGATGAGCGGCCTCAATGGCTTTTTCGCCCCCTTTCACCGCGACATACATCAGCACACCTCCACATGCGTGGTGCGCGGCAACGCCATCAGCGTGCCGCCGCAGGTAAACATGAAGTCCAGCCCGGCGGGAAACGGGTGCGGGCGCTGTTCCAGATAATCCAGTACGCTGGCGGGCAACTGCGGCGCAATCATGCGCGCTTCGGCAATCCCCGGCCCGGTCAGGCGCAATGCGCGTCCGCCGCCCAGCGCGGGCACTTCCAGCACCAGCGTGACGCCGTTTTCCGGTGCCATCTCGTCGCCGGCGGCAAAACCATCCAGCGACAGTTCCCGGCTGATCGGCAACAGCGCGAACGCCGCCGCCTCGCGCTCCACCAGCTTCACGCCGGTGTGAAAGCGCAGATTGGTCAGCAATGTCTCCTGCGACAAGGCCGGGTCCAGCCACAGCGGCGTTTCGCGGTCCATCAGCGTCAGCGCCACCGCGGTGGCGGACGGCGAGAGTCCGTCCCAGCCGATATCATGATTCAGCGACACCACCAC
This sequence comes from Dickeya dadantii NCPPB 898, assembly GCF_000406145.1. Taxonomy (NCBI): domain Bacteria; kingdom Pseudomonadati; phylum Pseudomonadota; class Gammaproteobacteria; order Enterobacterales; family Pectobacteriaceae; genus Dickeya; species Dickeya dadantii. Next base: position 1,598,931 of record NZ_CM001976.1, on the reverse strand, counting down.
GCCCGGTTCGCTCATCGCTTTCAGAATGCGGCGAAACGCGTACTGCGCATCGCGCCAGGGATGGGAAAATCCTGCCAGTAGCGTCATGCGTTATCTCCTCGCACCAGCGTAAAGAAATCGACCTTGCTGCTGGCTATCTCCCGCGCCCGTTGCTGACGCAACTCGTCACGGGTAGCGGCCAGCGGCACGATCAGTTGTTGGTAGAGCGCGCTTTGCGTGCCCTGCTGTTGCAACAAGGCGTCGATCACCGCGCACAGCTCGGCGTGGGGCTTGTTGCGGCCGGTAACGTAGCTGTAGCCGCAGGTGCCGTCGTCCAGCCGAACCACCGCGCGGGTGACGGTGACATCACCCAGCACGAAGCGATTGCCGGTCGCGCCGATGCGCGCCTGCAAACGAGCCAGCCCGGTTTCCGGCGCCCGTAATGTTTGCCAGGCCGGATGCAGACTCAGCGGTTGCCAGTGGCGTTGCAGTTGCTCCGGATCGCTGTGCGCCAGTACCGACAGCCAGCGTTGCCTTGCGGTTTGGGTTGCCATTCAGTGCTCCATTGTCAGTTCGATCATGTCGGCCCGCGCCAGACTGACGGAATACTCCGCCACCCGGTCGCTGCCGCTGCAAATATTGAGCGTGCGGATGCACATCAGCGGGGTTTGCCGCGCCACCTCCAGTAACTGCGCTTCTTTTGCCTGCGATGCGCGGGCGCTGATGCGGGTCTGGCGGCGGGTCAGGGATTGCTGTAGCTCGCGGGCCAGAAAATCGTGCAGCGACCCGCTGGTGAAACGCTGCAACGCCGGCCACCAGTCCAGCGCCGGCAGGTAGTGATCGATCAGCGATACCGGCACGCCGTTGACCCGGCGCAGGGTGCGCAGGTGGATTACCTCGTCGCCATCTTCCCGCCCCAGCGCCGCCGCCACATCGGCGTTGGCCGGGCGCAATACCGCCAGCAACCGCTCGCTGGTGGGATGACTGCCCTGCTCCAGCAGGTTTTGGCTGAAACGCGCCTGCGCATGCAACGGATAGTCATAAGGTCGCATCAGCACCAGAATGCCGACGCCATGCCGACGCTGCACCAGCCCTTTATTGACCAGTTCATCCACCGCTCGGCGCAGCGTATGGCGATTGACCTCGTAGCGCGCCGCCAACTGCTGCTCGGACGGCAGATAGTCACCGCAGCGGTAGACGGTGCGCAGCTCTTCTTCCAGCCGGGCGGCGATAGCCTGATACACAGTGGTAGGATGTCTAGATATCATGTCCATAAAAAAACTCCTGCTCGCAGGGAGCCTTTCCGGGCGGACATTCGCTCGCGGATCGGTTAGCCACGAAGCGGGACCGGAATGCCGCCAGCGGGCAGCGCGGTACATCGCTTCAATCAGGGGGATTGGCGATTATGTTGGCAAAAGCTGTGTGACAGACCGGCGAAGCGTGGATGACGAAATGGTGAAGGAAAAAGGACAGGTGGCGAGGCGGGTTGATTTAATAGATAGGCAGGTAGTGGGCGAAGAACATCTTATGTGTATTGGCTCAGATTTGAGCTAGTGCTTTGTGGCTCAGGGCTATGCCTAAATAGCTGCGCCTAATACCGCTACATCTGTCATTTATTGACGTGTGGCAGTCGCGAAAGAGCAACACATCACTAGCCAGATGTAACGCGACTTTGCGGAAAAAGTGCCTAAGCTCCTCGCCCTGCAAGAGCTAGCCAAAAGTGGATGCTTCATCTTCAACGTATGTTATCCAATCGGGAGTGGAGCACTGCTCAAACGATGTTTATGGGCGCATTAGCGGTTCAATACCGATCCACTTTACAGAGGAAAACACTGCACGATTACATCTGGAATGTTAACTCTATCAACAAAATTAAAAATAATATAATACGAGCTTGAAATCCCCAGTACAAAAACCGATGTAAGAGAAGCGCAGCACACTATTTTCGTACTAAAAAACGAGGAGATAGAATGCCTAACTATGTTATCAACAAAAACCAGCAAGCTAATGGTGATCATGAAGTACATGATGTCACTAATGGTTGTTCTTATATGCCTGCTTCAGAGAACCAAATTTCTTTGGGCTATCACCCATCCTGCCAAAGTGCTGTTCTTGATGCTAAACGCCGCTGGCCGGGCTATAGAATTAACGGTTGCTACTATTGCTGTAAGCCATGCCACACTAGTTAAGAGATCCAAAAGCTCTCTGTCGGGAGCTTTTTTTAATTATGCTGGCGGCACCTAACAGTCCAGGGGTATTTCTACCATAATCTGAACGTACGCCCCTCGGCCATAGCTGATATAAAAGTTCTCCACACTGTCCGCTCCGTACCAGAAGCGGATATTGTTATACGGGGAGCAGGTCACTCTACCCGTTATAACCATTGCTAATAAGTGTGGCTTTTATTGAGAATGCATTTATATCCTTGAGTGATCGTATTCATCATTGCGGATTAGAATCTGTTCCATTTTCTCAAGTCTAGGCTGCATCTCATCTAATATTTCTTCATAACCTGCAGCTGAAAAAACATTCATTAACGATACACATCTTAACCCAGTTGCTAATGAAAAATTATATATAGCTAGACGTCTATGCTCCTGTTTTATGAACTTCATCCCATCCACCATAATTTCGTCACATAGCGTTCCCGCGTGGAACAAATCAACAATATTAGCCATGTCATCAGCAAAGGTATGAACAGAATCGCATAATGGAACGTAATAGGCATGATACTGATTTTCCCAATCAAGGGCTTCAAATAATCTCCGGACGCCTGGATAGGACGGAGTATCAGGCCACCTACTACTATAATGCTCTGTCAAAAAATTACCCATTCTAATTCTTTCTTGTGCCGCTGGATTCTTTTTTCCACTAGAGTTGAGGTGCGACAGCCAATTATTTCCGTTTTTAATAAGCATTTTTTACAGGCTATAAGTAATGACTGCGAATTTTTTCCATCATCAGCAGCTATGTAGCTTTGATTCGCAACTTGCTCCATTATTACCCTTGTTAAAACTTCAACTACTGATAACCTATTAGATTTTAAACAATCACAAGCTTGGGTACTGAGTTCATTTAATATGTTGAAATATTGCATCACCATCAGTTTCTGTTCAATACATCCAAGCTTGTTCAGCTTAGACTTATGCTCTAAAAATTTTTCCTGGCAAAAAACATTGACATTTATAACCACATCAATATCTTCTTCCATGTTGAACTCATACTTTTTAAACATGTTATCATTCATATGCTTTCATCCCGGACATATCGATAATTGTACGTTAGAGTTTAAGTTAAACTGATTAGAGAAATTACTCAAATACTATTTCTCATCCATTACCAGAAATCAATAAATGAAAAACTTAAAAATATATTTCCCCTGATATCAAACAAACAATCACATTCACTTGGTTTTTATTTCCCCGTATACATTATGAGAATGTAGGTGTATTGGCCTCTTTTCGAAAAGCGCAACTACTACATATTCCCATAGTTGCAATTGTCTGGAAAAATATATAACGCTATTTAATATAAAGAATAACCCTTGTGTAATCCATTTCGCAGTAGTGAGAGAAATTACGAACTTCCGCCCCTCGCTCATGCCAGACCTGACAGCTCTCCAGCCTGTCAGCCTCGTGCCAAAGCAGACAAAGACATAAGTACATGCGCTGATCATCCGGTAGTTGATAAAAGTGAGGAGAAGAAACCTCAAGATACCCGGCTGTAAAAATACGGATATGGTTATTGCCTGATGTAGAAGGTGATTCACAGGCTTCAGTTTCTGTCGCGCTTTACCATAAATATGGCGCCTTATGAATGTCACCACCCGGATTGAAACGTTATGCTGTTACCTGAAACCCGTTTCATATTCGAAGGTCATTCACTCCCGGAAATCTGACAATGGCACGTAACCGCACTTTCTCTCTCGATATCGGCTGGAGAACGCTGCTGAAAGATGCAGGACTGCAGCCTGAACATGTCCTGCGAAAGGCAGGATTGCCCGACGATCTTTTTTCAAGGTCAGAGCGTGGCCTTGGCACTGACGAATATTTTCGTTTCTGGCGCACACTGGAGACAGAGGCTAATGATGCTGCGTTTCCCTTGCGCCTGGTAGAAATGGTTACTGCAGAAGTGTTCGATCCTCCGCTCTTCGCCGCACTGTGCAGCACCAATATGATGCAGGCGGTACAGCGGCTAGCCAGATATAAGCAGCTCATTGCCCCGATGGTTCTGGAAACAACCGTGGATCAAACCGGGAACCTGACCGTGTACCCGCAATGGTTGTCTGTCGCGACAGACATACCCGCATCGTTGCAGGTCGCTGAACTTGCCTTTTTACTACGGCTGCTACGGCTTGGAACCCGTGAACCGGTTAAAGCGCTACGGGTGGTGATCCCACAACTTCCTCCTCGTGTTTCGGCTCGCCACTATGACCGCTTCTTCGGTATAGCCGTGCAATATGGTGAAAAACCAGCCATCAGTATTTCGGCCGCGGATGCACTCCGACCGTTTTTGACGGTGAACGAAGGAATGTGGCAAGTATTTGAGCCTGAACTGCGCCGCCGTCTCAGTCAGTTAGATGAAACGGCGTCAACCGCTGAACGCGTGCGCGCGGTACTACTGGAACTTCTGCCGGGTAACGAAGCCACCATCGAGAAAACGGCGGAACGCCTGGGTATGAGCAAACGCACACTACAGCGCAGGCTCGAAAATGAAGGGGAAAGTTTTCGCGTCCTTATCAACAGTTGCAGGGAAAACCTTGCCCGCCACTATCTGTGCAATACCAGTCTGTCCGGTTATGAAATTGCATTCCTGCTTGGTTTTGAAGACCCAAACTCATTCTACCGTGCATTTATGGCCTGGACCGGCCAGACACCTGAAACAGTCAGGGAATCCCTGCGTCTTAATTAAAAGAGAACATCATAACGATGCCAGAAAAAAAGCGTGTTGTACTGCTTGCGGGCGCCACCGGTCTGGTGGGGGGCCAGTTGTTACAAATTTTGCTGAACGACCCGGGTGTTGTCAGCATCCATGCACTGGGCCGTAAGCCACTGAAAATCAACCACCCGAAGTTGCAGGTCCACCTGATCGATTTTACTTCCTTGCCACAACTTCCTCATGCGGATGAAGCCTACATTGCACTGGGGACAACGATTAACGTCGCGGGTAGCAGGGAAGCGTTCCGGGCTGTGGATTTCGATGCCTGTCTGGCGGTTGCCAGAGCCGCGCTTTCGGCAGGCGTCCGCCGTATGGGACTGGTCAGCGCGGGAGCTGCAAATGTGAAGTCATCCCTGTTTTACACCCGCGTTAAAGGCGAACTGGAAGCAGCGATCAGCGCCCTGCCATTTACCACACTGGTGATCGCGCGCCCCTCTTTTCTGCTTGACTACCGTTATGGACTGGGGCAGCCAGTACGCCTGGGCGAACTGATTTCCATACCGATAGCCAGGCTGCTATCTCCCCTTTTGCCCGGGGCTTACAAACCCGTACGCGCTCTGGCTGTTGCCCGATCGCTGGCGCAGACGGTACCCACGACAGAGGGGATTGAGGTCCTGGCTTCTGACCAGCTGATCAGGCTGGGAAAGCGATCCGGCTGACATGAAAGCGAGCCTTTCCGGTCGAAGCATGTTGATGCTTTTTATGGTCTGTCTGCTCGCGGCCTGTTCAACCGCCGGTCTTCCTGCCCGCAACAATTTTTCAGGCAGCCTGCTGATTGATGGCCGCTTACAGAACCCGGGCTCCGTTCTCTCTCCCTTGCCGACAACCACCCGACCACAGGTGGCTCTGGTACTTGGAGGCGGCGGTCTGCGCGGCTATGCACATATAGGCGTGCTGCAGGCACTGGAAGATGCGGGTATCCGGCCCGACATCGTTGTTGGGACATCAATCGGAAGCATCATCGGGGCTGCCTATGCGTCGGGTAACTCCCCCAGCCAGATCTGGCATCTGGCCACTACCCTGCGGGTACTTTCTCTGGCCGATTTGAGTATGAGCGGCCCAGGTTTTGTCAGGGGGAATGCTCTTGCACTCTGGGCAGATAACCTGGTCGGGGGAAAAGTCATTGAACGCTTCCCTGTGCGCTTCGCCGCAGTAGCAACAGCGCTGAATCTTTCGCTGCCGTATGTGATCACGGCGGGAGATGCCGGTCAGGGACTGAGAGCCTCGGCAGCCATACCGGGCGTGTTCTTGCCGGTAGAGAGCAATGGTCTGACGCTGGTCGATGGTGGAGTCAGCGCACTGGTTCCTGTACGGGCTGCCCGCGCGCTGGGTGCCGATGTGGTGATCGCCGTCGATATTTACTGCCATGGGCAGCAGTACCCGATGAACTCAGCACTCTCAATGCTGTTACGCGTATCGCAGGCACAAAGCTGTCTGCTCGCCAGCCCTGAAGCGGATTCAGCAGATGTCCTCGTCACCCCGGCAGTCAAACCCGCAGGAATAAACGACGCCAAAGCGCGTGAAACAGCACGCCGTCTGGGCTATCAGGCTGCCGTTGAAAAACTGCCAGCGATAAGATCGGCGTTACGGCATTTCCGTTTGCCTGAAAGAAGCGCTCTCCCCGCTCCGGTTGGCGTACCTGGCAAGAACTCTGACGCGTAATGCAAGAACAATCAGGCATCTGTTCAGGCAAACTGGCAGCAGGTCATTAAACGAGGTGCCTATGTTTACTCAGGAAAAGAAAACCGCGCTGGTCACCGGCGCATCGTCAGGCATGGGCAAGACCATTGCTCGTCGTCTTATTAAGGATGGCTATCAGGTCTACGTGGCCGCCCGCAATATCGAAAAAATGGCTGACCTTGCCCGGCTCGGAGCACAACCGCTGCGGATGGATATTTCCAGGGATGAGGAGATTGTATCCGGAGTAAACACCATTCTGGCTCAGACTGGCGGTGTCGATGTGCTGGTCAACAACGCCGGCTTTGGTCTGTACGGGCCCGTAGAAGAGATTGGTATTGACGAAGCTCGCTATCAGTTTGAGGTCAACCTGTTCGGTGCCGCGCGGCTCACGCAGCTGCTGCTCCCCGCCATGCGTGCCAGACGCTCCGGGCGTATTATCAACATCTCCTCCATGGGAGGAAAGATGTACAGCATTCTGGGGGCCTGGTATCACGCCACCAAACACGCACTGGAAGGCTGGTCAGACTGCCTGCGGCTCGAAGTTGCCGAATTCGGCATAAAGGTCGTGATCGTCGAACCGGGGGTCATAGAGACGGGCTTCGGAGATGCCGCAAATGACAGCATTGTCAAACGTTCGGCCAGTGGGCCGTATGGTCACCTGGTGAAGAGGGTGTCCATGTCGATAAAAAATACTTATGGGCAGGGCACTGGCAGTTCTCCGGAGGTCATTGCTGAAGTGGTTTCCCGTGCAGTGAAAAGCCGCAACCCGCGTACACGCTATGCTGCCGGTAAGTTTGCAAAGATGCTCATCCGTATGCGCGTCTGGCTGGGTGACCGTCTATTCGACCGTATTATTCTCAGTCAAACCCGCTGACATGTAGTCCCTTCGGTTTTTAGTACCACCGCCAGCGGGCAGCGTGGTACATCGCTTCAATCAGTGGGATTGGCGATTATGTTGGCAAAACTGTGTGACAGGCCGGCGAAGCGTGGATGACGAAATGGTGAAGGAAAAAGGACAGGTGGTGAGGCGGGTTGATTTGACAGGGAAGAAGGTAATAGGAGAAAACAACTTATACGTTCAGTTAGTTCCTAAACGAACATTTTAGATGTCCATTATATTATTTCTATATTTATCATTAAGCAATGCAAATGAAATAAAGCCATGCTAATTGAGACGATTTTATTTGAAATGAAGCCTATTTTTAAATAGAATATTATAAAATAAAAAATCAATGATAACACCAACTCAATAAATAAGGATATTAATTATGTCACATGTTATTTATCTAACCTTAGAGGGTGACCAACAAGGGTTAATATCATCCGGGTGCTCAACACATGACTCGATTGGAAATAGATACCAATCTGGGCATGAAAATCAAATTCAGGTTCTGGGACTTAACCACGCAATTACCAGAGAACAAAACATTGCTCACCATCCAATACAGCTTATTAAGCCAATTGATAAGTCCTCACCTTTGCTAGGCGTATCCATAACTTCCAACGAAGCTCTCACAGCGACATTCTTTTTCTATAGAACAAATATAGCGGGACAATTAGAAGTATTTTATGAAATTAAGCTCGCAGATGCCAGAATTGTTGATGTATCTTCGACCTACCCTCACTCGATAAACAACAACGATGCCATTCCATATGAGAAGATTCTACTGAAATATAAATCAATTTCATGGTCACATAAAACAGCCGGCACTTCGGGGTATAGCATATGGAATGAGAACTCCCTTTAAAATCAAACCAGGTGTTACAATCACACCTGGTTATTTTCTATACCAAACGCAAGTCAAAATCATTGCAGTGAACCCTAATGTTAACCGCCCCCAAATATCTGGAAAGAACTCTACCGTGATAACAGAACACATTACGATAAGAATAACAGGGATAACCCCCCATAAAATATCACTAGCAAGTTCCATTAAAAATTTAACAATATATTTAATCACATCAATCACCATTCGATAAGTCTAATAATGTTAAAGCCGCCTCCTCATCCGTTCTTATTTTCTTTATACGATTTATATACTTAGAAAAAGCCGGCTCAACAACGAAATAAACCATCTCCAATCTCTCAGAGTATAGAGCCCAATAAAACTCCGGGAATTCTCGCTTTAGTCTATCTGCGGATACAGAAGCATGCTCAACATTCCCATATAATGTAAACGCAAAAATAGACATATTGGAAAACGACTGAATCCTTCTTCTGACTATCATATTAAAGTAGATCTGCTCTGATAGAACTTTAGCTATAGAATATGCAATCGCCGTTTTTGTCACGCCAGTAAATATAAATTTAGATGTGTACTTTAGTAAAATTCTATATACCGCATCAAAATCTCTCTTCTTTAAAATTTCATTAACATATATCTCTGTCATCCTAAAGATAGCATTACCTTCTTTTATTACCCTCCATATATTTTTGGCCATTCGGGTATCTTCAGCGTTGATTTTCTCATTCACATCTTCATAGCCTTCAAAAAAAAACAGAAGTTCTCCAAATGAGTCTCTTAGCACCAACCTCTATTGTTTCCACGGTATCCTTTGCAATATCACCCAATGCTTTTCCTGTATGATCAGCATTCAAAGCCAAGTTTTTTTCGGCTTCCAACTTCTGCTGTAAGTACCGATCCATGTAATTCATTACTGTAATCCCTGTTAATGTCAGCTGTTGGATTTTTCGAGATTTAAAAGCATTAACTCTAAATTTTATGGTAAAACCTATGGTAAAAGACACATGATTGTCATTCTTGTAACTGCATTATTATAACATCAGTTGATACTATAAATCACGTTTTGCGTTTAGATTTGCAACCGTTCTATTTACCCCCGTTAAAACAGGCGTATAACATGCAAAGAATCAGCAACGGCACATCACGCATCATCATGCTCTTTTGCCTGTTACCGTGGCAGGTTACGTTAGCAAATACCGTTCATTTTCCTGATGACGTAAAACTTCCCGACGACGTACAACGTTTCTTAAATAACGCGGAGGAATGTCAATATCTCTCCGGAGAGTGGGACAGCTCACTGCCTAAATCACGTCAGCGGGAAATTGAGCGGGAAGTGGATAAGTACTGCAAGCCGGCGAAAAAACAGCTGAATGCGCTCAGGCATAAGTACAAAGGAAATCAGCAGATAGAAGACAAACTCAGTGAATTTGATTTTTAATCTGTTCTTCCATCTCCGGCAGATTTACCCACAAAAAAAAAGCCAGTCGACTAATCAGACTGGCTTAACGTATCGGCTCAGCACCGGGCTGAACGCATAAGGGGGGGTGTTCACTGGAGTGCGAGTTCCTTATTAACAGGTTTGGGTTTGGCGTCATCCACATCGGTTGCCCGTAGCCTCGCCAGCGCCCGTTCTGCCTCTTGCAGCACGTGCTGACATTGCTCGTGGGTGATGGTCAGCGGTGGTTCGATGCGAATCGACTTGGCGTTGTTCAGCGTACCCGCCACCAGCACGCGGCGCTGGAACAGTTCGCTGGCAAAGGCATAGCCAATCGCGTTTTCCTTGAATTCAATCGCCTGTAACAGCCCTTTGCCGCGCGCTTCCACGATCAGGTCCGGGTACGCCGCCGCCAGCCGTTGCAGCCCGGCCAGCAAAAACGCCCCCTGACGCGCCGCCTGCTCCGCCAGGTTGTCGCGCAACAGCACGTTGACGGTCGCCAGCGCCGCTGCACAGGCCAGCGGGTTGCCGCCAAAGGTGGTGGTGTGCAGGAACGGGTTGTCGAACAGCACCGAGAACACTTCTTCGGTGGCGACCGTTGCGCCGATCGGCATCACGCCGCCGCCGAGCGCCTTCGCCAGACACAGGATATCCGGCTGCACGCCATAGTGCTCGCAGGCAAACATCTTGCCGGTGCGGCCCATGCCGGTCTGTACCTCATCCAGAATCAGCAACGCACCAATTTCATCGCACAGTGCGCGAACGGCGGGCAGATACTGCTCCGGCGGCACAATCACCCCGCCTTCGCCCTGAATCGGCTCCAGAATCACCGCGGCGATACCTTCGCCGTTGCGCTGGCACTGCTCGACTTTCTGCCGCATGGCCTGAATATCGCCGAAGGCTACATGGTGGAAATCCGGCAGTAGCGGCATGAACGGACGACGGAACACCGGCTTGGCGGTGGCGGACAACGCCCCCAGCGACTTGCCGTGGAACGCGCCGTGGGTGGCGATGAAGCTGAACTTGCCGCGCGGCGACTGATAGGCTTTCGCCAGCTTCAGCGCCGCTTCCACCGACTCGGTGCCGCTGTTGCTAAAGAAGCTGTACTTCAGCTTGCCGGGCGTAATGGCCGCCAGCGTTTTCGCCAGCATGGCGCGCAGCGGGTCCAGCAACTCCTGGCTGTGCAGCGGTTGTTTGGACAGCTGTTTTTCCACCGCCGCCACTACCGTAGGGTTACGGTGACCGACGTTGAAAATGCCATAGCCGCCAAGACAGTCGAGGTATTCATTGCCCTGCGTATCAAGCAGCGTGTTGGGGCCGCTGGCGCGCCATTCTACCGCACCGTAGCTGCCACCGGAGGTGACGGATTTTCTGTATTCCAGAAAACCGGGATTGACGTATTCACGAAAAGCGTTAAGGGTTTCCTGGTTGAGCGCCGCCATCGCGTCGGCGGACAGGGTATCGCTCATAATCCAGTCAAGGGCCTGCTGAGAACACTCTAGCGGGTTAAAATGTGACGGAGATCTGGACAAAATGTGCTCCTTGGGGGTGAGGTATCATGTGATACCAATTTAAGTAATGCATATAACGCACCACCTGCCCACCCGATTTGGAAATCACGATTTCCTCCTGCCATTGTCTTTTTTTGCAACACTTTATAAACAAAATAATATATTCCGTATCACCCCCAGCCATGAGCAGCCTGATAAAGAGCAAAAAACGCTAAAAAAACAAGGCGGACGCACTACTACTGTGCAATCCGCCCCAGTGTTGGGCATTTTTTCACCACCTGCCCAGGTTTACCCAAGCCGTCAATGACGGATCATGACGTGCCGCACTACGGTGTAATCTTCCAGACCGTAGACAGACATGTCCTTGCCGTAGCCGGACAGCTTCTGGCCGCCGTGCGGCATCTCGCTCACCAGCATAAAGTGGGTATTGACCCAGGTGCAGCCGTATTCCAGACAGGCGGCGACGCGGTGCGCGCGGCCGATGTCGCGGGTCCACACCGAGGACGCCAGCCCATAATGTGAGTCGTTAGCCCACGCCACCACCTGCGCTTCATCGTCAAACGGCGTGATGGAGATAACCGGGCCAAACACTTCCCGCTGGACGATTTCATCCTCCTGCCGCGCATCCGCCAGCACCGTGGGCTGAAAATAGTAACCGCCGCCGGGCACCCGCTCCCCGCCGGTGATCAGCCGGATATGCGATTGCGCGCGGGCGCGATCGACAAAACCGGCGACCCGCTCCAGTTGCTCAGCGGTAATCAGCGGCCCCAGTTCGGTAGTGGGGTCGTCGGGCGCGCCGATCTTCAGGGTGGCGACCGCCTTGCCCAGCGCCTCCACCAGTTGTTCATACACCGGGCGCTGCACATACAGGCGGCAGGCGGCGGTGCAATCCTGCCCGGCGTTGTAGAAGCCGAAACTGCGAATACCGTCCACCACCTGATCCAGGTCGGCGTCGTCAAACACAATCACCGGAGCTTTGCCGCCCAACTCCATGTGGGTGCGTTTCACGCTGGCCGCCGCATTGCCGATGATATGCGAACCGGTGGCGATCGACCCGGTCAGCGATACCATGCGCACCCGCTCGTGGCCGGTCAGCGCATCGCCGATTTCTCGTCCCTGCCCGAACAGAATATTGACCACGCCCGGCGGGAACAGGTCGGCCAGCAGGCTGGCCAGATACAGCGTCGTCAGCGGCGTCTGCTCCGCCGGCTTCAGCACCGCGCAGTTCCCCGCCGCCAGCGCCGGGGCCAGCTTCCACGCTGCCATCATCAGCGGGTAATTCCAGGGAGCGATAGAGGCGACGACGCCGACCGGATCGCGGCGAATCATTGAGGTATGCCCTTCCAGATACTCGCCCGCCGCCGAACCGTTCAGGCAGCGCGCCGCCCCCGCGAAGAAGCGGAACACGTCCGCCACCGCCGGGATCTCGTCATTCAGCGCCGCGTGATAGGGCTTGCCGCAGTTCAGCGACTCCAGCCGGGCCAGCGTCTCGCCGTGCGCCTCGATAGCGTCCGCCAGTTTCAGCAGTAGCGTGGCGCGCGTTTTCGGCGTGGTCTGCCCCCAGTGGGCAAACGCGGCATCCGCCGCCATCACCGCGTCATCGACCTGCGCCAGGTCCGCCTGCGCAATCTCAATGATGGCTTCGCCGGTCGCCGGGTTGTATACCGTGTAAGGCGCCCCGTTGCCCGACACCCGTTTTCCGTCAATCAACATGTCAGTCAATATCTTGTCGTGCATAACCTGATCCCTCGAAGCGATAGCTATAGGCATACCTGTAGAGACTTATTTGCAAAATATCTGCCATTTTCACGGTGTTGAACCGCATTCGGATTCGCGAGTGAAAACCGCAGGCGTTCCTTATCAAGCGTAGCCGAGCCGTTAGCAAATGAGCGGACGGCCCTTGTGAGGGAAAGCACATCTATACTATTCCGTTCACAGCGATGCCTCAGTTCACAACGATGTCTCAGGTCACAACAATGTCTCCAATCACAACAATGTCATAAACGGCGTCAGTACCGTGCGCAACTGTCGAACAGCCTGTCGCAGCGCCTCGGGCGGAAACCCGCCGAACCCCAGCATCAGGCCCGAGCGACGCGTCGGGCCGGCATACATCGGCGAGAGCGCGCGCAACGCCAGCCCGGCGGCGTGGGCCGCACGCTCGACCGCCACATCCTCTACGCCATCGGGCAGCCACGCCACCAGATGCATGCCTTGATCGCCGGGTTCAAGCTGCAACCAGGGCGTTTCGTGCTGCAATGCCTCAATCAACACGTGACGCCGTTCGGCATAAACGGTGCGAATGCGACGAATATGCGCCTCGAAATACCCCTCTTGCATATACGCCGTCAGCACGTGCTGGTCAGCCAGCGGCGAAGCGCGCCCCATCAGTGCGCGGGCGCCGGCGAACGCCTCCGTCAGCGCCGCGGGCACCACCATATAACCGAGCCGCAACGACGGCGCCATCACCTTGCTGAACGTGCCCAGATACACCACCCGCCCGGGGTCCAGCCCTTGCATGGCGGGAAACGGATGCCCGACGTACCGCAGCTCGCTGTCGTAATCATCTTCCACAATCCAGCTATCGTGCTGCCTCGCCCACTCCAGCAGCGCCAGGCGGCGCCCCATGCTGAGCGGCATTCCGAGCGGATACTGATGAGACGGCGTAACAAACGCCGCCCGGGCATCGGCATAGCGGCGTGTCGCCAGTTCCACGTCCATGCCCTGCGTATCCACCGGTATGCGCCGCGTCTGCACGCCGCATTCGGTCAGCACCGCGATCAACCCGGCATAAGCCGGATCTTCCGCCCAGGCGCCGTCGCCGGGCGACAGCAGTACCCGCGCCGCCAGATACAGCCCCTGCTGGGTGCCTTCGGTCAGGATAATGTTGTCCGGCTCGGCGATCGCCGCCCGCGACTGGCGCAGATACGTGGCAATCGCCGCACGCAGCGAAAACAGCCCTCGGGGGTCGCTGTATCCGGCCAGCGCCGCCGCCTGACCGGCGCGTACCCGGTTGCCGAGGCATCGCCAGCGATCGTCCGGCGCCGCCTCCCCTTCCGGCACTGCCACTGAAAACGGTACTGCCGGTAACGGCGACAACGCGCGGGCGATGGCGGCATAACGCTGCGCCGAGGACGGCAACGACACCGGAGCCGGAGGCGCTGCCGACGATGCCGTCATGCTGACCGGCGCCATGAGGCCAAACGCGGAAGAGACCCAGGTGCCGGAGCCGCTGCGCGCGTCCAGATACCCCTCCGCCGCCAGTTGGTCGAACACATCCGCCACCGTCGAGCGCGCCAGCCCCAGCGATCGCGCCAGCGTTCGGGTTGAAGGAATACGTTCGCCCGCTTTTAATTCTCCGCGCTGAATGGCTTGCCGCAGCGCCAGAGCCAGCTGGCGCCCCACCGAGCCGGCGGCCCGGTCCAGCGCGCCGAGCGCAGGCAATTCGGTCAGGCAACGTGATCGTGGCATCAGCGCATTCCTTTTTATCTGTGATCGCATGGGATATCGCCACCGAATAGCGGCCTGTCAATTAATAGTGGCCTATCAATTAATAGTGGCCTGTCGATATTACGCCAAAGCGGCTCTTAATTGCAGACCGCTTTACCGCACAATGGTCGGGATGAATGATGTTATCCAGCCACAGAAGGAATGATCGCTATGCATTGTCCGCACGTATTTCGGGAAGAACGCCAGCCGATTCTGCACGCGTTGATGCGTGCCCATCCGCTCGCCATGCTGATTACCGCCGGCCCCGGCGGTCTGTCCGCCAACCTCGTCCCTTTTCTGTTAACCGATGACGGCGCATTCGGTACGTTACGCGCTCATCTGGCCCGTAATAATCCGCAGGTGGCTGAATTAAGGACCGTCGGCGAGGCGCTGGTGGTGTTTCAGGGGCCGGACAGCTACATCTCGCCAGACTGGTATCCATCGAAACAGGCACACGGCAAAGCGGTGCCGACCTGGAACTATGTGATGGTGCAGGCGCGCGGCGCGCCAATGGTGACTGACGACGCAGACTGGCTGCGCCGGCAGATCGACGCCTTGACCCACGCCCATGAGCACGAGCGCCCCCGGCCGTGGCAGGTGGACGATGCGCCCGCCGCGTTTATCGCCGCCCAGCTTAACGGTATCGTCGGGTTGGAAATCCCGATCGCGGCACTCGACGGTAAATGGAAAGTCAGCCAGAACAGAACGCCGGAAGATCGTCAGGGGGTGATTGATGGGTTACAACGTGAAAACGGCTGCCCGGCAATGGCGGAATGGGTTGGCGCCCGACGTGCAGAATGAGTGTTCGTCGGCAATGCCGTTTCACCTGGCTTTAGGTTAAACCTGTAATGATGCGCAGCGAGGTCTAATAGACAAAAATACACCATGACGGTTTTATTTTAATAACCAGACAAACTATTAACCGTTCCCCATCATATTCATTTTACCCATGAATGAAATAATGTGATGTCGCCGGTAGATTTATAAAATAACGCAGTCAGAACGACCGGGAATTATTATCATTTATTCCCGGCCATCGATACACGCGATTGACATTAAAAAAACAGCGCAGAAAGATAGAATTAAATTTATATAAGATGATTATAATCAATGACTTACTTTAAAGTTATATTATTGATTTATTTTTAAAACAGCGTTAACTTTCGCGCCGCTCACCCTATTGGGGCAAAAACGCAACTATAAAAAAACACCATCACAACAAAAACAAAACACTCATCAAAACAAAACGTTGAAGCAATAAAACCTATGAAACAAATTGACGACAATTCATCTTTATTAAGAATTATAAAATTAATCTTATAATTAATAAACTAAAAAAAATCAGGAGATTTTTATTCCTGCAACACGCCCCATTAATTCACCATCCAGGAAAGAAACAGAGAGAATAGTAGATTTAGATCAAGAAAAAACAGACGGAATAATCTCTATAGTACCTGTGACGACAGTAATCCAATCTCAATTAATTAACTCGTCATTCTGAGCAATGGGGAATCTATGGACTTTATCATTCAACTTATCATAGTCCTGATCTGCCTGTTTTACGGTGCGCGAAAAGGTGGTATCGCGCTCGGATTATTAGGGGGTATCGGACTCGTCATTCTGGTTTTCATTTTTAAACTAGAGCCTGGGAAACCGCCGGTGGACGTGATGCTGGTCATCATCTCCGTGGTGGCCGCCTCCGCCACGCTGCAAGCCTCCGGCGGGCTGGATGTGATGCTGCAGGTGGCGGAAAAAATGCTGCGACGCAACCCGAAATATGTGTCGATCATTGCGCCGTTCGTGACCTGTATACTGACCATTCTGTGTGGCACCGGCCACGTGGTGTACACCATCCTGCCGATTATTTACGACGTCGCCATCAAGAATAACATTCGCCCGGAACGGCCGATGGCCGCCAGTTCGATCGGCGCGCAGATGGGGATTATCGCCAGCCCGGTTTCGGTGGCGGTGGTGTCGCTGGTCGCCATGCTCGGCAAATTCACCTTCCACGGCAAACATCTTGAATTCCTGGACTTACTTGCAATCACGATTCCCTCTACCCTGTTGGGTATTCTGGCCATCGGGATTTTCAGTTGGTTCAGGGGTAAAGATCTGGACAAGGATCCGGAATTCCAGAAATTCATTTCCGTGCCGGAAAACCGCGAGTACGTCTACGGCGACACCGCCACCCTGCTGGACCGCAAACTGCCGCGCAGCAACTGGGTCGCCATGTGGATCTTCCTCGCCACCATCGCCGCGGTAGCGTTGCTGGGCGCGGTGGAAAGCCTGCGTCCGTCCTTCGGCGGCAAACCGCTGTCGATGGTGCTGGTGATTCAGATGTTCATGCTGCTGTCCGGCGCTATCATCATCATCGCCACCAAAACCAATCCGGGGTCGATTTCGAAAAACGAGGTATTCCGTTCCGGGATGATCGCGATTGTTGCGGTGTACGGCATCGCCTGGATGGCGGAAACCATGTTCGGCGCGCACCTGACGGAAATTAAGGAAACGCTGGGCACGCTGGTGAAAGAGTACCCGTGGGCGTATGCGCTGATCCTGCTGCTGGTGTCCAAGTTCGTGAACTCGCAGGCCGCCGCGCTGGCCGCCATTGTGCCGGTCGCGCTGGCGATCGGCGTTGACCCGGCGTACATCGTGGCGTCGGCACCGGCCTGTTATGGTTACTACATTCTGCCGACCTACCCGAGCGATCTGGCCGCTATCCAGTTCGACCGCTCCGGTACCACCCACATCGGCCGGTTTGTGATTAACCACAGCTTCATCCTGCCGGGCCTGATTGGCGTCAGCACCTCCTGCGTATTCGGCTGGGTGTTCGCCGCCATGTACGGGTATTACTGAGTTATCACGCTGCGCCGCAGCACGTCGGCGCAGCACATGTTCTCCCCCCAACCGCCCGTTCGGTCCCAGCCGTCGGGCGGTTTTTCGTTACCCGCCCGCCTGTTCCCGCCACAGCGCGACGCAGTGCCGGGCCAGCGCCTCAGTACTGTCGATACTGCGCGCCAGCCAGCGTGACTGCGTTGCCGCCAGTCCGGGAGCCACTTCAGTACAGGCCAGAATCAGGTGGGTGGCGCCGCGTGCAGCCAGCCGTTCCGCCAGTTGCCCGAACAGCGCGCCGCCCGCCGCCACGTCGCCGCGCTTGACGGCGTAACAGCCCGGCACAAACAGGTTATCCATCTCCTGTTCATCGGGCAGCACCGTCTCGATATCCAACGCCGCCAGCCGCCGTTGATACCAGCCCGCCGCCAGCGTGCCATGGGTGGCGATTAGCCCTACCCGGGGCGATGACGTGTCAGCCAGCGCGGCCTGCGCCTGTGCCAGCGTGACATCGGCGATATGCAGCACCGGCGCGCGGCTGGCCGCTTGCAGTTCATCAAACCAGTGATGCGCGGTATTGCAGGGAATAATCAGATGACTGATATCCAGCCGGTTGAGGCGCTCAACGCCATCCAGCAACGCCGGCAACGGCGATGCGCCAATCCCGGCCAGCGCCCGCTGACGATCCGGAATCTGCGGCACATTCCACACCGCGACCGGTACATGTTGCTGGTCGCGCTCGGCGGGCGTGGCGGCGATGATCTTCTGTAACAGGTCGACGGTGGCGAGCGGCCCCATGCCGCCCAGCACCCCGACCAGAAAACGCGCCGGCGACGGCATCACCAGCCTTCCTGCTGTTCGAACAGTTGGCGGTAACCAAACAGCCCGGCCGACCCGCCGGTATGAATAAACAGCACGTTTTCATCCTTGCCGAACCGCCCCTTGCGCGCCAGATCGATCAACCCGGCCAGCGCCTTGCCGGAATAGACCGGGTCCAGCAAAATGCCTTCCAGCTGCGCCGCCAGCGTCAGGGCCTCCAGCGTCCCGGCGGTGGGAATGCCGTATCCTTGCCCGACATAGTCACTGTTAACCTGGATAGCCTCGCGCGGCACCTCGCCCACCAGCCCCAGCTTCTGCCAGGTGCGCTGCGCCAGTTGCCAGACGTTTTCTTCCTGCTTCGCTTTCGGCGCACGCACGCTGATGCCCAGCACCGGAATACCGCTGTTGCTGGCGGTCAACCCGGCAACCAGCCCGGCCTGAGTGCCGGTGCTACCGGTGGCGTGTACGATATGGTCGATGCGCAGCCGCTGCTGGCTGGACTGATACAGCAACTCTTCAGCACAGGCGACGTATCCCAGCGCGCCGGTCGGGCTGGAGCCACCGCCGGGGATCACATAGGGGCGGTGTCCCTGCTCGCGTAACGTGGCGGCCAACACCTCCATCGCCTGCTGCATATCGGTGCCGGCCGGCAGGTGGTCAACAATGTCGCCGCCCAGCAGTTTGTCCAGCAACACGTTGCCGGAACGCTGGTAATCCACGCCGTAATCTTCAACCCGTTTTTCCAGCAGTACCTGGGTTTTTAACCCCAGTTTCGCCGCGGCGGCAATGGTTTGCCGTACATGGTTGGACTGGGTAGCGCCCTGGGTGATGATGACATCGGCCTCCTGCTGCAAGGCTTCCGCCAGCAGAAATTCGAGCTTGCGGGTTTTATTTCCGCCGGTCGCCAGCCCGGTGGCGTCGTCACGTTTGATATAAATCGTCGGGCCGCCGAGATAAGCCGATAAACGCGGCAGCGGTTCCAGCGGCGTAGGGAAATGGCCCAGCGATAAGCGGGGAAAACGGGCGAGATGCATATTTTTCTCCTCGGGGAATAATCAATGTGTTTTAGCCGTCGTTTTTTTCATCTTATTTCGCCCACGCTAATCAACGGACGAAGTAATAAAAACGTGTTGCAGAACACGCCATGAAATAAGACGTCGCGCAGTTAATCAGGGTAATAAAAATAACCGTGGCGTACTGACTGACAACCGGTTCAGGCCACTTGCCGCTCCAGTTCGGTTAATTGCCGCCAGCTGGTGTCGTCGACGAAAATACCGTTTGCCAGCCGTTGCTGATACGCCTGCTGTTCCGGGTCGCCGGGCAGCAGCAATCCGCCATCGGGGCGCGACTGGCGCACCCAGTCCAGCAAGGCGGGAATTTCCTGCTGATAGCTGGCCGCGCCGCCCAGCCGCTCCGGGTCGATCAGTATCGACAGCATGCTGTTGATGATCTGCTTACCCTGACCGGTGGCGGTGCGCTCGGTCGACCCGCCGGTCAGCGCCGCGCCAAGCAGCGAGCACACCAGCGCCAGCCCGGAACCTTTATGTTGACCGAACGCCAGCAACGCGCCGAATGGCTCTTCCATTAGCCAGCGCGGCTCCACCGCAGGCTGGCCCTGACTGTCGACAATCTGCCCCGGCGGCAGCTGTCGCCCTTCGTTCCAGGCAATGCGCGCCTTGTTGCCGGCAATCACGCTGGTAGCGAAATCGAGAATCACCGGCGAGCCGCCCGCCACCGGAACGCCGGCGCAGAACGGATTGGTGCCAAAACGCGGTTGCTGCCCCTGCCAGGGCATGACGATCGGGCGGGTATAGACGTTGGCGAAATGCAGCGACACCAGCCCGGCCTCGGCCGCCTGCTCCGCCCAGGCGCCGATGCGCCCGAGATGGTGTGCATCCGACAGGCTGATCACCGCCACGCCCTGCTGTTTCGCGCGCTCAATGCCCTGCGCGATCGCCTGCCGGGCCACCACCTGACCAAAGCCATGCTGCCCGGAAAACGCCAGCATCGGCCCGGCGTCCAGGGTCTGTTCCGCCCGCGCGTGCGGTGACAACCCGCCTTCGCGAATGGCGGCGATGTAACGCGGCAGCATGCTGACGCCGTGGGAATCGTGCCCTTTTAAGCTGGATTCCACCAGATTATCCGCCACTATCCCGGCAACCTCCGCATTCACCTCCGCGTCGGTCAGGCGTTCGCGCAGATAGCGACGTAAATAATCATGAGCAAAGACAGGCATACTCCGGGTCCCCGTAAATCAGAAAGGGGTTTACTATAATCCTCGCGGAAATCGGGGTAAGTGAATAATACGGGAAACGATAGCAACAATATTGCTTAACAGAATATCCACTCTGCTTATCAGGAATAACTATAAATAGAATTAAAATAACTTATTCCCAAATAAGCTTTGCCGTCAGGGATTATAAAAATAGCATGCGAAAGTTATCCCTTTCGAAATGAAACATGATTGCCGATTTTTATTAATTAAATAATTAACCGACTGCGAGACTATACCGATGGCGCCAGTGGAAACGCAATTTTTGAAAACCAATCGATTCGTGAAAACAGATCTATGTGTAAAAACAAATCAGTTCGTGAAAAAAAACCAATTCGCCAAAATAAACCGGACTGAAAGCACGTCTGGGCAGAATACCGCCTCCAGCCATGTCACACGCGGCTGGCTGCTCGCGCTGGTACTCGCTCTGGGCGCCTCGCCGCTGGCAGCACAGGCGGAAGGTAGCATCAGCATCGCCCAGCAGTTTGGCATCGGCTACCTGATTCTGGACGTGGTGCGTGACCAGCAGCTGATTGAAAAGCATGGCAAGCAACAAGGGCTGGAGATCAAGGTCGACTGGCGCACGCTGTCCGGCGCCACCGTCATCAACGAAGCATTGTTGTCCGGCGCGCTGGATGTCGCCTCCGCCGGCGTACCGCCGATGCTGACCCTGTGGGACCGCACGCTGGGCAAACAAAATGTGCGCGCCATCGCCTCGCTGGGCTCCATGCCGAATTACCTGCTGAGCAATAACCCGGCGGTGAAAACCCTGCGCGACCTGAGCGACCGCGACCGTATCGCCACCCCGGCCGCCGGCGTCGGTTTCCAGTCACGCACGCTGCAAATTGAAACCGCCAAACTGTTTGGAAATAGCGACTACAAACGCTTCGATACCATCACCGTCAGCCTGCCGCACCCGGACGCCAACGCCGCGCTGATCGCCGGCGGCTCGGAAATCACCACCCATTTCTCCAGCCCGCCGTTCCAGTATCAGGCGCTGGAGCACCCGAACGTGCACAAAATCCTGAGTTCCTATGACGTGCTGGGCGGTCCGGGCACCTTCAACGTGCTCTACACCACGCAGAAATTCCACGATGAAAACCCGAAAACCTACCGCGCCTTTTACGACGCGCTGAAGGAAGCGTCCGACATTATCAACGCCAACAAGGCCGCCGCCGCGGAAATCTATATCCGGGTGGAAAATTCGCGCCTGCCGCTGCCGCTGGTCAAACGCATCGTCGAAGACCCGGAGGTGAACTTCACCATCGTGCCGCAGCGAACCTCGGTATACGCCGAAAAACTGCACCAGCTCGGCGTACTGAAAAACAAGGCGGCATCATGGAAAGACTACTTCTTCACTGAAATCCACGATCAGCCGGGCAGTTAATATCCGGCTACAGGAGATGGCGATGTCCGCTCATCCATTGCATCCGCTGTTGCAGGTCAATGGCGTTGACCTGCGTTACCGCACCCATCGCGCGCAGATACAGGCGACCCATGACGTCAGCTTTGACGTGTTCCCGGCGGAACGCTTCGTTTTGCTGGGGCCGTCCGGCTGCGGCAAGTCCAGCCTGCTGAAAGCGATCGGCGGATTTCTGTCGCCGGCCGGCGGCAGTATCCGGTTGGAAAACCAACCGGTTACCCGCCCCGGACCGGACCGTATGATGGTGTTTCAGGAGTTCGACCAGTTGCCGCCGTGGAAAACCGTGCTGGAAAACACACTGTTCCCGCTGGTCGCCAGCGGCACGCTGCCACTATCCGAAGCGCGTGAACGGGCGCTGCATTTTCTCGATAAGGTCGGGCTGGCAAAATTCGCCGATGCCTACCCGCACACGCTGTCCGGCGGTATGAAACAGCGGGTGGCCATCGCCCGCGCGCTGGCGATGCAGCCGAAAATCCTGCTAATGGACGAGCCCTTCGCCGCGCTGGACGCCCTCACCCGCCGCAAGATGCAGGAAGAGTTGCTCACACTGTGGGAAGAGGTGCGCTTCACGTTGCTGTTCGTCACCCACTCGATTGAGGAAGCGCTGGTGGTCGGCAGCCGGATCCTGCTGTTATCGCCCCATCCCGGCCGGGTACGGGCGGAAATCAACAGCCATCAGTTTTCGCTGAACGATGCCGGCGGCGAGGCGTTCCAGCACACCGCGCAGCGCATCCACGATCTGTTATTCCCGCCGACGCCGGCCCCTCGCGGCGCGTTGGCTTCACACGAGGTTCCTCATGAATACGTTGCCCCCGGTCAGACCCGAGTATCAGCGTGAACTGACGCCGCTGCCGCCCGAGACGCTGGAAGCGCCGCTACCGTGGCTGACCCGGCTGGCGCAGCATACCGTGCTGCGGCGGTTGATACTGGTGCTGTTGCTGCTGGTGTTGTGGGAAGCCGCCGCCCGCTGGCAGAACAACGACCTGATGCTGCCCGGCTTTCTCCAGACGCTACAGGCATTCCAGCAGGATTGGCTGAGCGGCGAACTGCCGCAGAAAACAGCCGTGTCCCTCGGTACGCTGCTCAAAGGATACGTCATCGGCAGCGTGCTGGCGCTGTTGCTCAGTACGCTGGCGGTGTCGGTGCAACTGGGGCGCGACCTGCTGGCGCTGCTCACCGCGATGCTTAACCCGCTGCCCGCCATCGCCCTGCTGCCGCTGGCGCTGCTGTGGTTTGGACTCGGTGAAAAAAGCCTGGTTTTCGTGCTGGTGCATTCGGTAATGTGGCCGATGGCGCTCAACGCCTACAGCGGCTTTCTCGGCGTTTCCGACACCCTGCGCATGGCCGGGCGCAATTACGGCCTGACCGGCTGGCGCTATGTCGCCCGCATTCTGATCCCGGCGGCGCTGCCCGCCATTATTTCTGGTCTGAAAATCGGCTGGGCTTTCGCCTGGCGTACCTTGATCGCCGCTGAACTGGTGTTTGGCGCTTCCAGTGGCAAAGGCGGACTGGGGTGGTACATTTTTCAGAACCGCAATGAGCTGTATACCGACCGCGTGTTCGCCGGTCTGGCTTCGGTGATCCTGATCGGGTTATTGGTGGAAGGGCTGATTTTCGCCACGCTGGAACGCCTGACCGTCCGAAAATGGGGTATGCAGCGCTAGGCTGCGCAGAAAAAATCGACAGGAGAACAGAGCATGATCGCCATACAGGTCCCGGACACCTACCTTAATCAGGACGGCCTGCTCGCCCAAGTGGGCGATTATATCCAGCCGCTGGCGAAACGGGTGTTGATCATCACCAGCCCGACCGCCTGGCTGCACACCGCCGCCACGCTGGAGGCCAGCCTCAGGCAGCATGGTTTGTATTACCGGACGCTGTTTCTGGAAGGCTATTGCACCGAAGAGAGCATCGCGGCGCTGCGTGAACAGGCGCACATCGAACGCGCCGAACTGATTCTCGGCGTCGGCGGCGGAAAAGTGTTGGATACCGCCAAAGCAGTGGCCGACCAGTCCGACGCGTTGCCGATGATCGCCGTGCCGACCGTCGCCGCCACCTGCGCCGCCTGGTCGCCCATCAGCGTGCTCTATACCCGTGACGGCGCGCATCTGGGCCGGCTCAGTCTGAACCGTCTGCCGGCGTGGGTGCTGGTCGATAGTACGGTGATTGCCCGCGCGCCGGTACGCTATCTGAAAGCCGGTATTGTCGACGCGCTCGCCAAATGGTACGAATTTCTGCCTTACCTGCGGCACGGCGACGATGCTCTGTCGTTGCACATCAAAGCCCGTATCGCCCGGCTGGCGGTCGACATGTTTGATGCACACGGCGAGCAGGCGCTGGCGGATAACCAGCAGCAACGGGTAACGCCGGCGCTACGCCGGGTGATCGACGCGGTGATTGCGCTGGCCGGAATCGCCAACAGCGTCAAGGATGAACGCGCGCGACTGGGCGTTGCACACGCCATTCATAACAGTCTGACCCACCAACCGGAATCCAAACGCTGGTTGCACGGCGAAAAAGTCGGGTTGGGTCTGGCCGTGCAGGCGCAACTGGAAGCGCGCCACGGGTTCGACAATCAAGAGCTGCTGGCACAATTGCGCCGCTACGACAGCCCGTTAACCCCGCAAACGCTGGGCCTGACCGCCGAATCCCAGTGGGACGACATTGCCGCGCAGGTGACAATCCCAGCCGACGTCGCCGCCCGGCTGCCGTTCGCGGTGGATAGGGCGGCGCTGAGGCAAGCGCTGGCCGCTACGGCGCAGTCCAGAGCGTAGTCCACGCGGATTAACCCGTATGTCTGGCCCGCATCTCAATCGGCTTATGCGGATTACCGATTGGATTACGGGCGGCCCGGCGTACGGGCATCAGGATCGGGACCGCCATGATGGATTCCATATTGTTTCGGACGTCATTATTAACGCACCAGATCCGCTGGTTCATTCCCACCACCCCGCCGGGCGCAAAGCCGCTCCCAGTTTTGATGAGCAAGCCCGGCTTTGCTCGCCGGCTCCAGCGCCAGTTCGTTCAGGAAACGTCTCGCATCGCCTCCCGGCCGATACTGGTAGGGATAATCGGTCGAAAACAGAATGCGATCTGGCCCCACGGCATCGATCGCGCGCTGCAGGTAGTTTGCACTGAACATACCGCTGGCGGTCAGATAGAGGTTGTTACGAACATAGTCGAGCAATGGCTTCTGCAGTTTAGACACCCGATCCAGCATGGTCAGGCGCTCCAGATAGAAGATGACCACTTCCCCCCAGTGCCCCAAAATGACCTGAAGGTTGGGATGGCGATCAAACACCCCGGCCAATACCATCCGGACAAACTCGATGCCGGCTTCGTAATGCCAGCCCAGGCCAAAGGTAGCAAAAGCCAGGTCGACCGGCGGGGAAAACCCGCTGTAATAGGCCTGTTGCACCGACGGTTGCGGAATCTGCGGATGGATCAGTACAGGGACGTTGAGTTCGGCCGCGCAGGCAAACGTCGGTTCGAACAGTTCATCGTCCAGATGCTTATCCCCCACCCGGCCGTACAAAATGGCGCCTCTGGCGCCCAGTGCGGTGACAGCGCGGCGTAATTCGCTCGCCGCCGTTTCGGCATTGGCAAAAGGCAGCGCGGCAAGAAACTGGAAACGGCTCGGGTTGGCGCGAACAGCGCCCGCCAGCAGGTCATTGGCGCGTTGGGCCAGATCGACGCCGTGCTCCCCGAGATTGTTCAGGCCCGGCGTGGTTAGCGACAAGACCTGTACGTCGACGCCCGTCTCGTCCATCAATGCCAGCCGCTGCTCGCCAAGGTCGGCGAGGCGTTCATCGATGACCGCGGGATTGAGGGCCAGAGTCCCATCATCCGCACCGGTTATCGTCGTCCAGGCGTGCTTGATGTCGCCCGGCAGAACATGCTCTTCAATCGCCACGAGTTTCATCGTTGCATTCCCCTACTTCGGTTTAACGTCGCTCACCGTCCGGGCTGCGTGGGTCGCGCCGTGGTCCTCGGGTGAGATTGCGATGCGCTATATTCGCACGACTATTTCGCACGACTGCGCAGTACCTCCGCGACCACCGCCGATGCGGAAAACGCATTCGGCCAGCCGGCATAGAACGCCGCATGTGCCACGACTTCCCCCGCCGCTTCGGCGGTCAGGCCGTTATCCATGGCGCGGTTGAGATGATAGGCGATCTGTGCGCTCTGGCCCGATGCGATCAACGACGTGACGGTCACCAGACTGCGATCCCGCGCGGCAAGCCCGGGCCGCTGCCAGAGGTCGAGAAACAGCGGATCGGTCGTGAATTTCACCAATCCCGGCGAAACGGAGCCGATGCTGTTCTCGACGGTGGTAGCGCGCCGTTGCTCCGCCTCTTCATTGAGCGGCAGCAACGGCGGTGACGCCGGAGGAAGCTGCCCGGCGGTGACGCCTCGCGCCGCGAAGACATCCTTAGTGACGGCGATCGCCGACATCGCGTTCGGCCAACCGGCGTAGAAAGCCAGGTGGGTGATGATTTCGGAGATCTCAGCCGGGGTCACACCGTTATCGAGCGCCACACCAACATAGTGCCGGAGCTCGGCGGGTTGGTTGCGCGCAATCAGGGTGGCGACGGTGACGATACTGCGGTCGCGCGGCGACAGCTGCGGCCTTTGCCACAGGTCCGCCAGCACGTCTTCGCGGGCATAGCGGGCAAGCGCCGGGGATACGGATTGAATGTCGTTGATCGACAATGACGATACGCTTTCTGGCATGATGGTGCCTCCTGTTCTTTCTTTCGCCAACGCGGGTTCACTCAGCACGAGCGAGAGCGCGGCGGCCAATACGATACGTTTCATGGTGTCCCTCCCGATGCGATCTGTTCTTCAAGCCAACCGGCCTCAAGGCGCGAAAACAACCATCGTGCTACGGCCCGGAACTACACTCCTGAACTACATTCCTGAACTACAGTCTGGAACTACAACCTGGAACTACAGCCCAGAGCGGCGCAGGATGGCCTCCGGATAGCGGGCGCCCTGGATAACGATGTTGGCTTGCTGGATTTCATCAAGGTCGGCCCTGTCGAGCGTCAGGTGCAACGCGCCGATGTTCTCCTCAAAGCGTTCGAGCTTGCGCGTACCGAACAGAGGAACGATCCAGGGTTTTTGGGCCATCAGCCAGGCCAGAGCAACCTGCGCCGGCGTCGCCCCCCGCTTCTCCCCAATCTTGCGGATGAGATCGATCAGCTTCTGGTTGGCGACCCGCGCGTCTTCAGCAAAGCGGGGGGTTTCCGAGCGGATATCGGATGCATCGAACGTCGTATTGACGTCGATCTTGCCGGTCAGAAAGCCCTTTCCAAGTGGGCTGTAGGGCACCAGTCCGATGCCAAGCTCTTCAAGCGTCGGGATGATTTCCGCCTCGGGTTCACGGGTCCATAGCGAGTATTCGCTTTGCAGCGCCGCCAGCGGCTGCACCGCATGCGCCCGGCGGATCGACAACGCGCTGGCCTCGGACATGCCGAACCACCGGACTTTGCCCTCGGCGATCAGGTCCTGCACTGTCCCGGCCACGTCTTCCATCGGCACGTCGGGATCGACCCGATGCTGGTAGTACAAGTCGATATAGTCGGTCCGCAGGCGCCGTAGACTGCCCTCAATGGCGCGGCGGATCTGGTCGGGCTTGCTGTTGACCCCGCCCCGGTGTTCGCCGGTCGCTTGATCGATGTCCCAGCCGAACTTCGTCGCAATCTTGACCTTATCGCGCACCGGTGCGAGCGCTTCGCCCACCATCTCCTCGTTAGTCCAGGGGCCGTAGACCTCTGCGGTGTCGAAGAAGTCCATACCGTAGTCGACCGCAGTGCGGATGAGCGTCATCATCTCCGCCCGGTCGGGGAGTTCCCGCGCCTTGCCATAACCCATAGCACCGAGCGACAGGGCCGATACCTCAAGCCCCTGACCGAGTTTGCGTGTGATCATGCTGTGTCTCCTTTCTTCGCTGACTGACTGCCGGGAAGCAAGACTGAGATGGCAACGGTCACTCGTCGTGACCTCAGGAATGCTCCCGGCGACAGATGGCAAAATGTTTGAGCGCTACGATTATCGCGGCCTGCCGGCAGCCATCTACCCCGACAGATTCCCCGTCAGGCGGTTGCCTTGAGCTGGTTGACGACCGCCACGCCGACGCCATGCGCCGATGCCGGATTTTGACCGGTTACCAGCCGACCATCCGTCACCACGTTTTCAGCCCAGTCCGGCGCGGGCTGATGCCGCGCGCCGCGCTGTTTAAGGGCGCTCGCCAGCAGATAAGGCACCACCGCGCTGTACCCGACCGCAGTTTCTTCTTCATCCGTAAAGGCAGCGACGTTCTTGCCCGCGACAAGCCAGGTGCCGTCTGACAGCGTGGCGTTCACCAGCGCGGCAGGGCCGTGACAGACGGCGGAAACGATACCGCCGGCTTCCCAGATGTCCCGAATGATGGTTTGTACGGCCGAGCTGTCGGCAAAATCCCACATCGTGCCATGTCCGCCGGCAAAGAAGACCGCTGAATAGCGGGACGGGTCGAGATCGCCGAGCACCAGTGAGTGCGCCAGCGCATCACGAAAAGCCTTGTCTTGCCAGAAGCGGGCATTCACCGGGTCGGAAAGGTCGAAAAAATCAATCGGCGGATGACCGCCGCGGATTGAGGCGATCTCCACCGGAATACCGGCTTTTTCGAACACATCAAGCGGATGAGTCAGTTCGACCAGCGCAAATCCGGTGGGCTCACCGCTGTCGCCCCTAATCGGGTGACTGGTCACAACGCAAAGAATGGGTTTGATAGTACCGCTCATGTCTGGACTCCTCACGCTTTGAGCGACGCCATGTCGATGACGAAGCGATACTTGACGTCGCTTTTCAACATGCGCTCATACGCGTCGTTAATGTTCTGGATGGGGATGATTTCAACGTCGGAGACGATGCCGTGCTCGCCGCAGAAATCGAGCATCTGCTGGGTTTCCGGCACGCCGCCGATGAACGACCCCGATACCGCGCGACGGCCTCGCACCAATAAGCCGGCATTCACCGGAGTGCTCAGGGGCGCCATGTAACCCACCAGCACCAGTACGCCTTCCAGCGTCAGGGTGGGCATGTAAGGATTGATATCGTGGTCGTAGGGAACCGTGTCGATGATGACGTCGAAACGCCCCGCGACAGCCTGCATCTGCTCCGGTTCACTCGACAGCACGACATGATCGGCGCCAAGGCGGAACGCATCTTCTTCCTTGCCGGTGGATCGTGTGAACAGCGTGACATCGGCGCCCAGCGCTTTGGCAAGTTTCAACGCCATATGACCCAGCCCGCCAAGACCGATCACCGCAACCTTGCTGGCTTTGCCCACGTTCCAACGGCGCAAAGGCGACCAGGTGGTGATGCCTGCGCACAGGAGCGGCGCGGCGCCGGCTGGATCGAGGCTATCAGGCAAGGACAGAACGAACTGTCACGCACCACGATGGAGTCAGAATAGCCGCCGTAGGTCACGCTGCCATCGTGCCTGTCGGTACTGTTGTAGGTGAATGTGGCGCCGTCAATACAGTCCTGCTCCCAGCCCTGCTGGCAGGGTGCGCAGTGCTGGCAGGAATCAACCATGCAGCCGACGCCGACCCTATCGCCGACGCGGAAACGGGTGACCTGATGACCGACCTGCCGCACCCGACCGATAATTTCGTGTCCGGGCACGATGGGATAGGTCGAGAATCCGCCATGATTGCGGGCAAGGTGCAGGTCGGTGTGGCAGACGCCGCAGTACAGGATATCGATCACCACATCATCCGCTTGCGGAGCGCGTCGCGTGAAGGCGAACTTTTCGAGCGGGCTGGCAGCCGATTGTGCGGCAAAGCCTAATACATTCATGAATGGTCCTCTTTCATCTTGCATCTTGCGCCGGATACCATGAAGCAGATTGCCGCTCCGGCAGCGCGGGGCGAGACAGGAATAGCAAGTCCGACGCTCAGGCGTTGTCCCGGGCAAACAGCGCTTCCCAGTTCGTGAAGGGGCCAAGTGGGATGATATCCCAGTCGATTAACCCGGCTTTAGCGAGTGGAAACTCGGCCAGCGCCGCCTTCGCGGCGTCGACAGACTCGCACTCGGCGATGATGGCAACACCCGGGCGATCCTGTCGGAAGTAAATGTCGCGAACCAGACCGCTTTTGTACAATTCCCAGCCGTGCCGGACTTCATCCAGCATATAGGGTTCGTACTGCGCCAGGGTTGCGCCGGGCTGGGGGATATCAAGGCAAAGCAGTTTCATAGTCAGTCTCCTGTTCGGGGATGGCGTGGGTCAGGCGGAATGAAATCGACGGGCGGTTTGCGCCACCCGGCGGCCAAGGTATTGCGCGGTCTTCAGATCGCTGCCGGGCGGTGCGACTTCGGGGGACTCGTCCGTATTGGCCTGCGTCATGACGCCAAGCCAGCTTCCCAGACGGTTGAGATCGTCAGGGCTGCCGGCGCTGCTGCTGTTGCCCGGCATCAGGTCCAGACCCACCCAGATCATGCCGTGCTGGGCGGCGAACAGTACCATTGACATCAGCGAGTTAAGCTTGTCGCCATGCTGGGCGCCGGAGTTGGTGAAACCGGCCGCAATCTTGTTACGCCATTTCTGCGTGGTCCATGCCGCCTTGGTGGAGTCCTCAAAGAACTGCTTGAGCTTCGCGGTGATCAGGCCGTTATAGGTCGGCGAGCCGAAGATAATCGCGTCACTGTTCTCCAGCGTTTCCCAGTCCATCGGGCCGTCGGCGACGGCGATGAGCTTCACGTCTGCGCCGTCGACTTCGCGGGCGCCTTCAGCAACAGCGTCGGCAACACGGGCGGTGTGGCCATATCCGCTGTCATAAACGATCGAAATTAACATCTGTTGTGCCTTTCGTTGTTGGTTGTGCATGGACCTTGGGAGAGTGATTGCCTCACCCACTCTCCCAAGGCGCCACGAACTTTTGTTTATCCTCCAGGCACTATAAAGTAGAATTAGAATCACGATTAGTGGATTAAATTCCACTTAATGCTTCCAAAATTTCTACAAACCCAAGGGTAATGACGTGCTAAATAGATTCGATGGCGTGCAACTGTTCGTCGAGGTTGTCGACGCGGGCGGCTTCGCAAAAGCCGGTGAACGGCTTGCGCTGACGCGTTCGGCAGTGGGTAAGGCGATCGCGCGTCTTGAGGAAAGACTTGGCGTCCAGCTGTTTCAGCGGACCACGAGGACACAGAGCCTTACCGAGGACGGGCAACAGTATTACGAACGGTGCATTCGCGCCATCGATGAACTGCGTGCCGGTGAGGCGCTGCTGGAGTCAGGACGCCGGGAAGTGGCGGGCAAGCTACGAGTCTCGCTCCCGGTCCTGTTCGGGCGTTATTGCGTGGCGCCGATCCTGCGGAACTATGCACGTCAGCACCCCAGGCTCGAACTCGAACTGAATTTTAGCGACCGTTACGTCGATCTGATCGCGGACGGATTCGATCTCGCGCTGCGCAACGGCCCCCTGGGCAACGAGTCGTCGCTGCGCGCCCGCCGGCTGGTCAGCCAACGCAAGGTTCTCTGCGCGGCTCCGGCTTATCTGGCCGCGAAAAACGAACCGCGTTCGCTTGAGGACTTATCGGAGCACGACCTGCTCGCCTACTGGCGAAAGGATCATGGCATGCCCTGGCGACTGCCGGACTCGACGGGCGAACTGGTCGACATTCAGGTCAGTTCACGGATGCGTTTCAATGATCTTGAGGTCGTCGCGGATGCCGCCGTCGAGGGAATGGGGATTGCCTGGCTGCCTCACTGGCTCGTCAGGGAGCGGATACAACGCGGCGAGCTGGTCGAAATCTGGGGCGACCGTCCGGGCGCGGTTATGGAGTGCTACGCCGTCTGGCCTGCGGCGCATCACCTGCCATTGCGCTGCAGACTGGCAATCGATGTACTCGCTGCGGAGCTTCCCAACGGCCTGGAATCCTGAGACGAACGCGCAGATAAAATGTCGACACGATTTAAATAATCGAATATCGCCAACACAATATGAGCCGGAATAATTTAAACCTGCTGAATTTCCTAATTTAGCAGTAATTCCCCAGAATACTGACGAAAAAAATAAAACACATAAAAACCATAGCATATTGAATATACCACCACCTGAGACATATCTCATAAATTCACATATAAGACATGTCTTATGAATTTATTTATTATTGCATCAATAATAATCGCAAACCCAACTAAAACACCCTTGATTCACCATCACAGCATGTAAATTATGAACTTATTTAAGTTACGAAAAGGCGATGATTATTATCTTTA
Source organism: Dickeya dadantii NCPPB 898 (assembly GCF_000406145.1). Lineage (NCBI taxonomy): Bacteria > Pseudomonadati > Pseudomonadota > Gammaproteobacteria > Enterobacterales > Pectobacteriaceae > Dickeya > Dickeya dadantii. Next base: position 1,566,538 of record NZ_CM001976.1, on the reverse strand, counting down.
ATAAGAATACCAGGAGTGCCAGCATTATGTTACTGATCCGAAAAGCCTTCAAAAGGCCTTATCCTGTCAATGTTATTAATCTGTATATCTGTTGGTGTTTGGCTTATGTATTTAGTGTGCGAGATAAAGCCTATGTATTACTTACTATTACTGTCCTATTCCTTTATACCCTGACCGGAGAGGCGGAAACGTTCAATAGCACGGTCGTTTTCGGCGATAGTTTAAGCGACGCGGGTAACCTTTCACAGGCATTAGGGCTTGGTATTGCAAGATTTACAACCAATCCCGGAGAAACCGCCGTCATGTATGTCGCAGAAGGGTTAGGTCTGTCGGCTACAGATTCATCCTCCGGGGGGACTAACAATGCCTGGGGTGGCGCCGGCGTACTTAATAATTACTCATTGGGTATAATTTTCTCACCGACCATTCAGGCTCAGGTTAATAACTACCTGAGAGATAATACTGTCAACGCGTCGACACTTTATCAAATGTGGGCAGGCTCCAATGATATCTATGCGCTTTACGAGTCTGCGCCCGATACCCCAACCGCTGAAATTATCCCTGTGGCAGAGGCTGAGATATCATTATTAAGTAGCCTGCACAATGCAGGTGGGAAATACGCTGTGGTTTATAATATGTCTAACCTCAGCGCCACGCCTGACGCAAAGATTAATGACCGACAGGAAAAATATCAAGAGGTTGTAACCCAATACAATCAGACCTTAAATAATGGCCTGAATGCACTGAGTAAAAATGGGCTTAATATCATTCCGGTAAATACCTATGGACTACTGAATGAAATAATGGCGAACCCATCAGCCTATGGCATTATCAACACCACCAGCGGTGCCTGCGATACAATATCATCGCTATTATGCACCTCGAATGATTACACCAGCGGAACAGAATATAGCTATTTTTTCGCTGATAACGTTCACCCCACAACGGGTGTCAACAAGATGCTTGCCAGTGTCGTGCTATCTGAAATTGCCGCGCCCGGTAAAATCTCACTGCTGAGCAAAGGCCCATTAGCGGCCACCCAATCGCAGTACACGTTGCTGCGTAATGAAATCCTGGCCGATACAAGCGGGAGCGCGACCCGAGTCTTCCTTGGCGGTGATTACCGCCACGCCCGCTCACCCGACAATACCCTGTCAACCAGCGGCAATAACCGCTTTATTTCGGTTGGCGGCGACCTGAAACTTAGTGAAAACGTTAACGCAGGCGCGGTGGTGACGCTTTCTAATCAACAGGCCGCTATTGATGACGCAGGTTATAAGCTCTATGACGACAGCATCGCGCTTTACGAGGTCTATCACCTCGATCATGCCTGGCTGAGCGCATTCTTCAACACTGGTCGATCCAACTTTGATGATGTTTATCGTACCATTCATATTGGCCCGGCAAATCGCCGAGAATCCGGCTCAGTGAAAGGACATCACCTTGGCGGCGGCATTGATGGTGGCTGGTGGTTCAATCTGGGGCCAGTTAAAACAGGCCCTTTTGCCCGTCTGGAGCGCCAGTTCGTCAAGGTATACGGCTACAGTGAGCGTGGGGATGACAGTTCCGCCATGTGGTTCTCCGCGCAACGTCGTAATTCTCTGGTTTCCGGTCTTGGCTGGCGTGCTCAGGGGCAGTGGTCGGTATTCGGTTTGGATATCAGCCCTTTCGCCGAGATCGCCAGGAATCATGACTACATGACTCATGCCCCGCAGGTAACGGCCGGATTGAACACTATGAATGGTTCTTTCTCTATGTCGGGGGCGGTTTCAGAGAAAAATTGGGACTCGGCAGACGCCGGGGTTATGCTGAATATCACCACCAATCTGCACACATGGTTGCAATATTCCAGTCAGTTTGGTGGTAACGCCAGGAAAGGTGATTATGGCGTCAGTGCCGGTCTTGAATATGCCTTCAGATAGTGCGTATTCAGATAATGAACGCAGATAATCTACCGAAAAGGGCCGTCATGGGGACGAGACACGTCAGCCTTGATGCGCCAGCGGGCAGAGGAACCGGCCGAAGAGTTGGAAAAAATACGCCCGGCACCAATGGCAACACCCACCGGTGCAAGCGTGGGTTAATCTGGCCCGTCCATCGCGTTAATTGTCCTTTCCCTGCCGAATGTGATTATCAGGAGGTTTGCATGACCGATTCATCCGAATACGTACCACCGAAAGTCTGGACCTGGAATAAAACCAGCGGCGGCCTCAATCGCCCGATCGCCGGCGCCACCCACGACAAAGACCTGCCGGTCGGCCGTCATCCGCTCCAGCTCTATTCGCTGGCGACGCCAAACGGCCAGAAAGTGACGATCCTGCTGGAAGAACTGCTGGCGCTTGGTCATAGCGGCGCGGAATACGACGCCTGGCTAATCAGAATCGGCAACGGCGATCAGTTCAGCAGTGGCTTCGTAGCAGCCAACCCCAATTCCAAGATCCCGGCGCTCGTCGACCACTCCGGGCCACAGCCGGTGCGGGTGTTTGAGTCAGGTGCTATTTTGCTTTATCTGGCGGAGAAGTTTGGCGAATTCCTGCCGACCGACGCGGCTGAACGCGCCGAATGCCTGTCCTGGCTGTTCTGGCAGATGGGCAGCGCGCCCTACCTTGGCGGCGGTTTCGGCCACTTCTACGCCTACGCGCCGGTCAAGATCGAATACGCTATCGATCGCTTCGCGATGGAAACCAAACGCCTGCTCGATGTCCTCAATCAGCGGCTTGCGCAAAGCGACTATCTGGCCGGTTCCCACTATACCATCGCCGACATCGCCGCGTTTCCCTGGTACGGCGGTCTGGTGAAAGGCTGGCTTTATGACGGCGCCGAATTTCTGTCCGTTCACGACTACCCACATGTGGTGCGCTGGGCGGACGCCATTCTCGCCCGCCCCGCAGTCCAGCGCGGCCGCATGGTCAACCGCCTGAGCGGCGATCCCGCCACCCAGTTGCATGAGCGTCACGACGCCAGCGACTTCGAGACGCAAACGCAGGACAAACTGTCGGCCCCGCGCTGATTGCACTCATCCCGTCGCCGCACTGACCGGCGGCGGGTTATTCCTGCGTGAGAGGGAAATCAATACCGCAACATTCTCTGGCCTGCTCCAGCACCTTAGAGACGTTCAGGGCAATATCCAGCAATTCATGGCACCGTGGCATATCCTGTGCGCTAACAATATTCCTGAATGCCTCAAACTCATAAATCATGTGATTTTTATCCGTGGTGTCGTCATGTTTTATCAGCGTTCCCGCTTGCGAAAATTCAACATGCTTACATACGCTCGGTATATCGGTAACTTTCACATAACCAGCCGTCCCCTGAACGGTGAAATACCCCGGGCTGGCCGAATCTTTCGCGCCGGTGCAAACAGCAATAAATTCCCCGTAATTCATGACCAGAATACCTGACGTATCAATGCCGTTGTGTCCCTTATTACAGTGATAACTCACGCTTTCCGGCGCGCCAAATAAAGCGCAGACATTATAAATGTTATATAAGTTGATATCGTAAAGCGCGCCGCCCGATGCAGCGGGATCAAACGCCGGATGCACGATGCCATTGACGTAGTCATTATAGCGGCTTGAATATTGCGAGTAATTTGCCTGTACAAGCTTAATCTCACCGATGTCAGCGACATGAGTCTTCAGATAATTAAAACCGGGAGTATGGATCGAGGTAATCGCTTCAAAAAGATAACGCCCTGTTGATTTCGCCAGCGTGACCAATTCCAGCAATTGCGCATAATTTGACGTGAACGGCTTTTCACAAATGACATGCTTTCCGGCGGACAACGCTTTATGCGAATAGGAAAAATGCAGGTGATTGGGTATCCCAAGATAAACAAAATCAATGTTGCCATCCTGCAACATTGCATCGTAATCGGTATAAATCGAATGGATATTATATTGGTTTTTTAATGCCTCGCCTTTTTGCAGACTTCCCTGTCGGACGCATAACGCCGCAATATCAATGCCCTCTATGTCTTTTAATGCATCAAGACAGGACAGCACTATTTTACCTGCCCCTACCAGCGCGATTTTCATGGGATAACTCCTGAGCGTATTACCGAAATATCGCTGACTATACCCTAAAAAACGACAGGCCATCTCGGGGTGGCCTGTCAGCATTGAAGAACCGTTATCTGACTCTCTCACTCAGCGACGAATTTCTCATCAGTCGTTGCCATGCCTGTGCGACGTCGTCAGGTATATCCACATGCCCAATAAAACCGGCGCCTGACGGGCCATAACCGTTCGGGTCATCTCTCAGGCGTTTCACCTCGCCTAAAACCATCGCGATATAACGCTCTATTTCCCACACCTCCGGCATTTGTCCGCCGGTAATCATCGGCTCGCCGCCAATCATAATGATCGATGGGGTAAACACCGGCCAACTGATAAACCGGCTGTGCATTTCCTTCTTATTCCAGCTGAACAGGAAGGTTTCTGTCGTGCGCCGTTGCATCAGGGGATCCTGCACCAGAATAATTTCCTGGCGCGCTATTTTTTTATCAAGCACCAACTCCCGGCTAAAGTCGGCGTTTTCGCCACAGTTTCTGGAGGCGCTCTCAATGAATAGGTTATCCGCAGCGATGCCGAATACGGTAATGGCGATGCGGGAGAGAATTTCCGCCTCACTTTTACCCGCGGAATCAATCGCGGCGGTCAGGCGGTTATTTTTTACCGCCTGCTGCAACAACACCGTGGAATGCCCGATCCCGCCGCTCAATAAGACCGGAATATCCGCGTTCTTCGCCAGTGTCAGCGCGCCGAAAATATTGGGTAAGATGGCATGACCGGCGATAATCATCAGGTCAGGACTCATGGTTTTCGCCTGCGGAAAATCATCCTGCGCCAGCCAGCTTGCAATACCGTTAAGGTCGTGAATCATTTCATCGGATAAATCCATAACACCTCTCCCGCCATCCGCCTGGAACCATTCATCGGGTGGACGGCTGTTCCACATCCGAAAAGCCCGGACCGCCAGATTTTGCTCTGGCTCCTCGCCGGTAGTATGCACCATTCCATACGACCTCACCGCCGCGGGCGATGGTACATGCTGTAAGGCGGCGGCCTGCCGCCATAAAAAAACCGGGCCAAGGCCCGGTTGTCTGACGTCACACGGCAGGATTATTCCTGACCGGCGGGACGTGCCGCCAGCGTCGCCCGTTCCTGCTCGTACGCGCGCGCTTTTTCTTCGTCGAACTGCCCTTCCCATTTGGCGACCACCAACACCGCCAACGCATTGCCTACTACGTTAAGCGCGGTGCGCGCCATATCCAGAATGCGGTCCACCCCGGCGATAAACGCCAGCCCTTCCAGCGGAATGCCGACGCTACCCAGCGTCGCCAGCAGTACCACAAAGGAGACGCCCGGCACGCCGGCAATGCCTTTGGAGGTGATCATCAACGTCAGTACCAGCACCAACTCCTGTCCCAGACTCAGGTCGATACCGTAAAGCTGGGCGATGAAAATGGCGGCGATACTCTGATACAACGTGGAGCCATCCAGATTGAACGAGTAACCGGTCGGCACCACAAAGCTGGTAATAGCTTTCGGCGCGCCATAGGCTTCCATCTTCTGGATAATACGCGGCAGTACCGTTTCCGAACTGGCGGTGGAGTAAGCCAGGATCAACTCATCCTTCAGAATGCGGATCAGCGTCGTGATGCGCAGCCCGCACAGCCGCGCCACCGCGCCCAACACCACCAGCGCAAAGAACACAATCGCGATGTACACCAGAATCACCAGCTTGGCGAGCGGCCACAGCGAGGCGAAACCGAAGTTGGCGACAGTAACGGAAATGAGCGCAAATACCCCAACCGGCGCGTAGCGCATAATCATGTTGGTGACGCGGAACATGGTTTCCGATGCGCTGCGGAACACGTTCAACAGCGGATCACGCTGTTCGCGCGCCAGCGACGACAACCCAAGACCAAACAGCACCGAGAAGAAGATCACCGGCAGCATTTCGCCCTTGGCCAGCGCGGCGAAAATGTTGGGAGGAATCAGCGACAGAATGGTGCTCACCAGACTGTGCGAACCGCTCTGCACCTGTTCGGTGGTTTTCTCGTATTGAGAAATATCCACCCGGGTGAGCATCGACATGTCAATGCCGTGCCCCGGCTGGAACACATTGGCCAGCGTAATGCCGATCACAATCGCCAGCGTGGTAATCACTTCAAAATACAGGATGGTTTTGAAACCGATGCGCCCCAGCTTTTTGGCGTCGCCGACGCCGGCGATGCCCACTACCAGCGTGGTGATCACAATCGGCACCACAATCATCTTAATCAACCGGATAAAAATATCCCCGGCCGGGCTTAGGACGTTGACGATCACCCATTGTTTGTCGGCCGGGTTTTCATGCAACCAGGCGCCAACGGCAATACCGATGATCAACGCGATGAGGATTTGCCAGGCAAGGCTAACTTTCTGTTTTTTCATGATACGAATCCATTGTCTGTGCTCCCTGCGACGACTTGCCGGTGGCTAAACCACTGCCATCGGACATTCCAGCGACTGCTGAACTGCGACAGATGAAGGGGAGAAATGAAGGTTGTTTTTTTACACAATTGCGTGACCCACAGCCAAAAACGTGACTCACCAAAACAGAGTGCGCTATCAAATAGTTATTCACTTAAACTGCGCAACTATTTGTATCGCAAAAGAAAATAAAAAGGCATAACCTGTTGTTATACCGCGGCATGCTACTATCCTCGCCCCCTGAGATCAAGCGCTTCGTTCGAAGGACTTTTCATAATTATGCGTTTCGTCACTGTACGCCGCCTGACCATTCGCCGATAAAAACCACAAAAAAATCCGGCCGCGCAGCAACAACGCGCGGCCGGACTCTCGGGTACAGGCGGCTGAACCGCCGCTCGTCAGATCTGATAATCGATCACTGCTTCGTTGTCTTCGGCGAACACCCGTGCTTTGATGTCATCCTGCGTCAGCTCCGGGTTGCACAGTTGAATAAACTTCCAGGTGTAGTTGCGCTGCAACTGACCGCGCTTGAGGCCCAGCCAGACCGTGCTGGCCTCAAACAGGTGACGCGCATCCAGCCGCACCAGACCGGGATCACGTGTGGCGTCAAACGACATGTCGGCGACGATGCCCACCCCCAGCCCCAGTTCGACGTAGGTTTTGATCACATCCGAGTCCTGCGCGCTGATGGAAATATGCGGCGTCAGGCCGGCGGCGGCGAACGCCCGATCGATACGGGAACGGCCGGTGATGCCCTGCCGATAAGTAATCAGCGGCACCGCGCTGAGTTTATCCAGCGTGACCGCCGGCTCTTGCGCCAGCGCGTGCCCTTCCGGCACCAGAATGACATGATGCCAGCGGTAATAAGGAAACGCCGCCAGCGAATTCACGTTCATCAGTTGCTCGGTGGCGATGCCAATGTCCGCCTCGCCGGATTCCAGCATCGCCACGATTTCGTCCGGCGTGCCCTGATTGAGCACCAGTTGCACCTGCGGGTAGAGCGCGCGAAATTCCTTGATCACCCCCGGCAGGCTATAGCGCGCCTGCGTGTGAGTGGTGGCGATCACCAGTTGCCCGACGTCGTTGTCGCTGAACAGGTTCGCCAGCCGCCGGATATGATTGGCGTCGTTAAGAATACGTTCGGCCATGACCAGCAGCTCTTTGCCCGGTTCCGTCATGCCCAGCAGGCGTTTGCCGCGGCGGATAAAAATCTCAATACCCAGTTCTTCTTCCAGTTCGCGGATGTGACGGCTTACGCCAGACTGGGAAGTGAACAGGGTATTGGCGACTTCGGTCAGGTTATAGTTGCACCGCGCCGATTCACGGATAATCTTCAGTTGTTGAAAGTTCACGCCCTTGTCCCTTGTCCGTCATTCTCGTTATCACTATTCATACGAAGTATTGTTATTCCGTACAAATAAAGAAAACTTACTATTTATAACTTTTTGAGATATAACGCCGTATGGCATCCGTCGTGCCACGATAGCCTGCGGTTGCTTTTCACAGCGCGCACAATGACGAGCACCTAGAAGTATCAACAGGAAAAAAGATGCTAAGTGGAATAGCTGACAACCTTGTTAAGTCTTTTTCCGGCGTCAAAACTGTACTGCGGTGGGAGACTTCTCTGCGAGAACGACATGAAGGCGGCGTTTAGTCCTCTTCTTGCCGGGTGTGCGGTGATGCTACAAAGGGATAACCGACATCATCAAGCATGGAACGCCCCACCGTTCTGGCATAAATCGTCAATAACAGAACGCCAGGGCTGCTTGCCAACAGCCCAGCTTATGGCTCTTCCCTTTCCTTCAAACCGATTTAGCCAGAAAAACGCCGACATCCGACTCGACTTCTTCCATCTGCCGCAGCGCCTCCAGCGTGTCGCGCGCTTCCTGCTCGTCCAGCCGGCTCATAGCAAACCCGACGTGCACCAGCACCCACTGGCCGATCAGCGATGACGGCTGCCCGTCGTCCAGCACCAGCGCCACATTGACTTCGCGCCGCACGCCGCACACATCCACCCACGCCAGTTGATGATCCGCCGACGCCCATTCCACCACCTGCCCCGGAATTCCCAGACACATAACGCCCACCCTGTTATTTGAAGTCACACCGTTTCTACCCGACAGCTTAAGCAAATTTGATGCCAGCCGACATGATCCCGCCCAACCCGCGAGCCAGGGGTTGACAGGCTAATAGTATGTTGTAACTAACTATCGTTGTACCTTAAAAAACCGGCGGTGCTCGTCAAAAGTGTCGAGCTTTTCCCTTCACCCGACGCTGTCGACGGTGACGACAATCGGGTAAAAACCGGCGGCAAAACGTCGTCACTAATGTCGAGCGGCAGGTTCGGCTGGCGGCCACCGATTGAGCACCCCTATCTAACTAGCTGATTTTAAAAGCTATCTCTCCACTGTTTTTCTTATGGCATGGAATATGCTTCCGGCGCAGGAAACATTTCTATCACCCCGGAGGGTATGGCTATGAACCGCTTCGTCATTGCGGAGCCAACGCGTTGTATCGGATGCAACACTTGCATGGCGGCCTGTACGCAGGTGCATCGCCAGCAGGGCCTGCAGTCTCATCCGAGGCTGACGGTCGAGCGTGATGCCAACGGCACCGCACCAGTGTTATGCCGTCACTGTGAGGATGCGCCCTGCGCCAGAGTGTGCCCGGTCAACGCCATCAGGCATCAGGATAATGCCGTGTTGCTGGATGAAAACACCTGTATCGGCTGCAAACTGTGCGCCATCGCCTGCCCGTTCGGCGCCATCACGCCATCCGGCAGCACGCCGCTGGCAACGCCTGCCACGTTTGATCACCACATCCCGCTATCGCTGCTGTCCGATGTGCCGGTGAGTCCACCGTCGATTCACCCGATGCTGGCGTGGAACGCCGGAGTACGCAGCATCGCGGTGAAATGCGACCTGTGTGATTTCCGCGAACAGGGGCCGGAGTGTGTGCGCGTCTGCCCGACACACGCGCTGTATCTGGTGGATGACGCCGCGCTGGACGACGCTATCGCCGCCAAACGCCGTCAGGCGGCGGAATGGCCCGAAGGCAACATCCCTTTTTCCTCCACCGGGACTGACAGGGAGCAAACACTATGATGACGCCACTGCAATTGTTCACGCCACTGCAATGGCTGGGCCTGTCGCTAGCGCTGTATCTGGCCGGCGCGCTGCTTTCGTTATGTCTGTGCCGCCGGGAATCGCTGGCGATTCGCCTGAGCGGGCTGTGCGCGCTGGCGGGCGGCTGCGCCGGTGCGCTGGCGGCGGCTCCCGTCCTGCTCGGCGGCGGCGTGCTGACCGCCGTGTTCGACGGGCCGTTTGACGCCTTCGCACACCTGACGCTGCGCTTCGATACCCTGGCCGCGTTCATGACGCTGGTGATTTCGCTGCTGGTGGCGGTATCCGCCCTGTATTCACTGGCTTATCTGGAGGAGTACCGCGGGCGCGGCGCCTGGGCGATGGGGTTCTTCATGAACCTGTTTGTCGCCTCTATGGTGGCGCTGGTGGTGGTGGACAACGCCTTCTACTTCATTGTGTTGTTCGAAGTGATGTCGCTCAGCTCCTACTTCCTGGTCATCGCCGATCAGGATGAAGAGGCGGTCGGTGCCGGGCTGCTGTATTTCCTGATCGCCCATGCCGGTTCGGTGCTGATCATGATTGCCTTCTTCCTGCTCTATCGCCACAGCAGCAGCCTCGACTTCGTCGATTTCCGCCACGCCGGGTTGTCGGCACCGCAGGCCTCGGTGGTGTTCCTGCTGGCGTTCTTCGGCTTCGGCGCCAAAGCCGGGATGCTGCCGTTGCACGGCTGGCTGCCCCGCGCGCACCCGGCCGCGCCGTCGCACGCCTCGGCGCTGATGTCGGGCGTGATGGTGAAGATCGGCGTATTCGGCATCATCAAAGTCGGTGTTGATTTGCTGGGCGCCACCGAAACCTGGTGGGGCGTGGTGGTGCTGGCGTTCGGCGCGGTGTCGTCGGTGCTGGGGGTGCTGTACGCGCTGGCCGAGCACGACATCAAACGCCTGCTGGCGTACCACACGGTGGAGAACATCGGCATCATTCTGATGGGGGTCGGCGTCGGCATGATCGGCATCGCCACCCATCATCCGCTGCTGGCGCTGCTCGGCCTGCTGGGCGGGCTGTATCACCTGCTCAACCACGCGGTGTTCAAGGGGTTGCTGTTTCTCGGCGCCGGCGCGGTGATCTACCGCGTCCACACCAAAGACATGGAAAAAATGGGCGGACTGTCACGGCTGATGCCGCGTACCGCGCTGGCGTTTCTGGTCGGGTGTATGGCGATCTCCGCCCTGCCGCCGCTCAACGGTTTCGTCAGCGAATGGTTTACCTACCAGTCGCTGTTCACCCTCAGCCATGACGGCAGCATCGGCCTGCGGCTGGCCGCGCCGATCGCCATCGTGATGCTGGCGATCACCGGCGCGCTGGCGGCGATGTGTTTCGTCAAGGTGTACGGCATCAGTTTCTGCGGCGCGCCACGTAGCGAGAAAGCCGCTCACGCCCGCGAAGTCCCCTGGCCGATGACGCTCGCCATGTTACTGCTGGCGTTGCTGTGCGTGCTGCTCGGCGTCGGCGCCAGCGTGGTGGTACCGGTGATGACCCGTATCGCGGCGGACCTGGCGCACACCCCGGAAGTCATGATGGCCGCGGGACTGGGCGTCTTCCCCGGCGACCACCTGCAAACCCGCCTTAATACGCCGCTGATTTTCATCCTGCTGCTGGCGCTGCCGTTGCTGCCGCTGATGCTCTACAGCCTGCTGCGCGGCCCGCGTCTCGGTTTTCGTCACAAAGGCACGCCCTGGGCCTGCGGCTACGGCTATGAATCCGCCATGTCGGCCTCGGCCGGCAGCTTTACCCAGCCGCTGCGGGTGATGTTCGCGCCGTTGTACCGCGTGCGCAAAACCCTCGACCCGGCGCCCGCGATGCAGCAGGCGCTGGAAAAGACCACGCAGGCGGCGGCGCGCGTCGAACCGGTATGGGACGACCACGTGGTGATGCCGGTGGTCAGCGGCGTGCAGCACATCAGCCGCGCGGTGCAATGGATTCAGCACGGCGATTTCCGGGTGTACTGCCTGTATGTGGTGGCGGCGCTGGTTGCCCTGCTACTGGCCACTCTGGCTTAAGGAGACCGGAACATGACTTACGCTTCACTCGTTTTTCCGCTGCTGGGCGCGCTATTGCAGGCCGTCCTGCTGATGGCGGCGGCACCGCTGCTGTCCGGCCTGTCGCGCGTGATCCGCGCCAAAATGCACTCCCGCCAGGGGCCGGGCGTGCTGCAGGATTATCGTGACATCGTCAAACTGCTGCGCCGTCAGGAAGTGGCGCCCGAGCACAGCGGCGGCGTGTTTCGCCTGATGCCGTTCATCCTGCTCGGCACCATGCTGCTGGTGGCGATGACGCTGCCGGCCGTGACCGACGGCTCCCCGTTCGGCGCGGCGGGCGACATCATCACCCTGCTGTACCTGTTTGCGGTCTTTCGCTTTTTCTTCTCCTTATCCGGCCTGGATTCCGGCAGCACCTTTGCCGGCATCGGCGCCAGCCGCGAACTGACGCTCGGCATCCTGGTGGAACCGATTCTGATGCTGGCGTTGCTGGTGGTGGCGCTGGTCGCCGGCTCCACCAACATCGGCAATATCAGCGTCAAACTGGCGAGCGGTCACTGGGCGTCACCCACCGCCACCGCGCTGGCGCTGCTGGCCTGCGCCTTCGCCACCTTTATCGAGATGGGAAAAATCCCGTTTGACGTGGCGGAAGCGGAACAGGAGTTGCAGGAAGGCCCGCTGACCGAATACGCCGGCGCCGGGCTGGCGCTGGTGAAATGGGGCATCAGCCTCAAACAGGTGGTGGTCGCCACGCTGTTCCTGTCGATTTTCGTGCCGTTCGGCAAGGCCGAAACGCTCACGGCGGTCAGCCTGTTGTGGGGATCGCTGGCGCTGATCATCAAGCTGGTGGTGGTGTTCGTCATCGCCGCCGTTATCGAAAACAGCCTGGCGCGCGGGCGCTTTCTGCTGACCGACCGGGTGACCTGGCTCGGCTTCGGCGTGGCGGCGCTGGCATTCGTTTTCTACCTGACCGGACTATAAGGAGTCGGCATCCATCATGGAGAATATTGCTCTTGCCACCCTGTTGCTGCCGTTTCTCGGCGCGCTGTGGATAGCTTTCGCACCGCAGCGCCTCGCCAAAGGGTTGTGCACGCTGTTCGCCCTGCTGGCGACGCTCGGCATGGCGCTATTGGCCTGGCGCTATCTTGACGGCGGCAAAACCGACCAGGTCGTCACCCTTTATCGTTACGGTCAGGCCGATCTGTTCGGTTTCCTGTTCGACCGTATCAGCCTGTTGATCGGCTTTGCGGTGGTGTCGCTCGGTTTTCTGGTCAGCCTTTACTCCTGCGGCTACCTGACGCTGGGCAACCGCGAGCACCCGCACGACGGCAGCAATCGCTACTACGCCTTCCTGCTGGTATTTATCGGCGCGATGGCCGGGCTGACGCTGTCATCCACCATCCTCGGCCAGTTGCTGTTCTTTGAAATCACCGGCGGCTGTTCCTGGGCGTTGATCGGCTACTACCAGAAACCGAAATCGCTGCGCTCGGCGCTCAAAGCGCTGTTAGTGACGCATATCGCCTCCGTCGGCCTGTATCTGGCGGCGGCCTGGCTGTTCGCCACCACCGGCACCTTCGCGCTCAGCGCCATTGCACAGTTGGACGATAGCAGCAAAATCATCGTGTTCGGCGGCATCCTGTTCGCGGCCTGGGGCAAATCAGCCCAGTTGCCGCTGCATGTCTGGCTGCCGGATGCGATGGAAGCGCCGACGCCGGTGAGCGCCTACCTGCACGCCGCCTCGATGGTGAAAGTCGGTGTGTATATTTTTGCCCGCGCCATTCTGTCCGCCGTCGAAGTGCCGCACATCATCGGCGTGGTCGGCGTCATCATGGCGACCATTACGCTGGTGTACGGCTTCCTGATGTACCTGCCGCAAAAAGACATGAAGCGGCTGCTGGCCTACTCCACCATCACCCAGCTCGCCTACATCTTTCTGGCGCTGTCGCTGTCCATCTTCGGTTCGCGCATGGCTTTCGATGCCGGTATGGCCTACATCTTCAACCACGCTTACGCCAAAAGCCTGTTCTTCCTGGTGGCCGGCGCGCTCAGCTACAGCTGCGGCACCCGCATGCTGCCGCAGCTGCGCGGCATGATGAAGCGCCTGCCGCTGCTGGGCGTCGGTTTCTGCGTCGCGGCGCTGGCTATCACCGGCGTGCCGCCGTTCAACGGCTTTTTCAGTAAGTTCCCGCTGTTCGCCGCCGGGTTCGCGTTGTCGCGCGACGTCTGGTGGCTGTTGCCGCTGCTGATCATCGCGCTGGTGGAATCGGTCGCCAGCTTCGCCTGGTTCATCTACTGGTTTGGCCGCACCGTGCCGGGCGAGCCGTCCGAGGAGGTGGCGTCGGCTACGGCGGTGCCGGCGTCGATGAATTTGGTGCTGCTGGTGCTGATAGTGATGTCGCTGTGCTCCAGCGTTATCGCCGCACTCTGGCTGAAATAAGGAACTCTCATGACTGGTTCTCTTCTTGTCAACAATCTGGCTGGTCTGCTGATCATCACCTCGCTGTTGGTGATCGCCGCCAGAAAACCCACGGTGTCCGCCGCGCTGTACGCGTTGCAGTCGCTGGTGCTGGTGCTGATTTTTGTGGCGCTGGGCGGGTTGCTTGGCTCCCACGAGCTGTATCTGTGGTCGCTCACCGCCTTCATCACCAAGGTAGTGATGGTGCCCGCCATTATGAGCTTCGCCTTCTGCCGGCTGGCTGACCCGAAAGCCGACGGCGGCGTCATCGGCACCGCGACTCTGATATTGATCGCCACCCTGATTGTGCTGCTGAGCTACTTTGCCGTCGCGCCGGTGAAACTGCCGATGGTTAACGACCTGAAACCGGTGCTGGCAGTGTCGCTCGGCCACTTCCTGATCGGCCTGCTGTGCATCGTCAGCCAGCGCAACATCCTCAAACAGGTGTTCGGTTACTGCCTGATGGAAAACGGCGCCCACCTGACGCTGGCGCTGCTGGCCTACCGCGCGCCGGAGCTGGTGGAGATCGGCATCGCCACCGACGCCATCTTCGCCGTCATCGTGATGGCGCTGATGGCGCGCAAAATCCACCGCACGCTGCACACGCTGGATGTTCAGCAACTGACCGCGCTGAAAGGATAATCACCATGACGACTTTGGATCTTTTTTCCCTGCTGCTGGGCGTGCCGTTTGTCGCCGCCCTGCTGGCGTTCGCCTGCCGCTTTACCGGCACGGCGGCGCGCGCGCTGGTGAGCCTGATTCATCTGCTCGGCATCAGCGCGCTGCTGCTGGTGGCGTTGCTGGCGGTGTGGACGGTCTACCAACAGGGCGAACTGCTGGCGGCCCACCGCTGGCTGCACCTCGACAGCCTGAGCGCACTGTTTCTGGCGATTCTCGGGGTGATTGGCTTTCTCACCGGCCTCTACTCGATGGGGTATATGCGTCACGAGGTGGACGGCGGCGAAATCAGCGTCACCACGCTGTGCCACTACTACGGCTTCTTCCACCTGTTTCTGTTCACTATGTTGTTGGTGATCACCAGCAACAACCTGATCCTGATGTGGGCGGCGATTGAAGCCACCACGCTCAGTTCGGCGTTTCTGGTGGGCCTGTACGGCCAGCGTTCGTCGCTGGAAGCGGCGTGGAAATACATCATCATCTGCACCGTCGGCGTCGCTTTCGGCCTGTATGGCACCGTGCTGGTATACGCCAACGCCGCCAACGTGATGGCGGAGCCGGGCAACGCCATTTTCTGGACCGAGGTGCTGCAACACGCCGGCGAACTGGACAGCACGCTGATGCATCTGGCGTTCATCTTTATTTTGATCGGGTTTGGCACCAAAACCGGCCTGTTCCCGATGCACGCCTGGCTGCCGGACGCCCACAGCGAGGCGCCCAGTCCCACCAGCGCCCTGCTCTCCGCCGTGCTGCTCAACTGCGCGCTGCTGGTGATCGTGCGCTACACCATCCTGATCAGCGCCGCCATCGGCCCGGAATTTCCGCAACGGCTGTTGTTGGTGTTCGGCCTGCTGTCGGTGGCCGTCGCCGCGTTCCTGATTCTGGTGCAGCGTGACATGAAACGCCTGCTGGCCTACTCCAGCGTGGAAAACATGGGGCTGATCGCCGTGGCGCTCGGCATCGGCGGCCCGCTCGGCATTCTGGCCGCGCTGCTGCATACACTGAACCACAGTCTGGCGAAAACCCTGCTGTTCTGCGGCTCCGGCAACGTGCTGTTGAAGTACGGCACTCGTGATATGGACGCGGTGAAAGGCATCCTGCGCGTCGCGCCGGTGACGGGCGCGCTGCTGGCCGGCGGCGCGCTGGCGCTCGGCGGTATGCCGCCGTTCAACGTATTTCTGAGCGAATTCATGACGGTTACCGCCGGCATCCACGCCGGTCATCTACCGCTGGTGCTGGTGTTGCTGGTGCTGCTGACCGTGGTATTGGCCGGGCTGGTGCGCATGATCGCCACCAGCGTGCTGGGCAGCCAGCCGGAAGCGGTCAGCAAGGGCGAGCTGGGTTGGCTGACCACCGCGCCGATGCTGATTCTGCTGGTATTGATGCTGGTGATGGGCACTCGTATTCCACAGCCGGTCATCCATTTGCTGGAGCAGGCCACCGCCATCGTTTTAAACGGCAACCATGCCGGCGAACCAACCCCGCCGAGTCTGGGCTGGCCGTCGCTGAGCGCCCGTACTACTACAACAGTGGGTACTACCATACTGGGTACTACCTCGCTGGGTACTATCATGTCAGGTTCTACCTCGCCGGACACCGCGCCTGCTTCATCGTTAACCCCTTCCCGTCAGGAGATGTACCGTGATTAATTCATCCGCCGCGACCGGCACCGAGAATTTAGGCGCCGATTATGTCGCCCATGTCAGACAACAGTTCCCGACGGCGATTCTGGAAGAAGAACGGCAAACCGCCAATCAGTTGACCCTCACCGTCAAACTGCATCAGTTGCCGGAGGTGGTGGAATACCTCTACTACCAGCACGGCGGCTGGCTGTCGGTATTGTTCGGCAACGACGAGCGCACCCTCAACGGCCATTTCGCCGTCTACTATGTGCTGTCGATGGAACAGGGCGAGAAATGCTGGGTGGTGGTGAAAGCACTGGTCAACCCGACGGTGCCGGAGTTTCCGTCGGTGACGCCGCGCGTGCCTGCCGCCGTGTGGGGAGAGCGCGAGGTGCGTGATATGTACGGGCTGATCCCGGTCGGCCTGCCGGATGAACGCCGGCTGGTGCTGCCGGATGACTGGCCGGACGATCTCTATCCGCTGCGCAAAGACGCGATGGATTACCGCCAGCGCCCTGCGCCCACCCGCGATGACGAGTCCTACACCTTCATCAACGAGGCCACCGGCGACACCCGGGTGGTGCCGATCGGCCCGCTGCACATCACGTCCGACGAACCGGGTCACTTCCGGCTGTTTGTCGACGGCGAACAGATTATCGACGCCGACTACCGCCTGTTCTACGTCCATCGCGGCATGGAGAAGCTGGCGGAAACCCGCATGGGCTACAACGAAGTGACGTTCCTGTCCGACCGGGTGTGCGGTATCTGCGGTTTCACCCACAGCGTGGCCTACACCTCGTCCATCGAGAACGCGCTGGGCGTGGTGGTGCCGGCGCGCGCCCATACCATTCGCAGCATTCTGCTGGAGGTGGAGCGCCTGCACAGTCACCTGTTGAATATCGGGCTATCCAGCCACTTCGTCGGTTTCGACACCGGCTTCATGCAGTTCTTCCGGGTGCGCGAAAAATCGATGCAGATCGCCGAGATGCTCACCGGCGCACGCAAAACCTACGGTCTTAACCTGATCGGCGGCATCCGCCGCGACATCCTGAAAGAGGACCGGCTGAAGACCATCAAGCTGATCCGTGAAATGCGCGCCGAAGTCACACAGTTGACCGATATGCTGCTCAACACCGCCAACATGGCGCAACGCACCCAGGGCGTCGGCGTGCTGAGCCGTCAGGTGGCGCGCGACTACAGCCCGGTAGGGCCGATGATTCGCGCCAGCGGCTTTCAGCGCGACGTGCGCGTCGACCACCCGTTCGCCGGTTATCTGGACCTGCCGATGGAGCTGCACCACCTCGACGGCGGCGACGTTTACTCCCGCGTGCTGGTGCGGGTGCGTGAAGTATTCACCTCGCTGGCGATGATCGAATTCGGGCTGGACAACATGCCGGACGGGCCGATCCTCAACGAGCATATCCATTATCAGCCGCACAAGTTCGCGCTGGGTTTTACCGAAGCGCCGCGCGGCGAAGACATCCACTGGAGCATGACCGGCGACAACCAGAAGCTGTTCCGCTGGCGCTGCCGCGCCGCTACCTACGCCAACTGGCCGGTGCTGCGCTTTATGCTGCGCGGCAACACGGTGTCGGACGCGCCGCTGATCATCGGCAGCCTCGACCCCTGCTATTCCTGTACCGACCGCGTCACGCTGGTGGATGTCCGCAAGAAGAAAGTCACCACCGTGCCGTACAAAGAGATCGAGCGCTACGGACTGGAACGCACCCGTTCGCCGCTGAAATGAGGGAGGCCCCATGATTAAACTGTTCAAAACCATCCTCAAAGCGGGCAACAGCACGGTGAAATACCCGTTTGCGCCGCTGGCGGTGCCCGCCGGATTTCGCGGCAAACCAGAGTACGACCCGGCGCAGTGTATCGGCTGCGCCGCCTGTACCATGGCGTGCCCGGCCAACGCGCTGACCATGGCTAACGACCTGGACAACGGCACCCGCACCTGGCAGCTGTTCCTCGGCCGCTGCATCTTCTGCGGCCGCTGCGAGGAAGTGTGCCCGACCCGCGCCATTGTGCTGTCGCAGGATTTCGAAATGGCGGTCGCCAGCAAGGCCGACCTGTATCAGCGCGCCACCTTCCAACTGCTGAACTGCCATGTCTGCCAGCGGCCGTTCGCACCGCAGAAAGAAGTGGAGTACGCCATGGCGCTGCTGGCGCACGCCGGCGTGCCGGAAAGCGAGGTGGAGGCGCGTCGCCACCAGTTCGAAACCTGCCCGGACTGCAAACGCAAACAGAACATGAACCATCAGGGCAACGTGCAGTTGAGCCAGCACCTGCCCGCCCCGACCACTCACAAGGGGAATGCGCAATGAGTATGCTGCCCAACGGGGTCGACCACTACCACACTACCCCGATTACGCTCGACGAACAGGCTCAACAGCTGAAAAAGACGCTGCTGAAGGATATCCAGCGTTCCGCCTACGTCTACCGCGTGGACTGCGGCGGTTGCAACGGCTGCGAGATCGAGATCTTCTCTGCCATTACGCCGCTGTTCGACGCCGAACGCTTCGGCATCAAGGTGGTGGCGTCGCCGCGCCACGCCGACATTTTACTGTTTACCGGCGCGGTGACCCGTGCCATGCGAAGCCCGGCGCTACGCGCCTATGAGTCGGCACCGGATCCGAAAATCTGCATCTCTTATGGCGCCTGCGGCTGCGGCGGCGGCATTTTCCACGACCTGTACTGCGTGTGGGGCGGCAGCGACAAAATCGTGCCGATCGACGTCTACATCCCCGGCTGCCCGCCGACCCCGGCGGCGACGATTTATGGTTTCGCCGTGGCGCTGGGGCTGCTGGAACAGAAACTGCACGGCAGCGACCACCAGCAGGGCGACAATGAGAAAGCAGCACTGATTCATCCGGCACTGCCGCTGGATTTGCGGGTGCGGGTGGAACGGGAGGCCCGCCTGATGGCGGGGTATCGTCAGGGGCGGGAAATCAGCGACCGCTTCCTCGACTTGCTGGAAAACCAGCCGCTGGAAGGCTTTGAGCACCGCGTCAACCGTTGGCTCAACCAATATGACGACCCGCGGCTGAACGAGATTGTCGGCCATTTGCTACGGATTTACCACGCCATGCTGCGCGGGGAGATCCTTTCATGAGCCACGTGCGTTTTTATGCCCTGAACCGCAAGTTTCTCGACAGCCGCGACAAGATACCGGAGCAGGCGCAGCAGGTGATGTATTACTCGCTGGCTATCGGCCATCATGTCGGCGTCATCGACTGCCTGAAACAAGTGTTGCATTGCCCGCTGGCGGAGTACGAAGGCTGGGTCGGCCAGTTGAGTGATGAGGAAGCCCGCCGCAAAATGCTGGGTTTGCTGCGCTTTGGCGAAATCACCATCGACCATACCCACACCGCGCTGTTGGGCGGTGCGTTCACCGCGCTGGCGGCGGCGGACCGCTACCCGGAATGGACCGCTACGCTGGTGGACTATCTGGCGGCGATGCAACGGGAACCGGCTATTTATCTGATGGTGAAGCGTATCGATGACTGAACATCTACATAATGAAGCGCCACTGTATATCGAAAATATCGTGCTGACCGTCGGCAACACCCTGATGGGCGACGACGGCGCCGGCCCGCTGCTGGCGGAGCGCATGAACCGGCAGCCGGTGGCGGGCTGGTCGGTGATTGACGGCGGCCCTATTCCGGAAAATGCCGCCCACACGCTGCGGGAGCTGAAGCCTCGCCGCCTGCTGGTGGTGGACGCCACCGACATGGGGCTGACGCCGGGCGCCATCCGCATCGTCGATCCGCAGCGCATCGCCGAAGACATGCTGATGAATACCCACAGCCTGCCGCTGAACTACCTGATCGATAGCCTGAAGGAAGACATTCCCGAGGTGATTTTCATCGGTATCCAGCCTGCGCTGGTGGCGTTTTATTTTCCCATCAGCCCGGAAGTGACGCAGGCGGTAGACGCCCTGTATCAGCGGTTATCCGGTTGGGAAGAGAATGGCGGGTTTGAGGTGCTGTCGTAAGCCAATCGTGCGCTGGCGCGGTATTACGCTGCATGGCTAAAGCGGGGCAGGCGCCAGCCCCGCTCGTAACCGGAAGCCCACGGCCTACTTTTCTTCCAGTTGCAGCACGGTGTGCGCCAGGCTGACCACCGTCGCCAGGCTGACATTGGTATTCTTATTCAGCGACTTATACAGGCTGGTGCGGCTTTTCGCCCCCGCCTCTTTGGCTACGGTGCTGTTGCCATGTTTTTCCACCGCGGTTTTCAACGCCGCTTGCAGAATTTCCGGCCGGTTTTCAATCACGGCATCATAGAAGGCGCGAGAGATAACATCAGCGAAGTTCCTTTCTCGCACCGCGAGCGTGTGGCTGACATACTCCCCTTTTTTCCGCAATTCCGACGCGGAAATCCTAATATCCGGCAGCCATTCCAGCGAACCGTCCGGCAGCAGGCCAAATTTGATAAACTGGCTGGCGTTCGAAAACACCGGGCTGGGGGCATAGAGATAAAGATTGATGTCGCAAACCAGACCATCTTCATAGGTCAGGCGCAACGAAAAATCGCCAATGACGTCAACTTCCACGATCTTATGCATAAATGCCTCACAGTTTTCCCGGATTTCTCCTCACTACCGCCCGTTCCCACATACTCAGCAGTTGCTGCCGGTGGGCCCTGATATGCGCAAGCGCCAGCTTGCGCTTGTTATTCGGCAGATATCCTTCGATCTCGGTTCCGGTACGAATATTGATGATAAGTTCATGGTTGCCGTAGCAGACATGGACATGCGGTAAGTGATGCCGCTCATCGTCGTAAAAGTACAAATGGAAAATCAGCCCCGCCAGTCTGTCAATCTCAGGCATTGGCACTCCTTGTCAATGAACAGAGTAACATTGTATCCCACGGGATACAATCATCCTATTTCAGTCTTATCGCCTGTAAAAGGCTTCATGTTGATTCCACTGAAAAATAAAAAGCCATTGCGCGCCGCTGAAATGTGCGGGTACGTCGCCATAGCGCTGAAGACACAATAAAGGCCGGGCTTTCTAACCTCGACAGGCGGTTTTCAGAGCTGGAACGCGCTTCGCAACAGATTCGCTTTTATCCGTCTGTCGGCGCGACCTGCACCGCGCCGGGCGCGCGTCGTCAAATCTGCCGAACCCCGTCTGCCGACACTCGTCACCAGCCGGCCACTAGCGATCTTTTCCCAAAAAAACCGTTTTAAATTGCTGATAAATCAAATCGATAAACCATAAGCATTCATTCTGGCATAAACCCTGCTTTATCTGTGGTGATGTGTCGGCGACCGGGCCGTCGACATAACCCTTAGTCCATCAGAGCCGCGGAAGGAGACCCTGTCATGAACCGGTTCGTTTTAGCAGACCCCAGGAAATGTATTGGCTGCCGCACCTGCGAAGTCGCCTGCGTGCTGGCGCACAGCGACGGCAATCCGTCGTCGCTGTCGCCAGAACATTTCACGCCGCGCCTGAAAGTGGTGAAGGGGCTGAATGTCAGCACCACGATTCAATGCCGCCACTGTGAAGACGCGCCCTGCGCCAATGTTTGCCCTAACGGGGCGATCGTACACGCCGGCGATCATATCCGGGTACAGCAGGAAAAATGCATTGGCTGCAAAACCTGCGTGGTGGCCTGTCCGTACGGCGCCATGACGGTGATCAGTAAACCGGTGGCGCGTATCAGCCATTATCAAACGCTGGGTAACTGCATCAAGGCGGAAG
Organism: Dickeya dadantii NCPPB 898; assembly: GCF_000406145.1. Taxonomy (NCBI): domain Bacteria; kingdom Pseudomonadati; phylum Pseudomonadota; class Gammaproteobacteria; order Enterobacterales; family Pectobacteriaceae; genus Dickeya; species Dickeya dadantii. Next base: position 1,544,474 of record NZ_CM001976.1, on the reverse strand, counting down.
CGCACAAGTGCGACCTGTGCGAAGGGCGCGCCAACGGCCCGGCCTGCGTTGAGGTCTGCCCGACCAAAGCCCTGCGCCTGATCAGCCGGGAAGACATTCAGGAGATGATCCAACGTAAACAGCGGCGCGCAGCACTCGATGAAGCCGCGGAAATGAAATTCTGAGCGTGCCGTCGGTACGATGAAGGAGAGCAATGTCATGCAGAAAGTAATTACCGTCTGCCCTTACTGTGGGTCAGGCTGCAAAATTAACCTGTTGGTGGAAAACGGCAAAGTGGTCGGCGCGGAAGGCGCCAACGGCCTGACCAACGAAGGCGAGCTGTGCCTGAAAGGCTATTACGGCTGGGATTTTCTCAACGACACCAAGCTGTTAACCCCACGGCTGAAGCAACCGATGATCCGCCGCCAGAAAGGCGCGCCGTTTGAGGTGGTGTCCTGGGACGAAGCCATCGACTTCGCCAGTTCCCGCCTGAAAGCCATCAAGGAAAAATACGGTCCGGACGCCATCATGCACACCGGTTCGTCCCGCGGGCCGGGCAACGAAACCAACTATGTGATGCAGAAATTCGCCCGCGCGGTCACCGGCACCAACAACATCGACTGCTGCGCCCGCGTCTGTCACGGCCCGTCGGTTTCCGGCCTGCAGGTAACGCTGGGCAACGGCGCGATGAGTAACTCGATTTGCGAAATCGAACACACCGACTGCATTCTGGTGTTCGGCTACAACGCCGCCGACTCTCACCCGATTGTGGCGCGTCGCATCATCAAGGCCAAAGAACGCGGCGCTAAAATCATCGTCTGCGACCCGCGGCACATCGAAACCGCCCGCATCGCCGACCTGTGGCTGCCGCTGAAGAACGGTTCCAACATGGCGCTGGTCAACGCTTTCGCCAACGTGTTGCTCAATGAAGGGCTGTATAACGCGAATTTCGTGGCGCAACATACCGAAGGGTTCGAGGAATACCGCAATCTGGTGGCGAAATACACGCCGGAATACGTGGCGGACATCACCGGTCTCGACCCGCAGCTGATCCGTGACGCCATTCGTATGTACGCCGCCGCGCCGTCCGCCACCATTCTGTGGGGCATGGGCGTCACCCAGTGGACGCAGGGCGTGGACGTGGTGAAAGGTCTGTCCGGCCTGGCGTTGCTCACCGGTAACCTCGGCCGTCCGAATGTCGGCGTCGGCCCGGTACGCGGCCAGAACAACGTACAGGGCGCCTGCGATATGGGCGCGCTGCCGAACCAGTTCCCCGGCTACCAACAAGTCACCGACGCGGACGTGCGCGAAAAATTCGCCAAAGCCTGGGGCGTGCCGTCGTTGTCCGACCGCATCGGCTACTCGCTGACCGACGTGCCGCACATGATCAAGGAAGGCAAGATCAAGGCCAACTACCTGATGGGCGAAGACCCATTGCAAACCGAGCCGGACCTGTCGGTGGTGCGCGAAACCTTCAACCAGCTGGAATTGCTGATCGTTCAGGACATCTTCATGACCAAGACCGCCGCCGTGGCGGACGTGATCTTCCCCGCCACCTCCTGGGGCGAGCATGAAGGGGTGTATTCGGCCGCCGACCGTGGCTTCCAGCGTTTCTACAAGGCGGTGGAACCGCAGGGCAACGTCAAGCCGGACTGGGAAATCATCAGCCTGATGGCGACCGCGCTGGGCTACCCGATGCACTACAACAACACCAATGAAATCTGGGATGAGCTGCGCAATCTGTGCCCGCTCTATTACGGCGCTACCTACGAGAAAATGGCCGGTCTGGGCTATGTGCCGTGGCCGTGCCTGACCGAAGACAGCCCAGGCACGCCGTGGCTGTACGCCGGCAACCAGTTCGACCGCCCGAACGGCAAAGGGCTGCTGTTTGCGACCGAATGGCACCCGCCGATGGAGCAGACCGACGCCGACTACCCGCTGGTGCTCTCCACGGTGCGCGAAGTCGGTCACTACTCCTGCCGCTCCATGACCGGCAACTGCACCGCGCTGCAAACATTGGCGGACGAGCCGGGCTACGTGCAGATGAACCCGGAAGACGCCGCTCGTCTCGGCATTCGCGATCAACAACTAACATGGGTGGCGTCACGCCGCGGCAAGGTGATCAGCCGGGCGATGGTCAGCGAGCGCATCAACAAGGGCGCGGTTTACATGACCTATCAGTGGTGGATTGGCGCCTGTAACGAACTGACGCTGGACGAAGTGGACCCGATCGCCAAGACGCCGGAATACAAGCACTGCGCGGTGAAACTGGAACCGATCGCCGACCAGAACTGGGCGGAGAACTACGTCGTACAGGAGTACAGCGCGCTGAAAGCCCGTCTGCGTAAAGAAGCGGAAGTGGCCGGTTAATCCTTCGCCATCACCCCTTCGCCATCCTCCTCGTTCGGGGAGGATGGCTTTTTCAAGCCGTCTCACAACCTCATCGTTTCAATCACGAAAATCAGGAAATTCCCTCGATTTCCCGGGCGGAAATCCCCATACGTTGCATGCGCGACAACAATGTGGTGCGCTTAAGCCCGAGCCGGGCGGCGGCGCCTTTCGGGCCGGCGACGATGCCGTTGGTTTCCCGCAATACCCGGATAATACGCTCGCGCTCCGATTCCTCGTCAGCATCCAGTTGCCCGGATGACGGCTCAGCCGCCACCGGCGGCGGCGGAAAGTCGCGGTGCGCCGGTTTGGGCACCTCCAGCGGCGACAGATGATGCTGCAATTCATCGATCTGCAGATTGAGCGTGGTGCCGCGCGTCAGGATCACCGCCCGCTCCACCACGTTTTCCAGTTCCCGCACGTTGCCGGGCCACGGCAAACGGCTCAGTTGACGCAACATGTCGGACGGAATGCTGTCGATGGTGCGGTTCATGCGGCGGGCGATCTTGCGGGTGAAAAACTTCACCAGCAGCGGAATATCTTCCGGCCGCTCGCGCAGCGGCGGAATGACGATGGGAAACACGTTGAGTCGGTAATAAAGGTCGCTGCGGTATTCGCGGTCCGCCACCATCTGCTTCAGGTCACGGTTGGTGGCGGCGATCAACCGCACATCCACCGAAATCACTTTGCTGCCGCCCAGCCGCTCGATCTCCCGCTCCTGCAATACCCGCAGCAGTTTGGGCTGCAGTTCCAGCGGGATATCGCCCACCTCATCCAGAAACAACGTGCTGTTATCCGCCTGTTCAAACCGCCCCTGACGCTGGCTGGTAGCGCCGGTGAACGCGCCCTTTTCATGGCCGAACAGGTCGCTTTCCAGCAGGCCGGACGGAATGGCGGCGCAATTCATTTTTACCATATGCTGGACTTTACGCTGGCTCAGACTGTGGATGGCGCGGGCAATCAGCTCCTTGCCGGTGCCGGTTTCCCCCAGAATCAGCACGGTGCTGTCGCTGGCCGCCACCATCTCCACCTGTTCCAGCACCTGGCGGATCGCCGCGCTGCGGCCGATGATTTCGCCAAACTCATCGCCGCTGCGCTGATGAATATGCTCGGTCAGTTGTTCGGTCAGGTAGAAGTTTTCATGGATCAGCGAATCCTTCAGCCGGGTGATCTGCTCATAGGCCAGCGCGTTATCCAGCGCAATGGCGATACGCGCGGCAATCTGCCGCAGTAGCCGGAGATCCGCCTCGCTGACCGCCAGCGCAGAACGGTGCGCCAGTTCCAGCACACCCAACGTCCGGTTGCCGAACGCCAGCGGCAACAGGCAAACGTGAGACAGTTCGCGATCAAACCACTGACAAAGCGGGCGCGGTTCGCCGCGTTGAGGGCGCTCCGTTACTCGTATCAGTTGCGGCTGATGCTGCGCCATCACGCCGTCTGCCAGCGTTTGTGCCCGCTCCACCTCGCCTTGCACCGTTTTCGGCGCGCCGGACTGCGGGTATAGGGTGGCGAGATACTTGAGCGCTGGCGTGTCGCCCTCGCCTTCTTTTAATACCAGCGCGATAAAATCGATGCCGAAGAAGCGGTGGATTTCTCGCGACACCTCCAGCGCCAGCGCCTTCAGTTCCAGCTTGGAAATCACGGTGTTGGTGACATCCACCAGAATACGCAGATGGTCGCGCTCATGGCGCAAGCGCTCCTCTTCCTGCAGCACCTGCTCGCGTTCGCTAATGTTTTCCACCACCAGCGCCACCACCCCGGCCAGCGCCTGGAAAAAATCGAGTTCGTTGTCGGTGAAACGGCTGCCGTCGGTCTTGATGAATTCCACCCCGCCCAGCCCACGGTGCATGCCGCGCAGCGGCAACTGGCAATAGTCGCTCAGCCCAGCGTAGGCCGGCTGGTCAGTCAGATGGGGAAAATCGCGCAGGAAGTGCGTCCGATCGCAATGCAGCGGGGTCTGGGTGCTCCACACCACTCCGCCAGGGCCGTTCGCCAGCAGAATCGCCTCCTCGCTGCACTGGGTCTGCCCAGATTCGCGGTCGTGGCGATAGAAATTCATCTGGTTATGCAGTGGATCAAGCAGGATCAGGTTGACGCGGCCAAAGCGCACCACCGAAAACGACACGCCATCCAGCGCCCGCAGCAGGTCGTGAATGGTGCGCTGTTGCAACAGTGACTGAGAAATTTTCAGCAAGGCATCCTGCCACAGAATAGACAACCGGGACGGAGAGTCTGTCAGTCGTGTCGCCATAACCACCGTAATCCAATTTCCATAGATAGTGTGGGGAAATAGTGTAAGAGCTTCCCTGAGGAAATGACACGTCGCCTCACCAATAGCTTGATCTGAATCGTGCTAAACCGGAGCACGCCGGCGACAAGCGGTCACCAGATGAACAATTATCGCCTGCCGCGACAGATAATAATAAGAACCGTTTACTATTTTGAGTTTATTTTATACAGAAGCGATTACCGATACTGGCTCAGGAAATATTGTCGTGATGCTGAGCCATTACGCGGAATTGCTTAATTTTTATTCACACAAAAACCAAAACGCAACATTTAAATTACATCTATAAAGAAAAAAATAACATTAATGCTCCCGTCCGATTCAATTAAAGCAGGTCATTAAAATTACTGTTGTTTTTATTCAATTGCATACCAGCTTGCCGGTATTACGCCAGATTATATTTTCATGAACAGAAGGGTAATTACTGTTTATTAATTACTCATGTCATCAATCAATAATAAAACCGTGTGCAGATAAAAATAGTTCAGCAGCGATTATTTGTTTTATTGCTGACTCCGATTAAGATATAAGAAAATGTTATGATTAACACAAAAATCGCCCGCCGCCTTAGCACGTGAAACACACAACCAATTGATAAATATGAAATTATAAAAACATATATACCTACTATATGTCTGGTTTTTACCCATAATCAGCAGGGAAATAACGCATTTTTGACCTCATTCAGTGATGCATTTCATTTTATTAGCAGAAAAAAAGGGCAAAAATCCGATTTCGTTGTAGTATTTCGCGCGGCAGACACAACACCCCACAAACAAATCAGGGTATCGGCCTGCGTATGTCTCACGACATCGCTGACCGCTACGCTGCAATAACACTGTGTGTTGTCTGAATACATTCATCAACATGAGGTTTATATGCAAAGGCAGAAGTTATTAATACAGATAATGCTGGCGATCGTGCTCGGTATTCTGATTGGCTGGGCATGCCACAACTATCTGGACGGCGCCCGTGCCAAAGAGGTGGCGTCGTACTTTAATATGGTTACCGACATCTTCCTGCGTCTGATCAAGATGATCATCGCGCCGCTGGTGTTCGCCACTCTGGTCTCCGGTTTGGCCAGCATGGGTAACTCTTCTGCCGTGGGCCGCGTCGGCCTGAAAGCTATGACCTGGTTCGTTACCGCGTCTTTCCTGTCGCTGTTGATCGGCATGATGCTGGCGAACTTCTTCCAGCCGGGCGTCGGCATGAATCTGGTCGCTCCGGTCAACCATGTCACCACCGGTCTGAATACCGATGGTTTTACGCTGAAAAACTTCATCAGCCATATCTTCCCGAAAAGCATCGTGGAAGCGATGGCCAACAACGAAATCCTGCAGATTCTGGTGTTCTCGCTGTTCTTCGGCTCGGCGCTGGCTTACGTTAAGCACCATAACAAGCAGGCCAACTTCATTCTGTCCACCATCGAAGAGCTGGCCAAAGTGATGTTCCGCGTGACCGACTACGTGATGGCGCTGGCGCCGATCGCCGTGTTCGCAGCGATTGCTTCCGCCATCACCACTCAGGGTCTGGGCCTGATCTATGACTTCGGCAAGCTGATCGGCGAGTTCTATCTCGGTCTGGCGCTGCTGTGGGCGGTGCTGTTCCTGGTGGGCTACGCATTCCTCGGCCGTTCCATCGCGGTGCTGGCCCGTCTGATCCGCGAACCCACCATGCTGGCATTCGCCACCGCCAGCAGCGAGTCGGCCTACCCGAAAACCATGGATGCCCTCACGCGTTTCGGCGTACCGAAGAAGATCACCAGCTTTGTGCTGCCGCTGGGTTACTCCTTCAACCTGGACGGCTCCATGATGTACCAGTCGTTCGCTATCCTGTTCATCGCGCAGGCGTACAACATTGACCTGAGCCTGACCCAGCAGATCCTGATCCTGCTGACGCTGATGATCACCAGTAAAGGCATGGCCGGCGTCGCGCGCGCCTCCGTGGTGGTAGTGGCCGCCACCCTGCCGATGTTCAGCCTGCCGGAAGCCGGTATCCTGCTGATTCTGGGTATCGACCAGTTCCTGGATATGGGCCGCACCGCAACCAACGTTATCGGCAACAGTATTTCTACCGCCGTGGTGGCCAGTCTGGAAAAAGACATCACCGACGACGAGGAAGAGCCCGAGGCGGAAGTGGCGCTGCAACAAGCCAGACAGGACGCCTGACCGCGCCCGACAATACGCTAATTAGTCAGACGGTTAGTTCGTCAAACAGTGAATGAGTCAGACAGCGGCCCTCCCGGCCGCTGTTTTTTATTGCGCCGAACGCAGCGTCGTCATCGCCCGCCAGAATGACTCCGACGCCACGTTCAGCCGCGCATCCAACCGGTACAAATACACCTGCATCTTCATCACCGCCTGCTCCAGCTTCAACACGGTCAGTTCCTTGTGCGCCAGCTCATCGCGGATGGAGTAATCCGGCAGCCAGGCAATGCCGTGGCCCTGCTTCGCCATCCGTTTGAGCAAATCGCTCATTGAGGAGACAAAACTCACGGTAAAACGATCGGGCGCCAAAGTGGAAAGATAGCGGTTGACCTGACGCCCCATGTAGCTGGTGTCGGTGTAATTGAGCAGCGGCAGCCCGGCGGCGCGAATATCAAACAACGGCTTGCCGGCCGCATCGCAGGCGCACACCGGGTACAGGGTAGAATCCATGATACGGGTATGACGAAACGGTTCCGACATCAGTTCCTCGTTGTAAAACGAGAAAATGAAATCGCTGCGCCCTTCCTTCAGATTAAGTACCGCATCATCCACATCGATGGATTCGACATAGAAAATCTTCTCCTGCAAATCCGGCACGGTTTTGAGTAACTCCGGCATCACAAACACCGACAGCGAATGCGCCGCCGCAATCGTGATCTTGTTCTTGTAATGGCTGCCGCCATGCAGCTTGTGAATCTGGTATTCCAGATCGTCGAGGGTGTTGCGGATATGGGCGTGAAAAATCTTGCCCTGCTCGGTCAACTGCAACGGCTGGGCGCCGCGGTCGAAAATATCGAACCCCACCGCCTCTTCCAGCGCTCGGATCCGTCGGCTGAATGACGACTGGGAAATGTTGCGCGTCTCGGCCGCCAGTGTAAAACTACGGTGCTCCTCCAGAGCGAGGAAATCGTATAACCATTTGGTTTCAATGTTATTCAGCATTGAAGAACACCTTTCAGAAAAACGCATTATACGCATAACGCTAGCAATGTTATGCAAAACATACATAGAGGATGGGAATTTCGCAATTCACATTTCCGAGCGCTGTGAGATGATTTTTCCACTCCCACATCACCAGCAATGAGGCGGAAAACGTGAATCCTGTAGTCGGCATTCTTGGCGGCATGGGACCCGGTGCGACCGTGGATGCCATGCAAAAACTCATCCGGCAGACTCCGGCCAGAAAAGATCAGGAACATATTCCGATGATCGCGGTTTCTATTCCGGATATTCCCGATCGCACCCAGTGTATTCTCAATCACAGCGTCTCACCGCTGCAGAAAATGGTGGAGTACATGAAGATTCTGGAGAACGCCGGCGCTAGCTGCATCATCATTCCCTGCAACACCGCGCATTACTGGTTTGAGGACTTGAAGCGGCATACCCAGTTGGAAATGATCAGCATTATTGACGCCACCTGTCAGCAAGTGGCTGAACAGCGCGTTCGTCACGTCGCCATTCTGGCTACCACCGCCACCGTACGCGGTGAAATTTACCAGCACGCGCTGGCTGGCCAGCAGGTGCGCTGTACATTACCGACCGACGAGCAGCAGGACGCGGTGATGAACAGCATCTACGCCTACAAGGCGGGCGACATTGCGCAGGCCCGGGCGCTGTTGCTGCCGGTGGTCGCCTCGCTGCGGCAACGGGGCGTGGAGAAAATCATTTTGGGTTGCACCGAACTGCCGCTGATTCTGGAACCGGAAGCCGTCGCCGAACCGGACGCCTATCTGGATGCCACCGATGCGCTGATCAAAAAAACCATCGCCTGGTATTACCAGCAGGTCACGCATCCGCCGGTCGCGGCGTAATTTTTCTCTGTCAGTCGCAGTTGCTGTCGCCAGCCTTTGTTATGATAACGCCAGGTGACAATACAGGGGCTGATTAACAGAGAATCATGAAAGCGAAACCAGTAACGCTCAATGACGTGGCGGCTTACGCCGGCGTGTCGTACCAGACCGTCTCCCGGGTGCTGAATCAGGCACCCCATGTCTCGGACCGTACCCGGGAAAAAGTGGAGCAGGCGATGGCCGCGCTCCACTACATCCCCAACCGGGTGGCCCAGCAGCTGGCGCGCCGCAGTGCCACCACCATCGGTCTGGCGACTATCGACCTGTCGCTGCACGCCCCTTCCCAAATTGCCGCCGCCATTAAAACCACCGCCAGCGAACTGGGATTCAACGTAGTGATATCCATGCTACGCTCCGTCGATGGCAACGACGTCCAGCGCGCCGTTAATGAACTGCTGGCGCAACGGGTAGACGGCGTAATAATCAACGTGCCGCTGGAACAGGAAGCGGCGGAGCAAATCCACCGGTTGTGCGCCGCCACACCGGCGCTGTTTCTCGACACCGCCCCCACCGCCGACCTGCCGAGCGTGATATTCGACCCACATCAGGGCACCAGACTGGCTATCGATCACCTGGTGGCGCTGGGCCACCGCCGGATCGCATTGCTTGCCGGCCCACAAAGCTCGGTATCCGCCCGGCTGCGTTACGAAGGCTGGCAACAGGCGCTGGCCGCCCACCTGCTAACACCCTGCGCCACGGCGGAAGGCGACTGGAGCGCCAGCGCCGGTTATCAGCAGGCACATCTGCTGCTGGCGAATTCGGTTCGCCCGACCGCCATCGCCGTTGCCAACGATCAAATGGCATTGGGCGTGCTGCGGGCTATCCACGAGTATGGCCTGCGCGTGCCGGAACAGATTTCGGTGATCGGCTTTGACGACACCCGCGACAGCGCCTATTTCCAGCCGCCGCTGACCACCATCCGTCAGGACTTCCGGCAACTGGGCCGGGAAAGCGTCAACCGGCTGCTGGAGTGCCTGCAATCCCCGCACAAGCACAGTCCCGCTCCGCTACGGCTGAAAACCACGCTGATCCCCCGTCAGACCACCGCCGCCTGGCAACCCTCCACCTTGTCGCCGCAGGATGTTGCGCAGCAGCTGATTACGCTGGCGCGGCAATTACAACACTAACCCATTCCCCCTGACGCCGGTTTTGTGATCGACACCACTTTCCGGCGCCCTTGCGCTTTACTCACGCGCGGCAAGCCGCGATCCTGCCAGTAAATTGTGAGCGGATAACAAATCCTGTTCATCCGCCTGTCAGGCGCTTTCAGCCATTCACTTTCAGCCAATAAAGGAAAGCCTGCTTTATGTCCACTGCTTCCGCTTATGCTCCTCTATCCGACATCTCGCTGGCGGATATTCTGGCCAGACGTGACTGGGAAAATCCGGCTTGCCCCCATGTTCGCCGGCTGGACGCACACCCGCCGTTTTCCAGCTGGCGCGGCCTCGACGCAGCCCGTGACGACCAGCCTTCCGATCGGCTTCAGCGGCTGAACGGCGCATGGACCTTCAGCTATTTCCCACGTCCGGAAGCGGTACCGGAACAGTGGCTGACGCAGGACCTGACCGACGCTGATGCTATTACCGTGCCGTCCAACTGGCAGTTAGCGGGTTACGACGCGCCGATTTACACCAACATCAAATACCCGATACCGGTCAACCCGCCGTTCGTCCCGCAAGACAATCCCACCGGTTGTTACTCGCTCACATTTTCAGTTAACGCCGACTGGCTGACGCAGGGCCAGACCCGCATCGTGTTCGACGGCGTCAACTCCGCCTTTCACCTGTGGTGCAACGGCAAATGGGTCGGCTACTCCCAGGACAGCCGGCTGCCGGCGGAGTTCGACCTGACGCCCTACCTGCAGCCGGGAGAAAACCGGCTGGCGGTGATGGTGCTGCGCTGGTCTGACGGCACCTATCTGGAAGATCAGGACATGTGGCGCATGAGCGGCATTTACCGCGATGTCTATCTGCTGCACAAACCGGCGGTGCATCTGCGCGATGTGCAACTCACCACCCCGCTGCGCCACAGCTACACCCAGGGCACGCTGTGCGTAACAGCGCAGGCCAACCTGCCGGAAGATCAGGCGCAGGCGTGGCAACTGACTGTGCAACTGTGGCGCGACGGGCAACTGGTGGGTGAACGCCGCGCGCCGTTTGGCACGCCGGCGATCGACGAACGCGGCGCCTATCACGACCGGGTGAACCTGCAAATAGAGGTGGAGCGGCCTGCGCTGTGGAGCGCGGAAGAGCCCAATCTGTACCGGGCGGTGGTGGCGCTGGAACACGCCGACGGCACGCTGGCGGAAGCGGAAGCCTATGACGTCGGCTTTCGCGAGGTCGCTATCCGTAACGGCCTGCTGCTGCTCAATGGTCAGCCACTGCTGATTCGCGGCGTCAACCGCCATGAACATCATCCGCAACGTGGTCAGGCCATCGACGAAGCGACCATGCGGCAGGATATTCTGTTAATGAAGCAGCACAACTTCAACGCGGTGCGCTGCTCCCACTACCCCAATCATCCGTTGTGGTATCGGCTGTGCGACCACTACGGTCTGTATGTAGTAGACGAAGCGAATATCGAAACTCACGGCATGCAGCCGATGAGCCGCCTGTCCGACGACCCGCGCTGGCTGCCGGCTTACGCCGAGCGGGTTACCCGCATGGTACAGCGCGACCGCAACCATCCCTGCATCATTATCTGGTCGCTGGGCAACGAGTCCGGCTACGGCCCAACCCACAGCGCGCTCTACCAGTGGGTGAAACAGCAGGACCCAAGCCGGCCGGTGCAATACGAAGGCGGCGGCGCCAACACGCCCGCCACCGATATTCTGTGCCCGATGTACGCCCGGGTGGATCAGGACCAGCCGTTCCCGGCGGTACCGAAGTGGTCGATAAAAAAATGGATCGGTCTGCCGGGAGAAAACCGGCCGCTGATCCTGTGCGAATACGCGCACGCCATGGGCAACAGCTTTGGCGGATTCGACCGTTACTGGCAGGCGTTTCGCCAGCATCCGCGTCTGCAAGGCGGCTTTGTCTGGGACTGGGTGGATCAGGCGCTGCTACGTGAGCAGGATGGTAAAACGCACTGGGCCTACGGCGGCGATTTCGGCGATAAACCCAACGATCGTCAGTTCTGCCTCAACGGTCTGGTGTTTCCCGACCGTACGCCGCACCCGGCGCTGTATGAAGCCCAGCGCGCCCAGCAGTTTTTCCAGTTCACCCGCCATGAAAGCGCCCCGCTTACGCTGACCGTCACTAGCGAATACCTGTTCCGTCATAGCGATAACGAGGAACTGCGCTGGCGCATCATGCAGGATGACGTGCAACTGGCGTCGGGCGTGGTACCGCTTACTGTCGCTCCGCAGGGCTGCCAGACACTCACTCTGCTTGATCAACTGCCTGCGCCGCAACACCACGCCGATATGTGGCTGACGGTGGAGGTGGTTCAGCCGCACGCGACCGACTGGTCGCCCGCCGAACACCGCTGCGCCTGGGATCAATGGCCGTTGCCGATGCCGCTGGCGCATTCAGCGCCACACCGCGACGACGGTGCCTGTCCAACCCTGACTCGGGATGATGACCATTTCGATATCATCCACGACCAGCAACGCTGGAGCTTCGACCGACGCAGCGGTCTGCTGACGCAGTGGTGGCGCGACGGGCAGCCGCAGCTGTTAAGCCCGCTACAGGACAATCTGACGCGCGCGCCGCTGGATAACGACATCGGCATCAGCGAAGTGGACCGTATCGACCCGAACGCCTGGGTGGAACGCTGGAAGCTGGCCGGACTGTACCAGTACCAGACCGACTGCCGGCAGATCCGCGCCGACACGCTCAGCGACAGCGTGCTGATCACCACCGAACACGTCGGTCATTACCAGCAACAGACGCTGTTCATCAGCCGTAAACAGTGGCGTATTGACGCGCAAGGCGTGTTGACGGTCAGCGTAGAGGTAGATGTTGCCCGTCACCTGCCGCCGCTGGCGCGCATCGGCCTCTGCGGCCAACTGGCGGCGGTCAACCCACAGGTAAGCTGGCTGGGCCTTGGCCCGCACGAAAACTACCCCGACCGCCGCCTCGCCGCACTGCACGGCCGCTGGCAGCAACCGCTGGAGGCGATGCACACGCCGTACATTTTCCCGTCGGAAAACGGCCTGCGCTGCCACACCCGGGAATTGCGCTACGGCGACTGGCTTATCGAGGGCGATTTCCATTTCGGCATCAGCCGCTACAGCCTGCAACAGTTGATGGATTGCACCCACCAGCATCTGCTGCAGCCGGAGCCGGGCACCTGGCTCAATCTCGACGGCTTCCACATGGGCATCGGCGGCGACGACTCCTGGAGCCCGAGCGTCGCGCCGGACTTCCTGTTGACCGCCCCGCGCTACCGTTACCAGTTGCAACTGCGGTTGCAATAACCCCGCCGGGCCGGCAGCATCGCGCGACTGCCGGCCCGCTGTTTTACCACCGCGACATAACGTAAAACGCAGTTCAATCAAGACGATCGTGTGAAAAAGTCGAGATATTGCGCACTCCCTCGCCAAACGCGTCAAAAATGTGGTTTACACCTTTGACATGCACGGCAGACCTCGTTATTATGCGCCCCGTTCCAACGATTCCTCTGTAGTTCAGTCGGTAGAACGGCGGACTGTTAATCCGTATGTCACTGGTTCGAGTCCAGTCAGAGGAGCCAAATTTATCAAGGGGTTGCGTATGCAGCCCTTTGCATTTCAGAATACTTTCAGAAAACCATTTCAGAATATCTTTTTCGATACATTGCGTAAAAATCGAGTCTGACACTTTCATGCAAAAGTATCATACCTATCCCAGTATGCTGTCTCGATGGCCTCCCAGTTCTGTGTTGCCATATTAATTTTCCTATTAAGTTTTTTTTGTTTGTTGCAGATTAGATTTAATAACCTTACAAAACATGGCTTCCTATGAAAATTCAGATACTCATCCCCGCTCTTGCATTTTTCATTTCAAACGCTAGCAATGCCGCCAGTGAGTTTCCAGAGCTATGCCCAACAGTAACTTTCGAAGCATTTGGAGAACCTAAGCAGACAGTAAAGGAGTGTGGCGACCCAAATGAATCTTTCTGGTTGCTGGTTGAAATCAACGGAAAACCGTTCCCACCTCAGGGAATAGGCCTTGTTGTCCCACAAACTCACTATGCACAGAGCAATGGAAAATCGGAGTTACTTACGCTCCAGGTTAAGAAGGAAAATCAGGAATATACTGTTCGTTTTCAGGCTGTGCGCAATGAGAAGACGTTTAACTGGGCTGGCGTCATGATACCTGGTGAGGTACGCTCACTGACTTTGAATGGAAGCCCCGTCAAGATAAGATTTTCTCGCCAAAAAACTTAAAATTAAATTTGCGGTCTTATATCAGTGTTGCTGACATGTTAGTGTGGACTGGCATAAGCGCAACCGGACATGGCCAGAGAACCATGCCGTTCGTCTGCTTGCCAGCACGAACAACCATCTCTTTCCGGTCATCGGGCACCAGCCCGTCACGGAGCTGAAACCCCGCCATTTCATCGACCTGCTGAAAGGCATAGAGAAAAAAGGCTTGCTGGGAGTGGCGTCCCGTACCCGGCAGCACCTGTGCACCATCATGCGTTACGCATTACAGAAGGGGCGGGTGAAAACAGCGCTGCATTGAATTTGGCAGGTGTCGTGACCGGTAAGCGGATGTCTCCTTCGTTAATACCCAGAGTAGAGAAAATAGCCATCATGTTGCCTTAGTCTTCAGTAGATTGATTAATGGATAACCTTGAAGTAGTCCCCGTCAGTACAAGTGCTATTCTTTTAGTTAGCAATGCAATACGCCATGGCTGAAGTAAAGTGAACACCGAACAGCCGTGAAGCTGACTTGAAACCAGATACAGTAATTATGCCAATTAACGGTCTTTCCCTGAGAATGAATCAAACATTATTGCGAACTAAAAATTCATTATAATTTTATTAAACAAACATTAATATTCAGTTAAAGATCGAGCATTTCTGTATAATTCTTTCCGAACACATTGAACAAACTGTAGTTTATCATAGACATTAGTACATCCAGAATGTCCGCTACATAAATCAATCTGCTCGATATTTTATCGCTCCCAATAAATAACTTTCATCAAAATAAATTATTACCATAAGTAAATTTATTTACTTGTGCTAAAGAAAAAATTCCCAAATCTGATATATGTTACTGTCCGTGCAATGAATAATCGCTTAATGTCCCTTCATTAGATTTTTAATCTTTCACTTAATTACCATAATTTCACACCCTCAATAGGGGTAAAATATGAAACAAAACATGAATAGTAAAAATGCATATTGTTTGCACATAATGAAAAAACATTAGAGATCATAGAAAAAGAAACTATACATAAGAACAAAAAAACTCAAATCACTGGAAAATAAAAAATCAAATTACCATCAGATGATTTATCAGAGACAGATCACATTTTAATCTATTATTCCCATTTTATGCTTTCTCCGTGTACACAAAAGTTGTATCTCGCGAAGACATTTTTATCCACTTACATAGTAATTGACAAAATCTGAGGTAACAAATGGAACGTATTATCGAAGTAGCACCGAGTAAGATCTCCGATATTCGCGGTTATATGGCTAATAGTGGTGTTGACTGCGCCAGTGG
This sequence comes from Dickeya dadantii NCPPB 898, assembly GCF_000406145.1. Classification (NCBI taxonomy): domain Bacteria; kingdom Pseudomonadati; phylum Pseudomonadota; class Gammaproteobacteria; order Enterobacterales; family Pectobacteriaceae; genus Dickeya; species Dickeya dadantii. The sequence goes on along the minus strand of NZ_CM001976.1, from coordinate 1,529,101 downwards.
TACCTGCGACTGCGGAGGTGGTGGTATTAATATCTCCTCGGAAGAAGTACTAATCAAAGAGCTTCAGGAAATTACTGAAGAATTCTTTAATTGATAAAAAAGGGCGGCCATCGGCTGCCCTTTTTTAGGAAGAAAGGATAAGATGTATGCGCTACATACTGTCAGAACCATATCGTGCTTACCTCTATTTCCCATATCTAAGAAATTTTAACCAAAAGATGCAGCAGATGCTGACTGATTATGGTCTGCATCACCTCGATTTTACAGATGTATCATTGAGTATCTCTGAATCACTTGATCAAATCCACCTTCCTGATTTTGTTGTTAATTTCGATGAATGGCTGAAAACACAACCCGATTCACATTCAGATAGATATACTTCCTATTTCAAGAATGATGATAATTCCTGGCTACCAGGGCTAAGAAACAACAATCAATATATTAGTCAACTGGCAGAACATATCTGTGATACCACTATCGCAAACATAAATAATTTTCTTATCCGCTTGATCGAGGAACATAAGTTACTTATTGATATTTATAATTGCCCACCACTTTTTTCAACTCCGGGAAAGCTGTCTTTAGCTGCTGGTGACCGGCATGACAATGGACAACAACCAGTGATACTAGCCCTCGGAAGCTTCAAGCTTATTTACAAACCCAGAGATTCTGGCATTGAAAATGTACTTAATGAGATCTGCAACATTATCGGGTTAGCTAATGTCTGCCCTGTGACACTTAGTTTTAAAACACATTTGTGGCAGGAATTTGTCGAAAACAGGGGCCTGGATTCCAGCGTGGATGCAGCTAAAGTTTACAGAAGATACGGTAATATTTTAGCTCTAGCCGATCTTCTGAATATCAATGACTGTCATTTTGATAACTTCATTGTAGATGCTGGCACTGTATGGCTGATAGATCCCGAAACCAGCTTCCAGTATTTTTTTGATGACGCCCCGGAATTTGAACGTTCTATATATCAAAGCGGATTGCTTCAGAGCCCGGATGTTGTCAAGAATGGACTAGGGCATACATCAGCGCTTACCGCTGTCACCAATATATTTCAGTCTTTTACCTATCCTCACGCCATCCATGATGCGACTGAAAATATTCAGGTTCGATATGAGCGAGGATTTGCCAAACGGACACAAAATTTCCCACACTACCACGGTCTTCCGGTGAACGCTAAGAAGCATATTTCTGATGTAACAGAGGGATATACCGACACGTTTCTCAAATTAAAAAAAAACCATGCGAGAATAATTTCCCTCCTGAAAAACCACTCAGAAATTAAACCACGTTACCTCGTTCGCACAACAGCTTATTATCTACTTATCATTAACAAAATAATTCACCCAGAGACAAGCATAAATATCAAAGAAAAGCTACCAGCGTTAATTGATGAATTTTTACTCTACCCCGGTTCACACCCCAAGTTTCAGAGTCTTATATTATATGAAGTATCCTGCCTTACAAACTATGACATTCCTCTGTTTCATCTTTTTATTAATTCACGCAGTTTATTTGATGGAGAGAAAAACGAATTCCCTGATTTCTTCCCTACTACCCCTCTTGAACAGATTGACAGCTATTTTTCTCGTGATGAACGGTATTTATTAAGACAACATCACCTTATAGCGCGGAGTATGAATGTTGTATACAAAGCAGGCTAAAAAGCATATTTATTTTATTGGTCAGAACAGCCATGGTTCAGACGAGTCATGGGCGTTTCGGAATGCCTTTATACATAAGCTCCGAAGGGAGTTACGTAGCATAGTTCTTGTCGAATGTCCGACTATAGACCTGATTGTGTTTGCACTCAGACGCTTTAGAAAAATAAATACCGGGGACATGTCGTACCTTACATCGTCGGCGTACTGGTGGATGCGTTCTGAGGAGTTTGCAACTTTCCTCCGTGCTTTACCTGCAACATGCGTTATTGCGGGAATTGATTTACCTTTATCCACAACACTTCATGAAAATTATATTAAAAGTATTCGCTTAGTTCCTCTTGCTGAGCAGCGTCTGTTGATCAGTTTGCTGGAGTTTGATCGACAAAGTACATTAAGTATGACTGGAGCAACGCCGGAACAGCGTGAGACCGCTATGGCAGAGAAGATCGGGTTAGCTATCCAGCTTGGTTATGAATTAATTTTTGTCATCTGCCACAACTTTCATGCAACGCACACTTCATGGCTCCATTACCCTTCGCTCTGTCAGACTCTCGGAAATAAATTTCATGGAAGCATCGATATCACATCATACGGCGTGTTTTCTGAAAACATGACATTTCTGGCAACGCCAGATGGGCATTCACTATCAACACACTCTGTACGGCATGCGTGCAAAAAAATGGGTAACCAGACATACCGTGTAAAAATGATATCCTCCCTCTACAGAACGGAAACCAGGGATGCGATGGAGCTAATTCTGAATACTCCCCGACATTTTGATGAATTTGTCATTTTCCCGAACGGGAAATGCCTGACAATGGAGCTTTTCTGATGCAGAAGGTAAAAGAAAAACTGAATCTGGTGACCTATTCGCTTTCATTGCTATTCAGGAGATCACCATGGCTATCCACGCTGTTTATCATCCTCATTGCCCTGCAGGGGTTATTGCCTACCATGAGTGTGATGGCAAGCATCCGGCTCGGAAATATCATCAGTAGCCCGGATCATTCAGGTCTGATGACCGTGGCAGTATTCTGGGCACTGACATTTGTCTTCCCCGGTCGTGCTGGCTCCCATTATCAGTACTCTACAAAGCATACTGAATCAGCATGCCACCTATCTGACGCAACGAACTATTATGGAGGCAGCCTGCCGCATTGAAGACCTGAAAATTATCGAGAAACCGGACATACACGATAATCTTGAGGTTCTTTCAAGAGAAGCTGCTCACCGTCCGCTGAACCTTCTGGTTAATCTTGTTGATATATTTCGCGGCATACTAACGCTGTTGTCTTTGTCTCTGGTACTGGCTTCAGTTGTCTGGTGGTTTCCTCTGGCATTTCTTCTGCCGCTTATCCCGATCACTTTTACTGTTGCGCTTTCACAAATCGATATTTTTCGGGCTCTGCTGGGAAAAGGTACCGCTGCTCGCCTGATAAGGTATTATCTGGCTGTTCTACTTGATGTGAAGCTAGCTAAAGAGGTCAGAATTTTCCGTTCAGCATCATTTTTTTTCACCAAACACACGCAGGCATTCGAAGAGCTGGAAAATGAACTAAATCAGGTCAGACGCAAACAATTACTCAGACCCCAGCCATGGAATCTTTTATATCTGGCATCTATCCTGGGTGTTATGTACTGGTTTGTTGAATACCTTCAGGCAGGCAAAATTTCTGTCGGAGGGTTACTGGGCACCATACAATCAATTTCTTTCTTTGGTTTATCTTGCCAGTGGATGGTGTATTCCTTTGCTAATATCGGCGTCTGTTTTAGTTTCTTTGCTCGACTGCGAGAACTTGAAAGCGTTGCGCAGGAGAACAGCAACCCCCTCTCTGAGATACCTCCTCTAAATGAAATCAAGTTTGAAAATGTTTCCTTTTCTTATGAAAACGGCCACAACGTTCTCAGCAATATTAATCTAACGATCCATGCTGGTGACCATCTTTCTATTGTTGGTGAAAATGGCGCAGGTAAATCAACACTGATTAAGCTGCTCTGCCGTTTGTACCACCCCACATCCGGTCGTATTACCTGGAACGGGATTGATGTTGCCAGCATTGATATAAGGACATGGCACCGTTGCCTTAGTGCTATTTTTCAAGATTTTGGTCATTACAATATGACGGTGCAGGAGAATGTTACGTTCAGGAACAACATGAGTACGGTCGAGCAACAACGCTTTTTACAGACTTGTGAACAGGCTCAGTTCCCGCTGGAGATCCCCCATGATGCAACCAGTTTCCTCGGGAAAGAATATTCCGGTACAGAACTTTCTGGTGGTCAGTGGCAGCGCCTTGCACTGGCCCGTGCTCTGTTTTCTGACGGGGAATTAATCATACTTGATGAACCAACCAGCGCAATGGATCCGCGAGTGGAAACCGAGTTATTTGCTCGCTTTTCTGAACTTGTCAGGGGAAGAACATCCGTAATGGTCACACACCGTCTGAGTGCCGTAAAAAACTCCTCGCGGATAATTGTATTAAAACAAGGCGAAATTGTTGAAAGTGGAACACCAACTGAACTGGAGATAAAGCGAGGTGAATATTATGCCCTGCTGAATTTGCAGCGAAGCCAGTACGATTCCGGAGACGCACAGGTTGCCATCTAAAAGGAAAGAGACTAGTACTGTCCAGAGAGGATAAGTTCTCCCGTCCAATTAACTGAACAAAGAGGGCCGAAAACTCTACTTTACGCCGGTAATAAACAAAGGGAAGAGATCAAGCTAACCGCCCGTTTTCATTACTCGCGTAGTCAGCGCTATTACCGCGCTGATTACGGTAAATAAGGCGATTATCCAGGCCATCGTCCACGGCGTACCATCCCCCAGCAGGGCAAGCAGCAGGGAGGAAATAATGCCGCTACCGTACTGTAGCGAGCCGATTAATGCCGACGCGGACCCGGCAATGTTTGGCACGGCATCAAGCGCAGCGGCTGTCGATGTGGCGGCGATGATGCCGTTCATCGAAAAGAAAATAAACACCGCGACCACAATCAGAATAATTCCGCCGATGTTGAGTTTTGTGCCTATCGCCAGAACGAGTGAGGCGACGGCGGCGATCAGCACGGCAAATTTAAGCAACCTCTCAAGCGGGTAGCGTTGAACCAGACGGCGGTTCACGATGCTCATGCCCACCACGCCGACGATATTCAGCGCAAATAACCAACCGTAATGTTGTGGAACGACGCCGAAATAAGTGATGTAGACAAAGGCTGATCCGGTAATAAACGCATAGGCCGCGACATAATAGGACGTCAGGCATAAGGTGAAGCGCATGAAAGCCGTGTTCGTCAGCAGTGCATAATAGTTGCGAAAGGCGCTGGATAAAGAAGCCTTGACTCGTTTGTCCTCAGGTAACGTTTCAGGCAACCAATATAATGAAATGAACATGAGCAGACCAATCACCGCCAGCAACCAAAAAATCGAGTGCCATGACGTCATGTTGATCAATTGTCCGCCGAGCAGCGGACCGGCAATCGGCGCAATCGCCATAATGATTATTAGCGTAGAGAGCATTTGCGCAGCGCGGACACGGCTAAATAGATCGCGGATCATCGCGCGGGCCAGCATTGGCCCGGTGCACGCGCCCAGCGCCTGAAAAATACGCCAGAAAACAATTTGCGAAATAGTAGTAGAAAGCGCGCAACCCACGGAACCGACGATAAACAGCGCCATACCAATAAACAGCGGCACCCGACGCCCCCAGTGGTCGCTTAGTGGGCCCCAAATCAGCTGTGCAATGCAAAAGCCGATTAAAAAGCCGGTGATGGTCAGTTCCACATCACCTTGTAAATCCTTTCCCATGATTGGCATGGCAGGCAGGTAAATGTCTGTCGATAAAGAAGTAAACGCCATCAGGGCGCTGAGAATGGCAATAAAAAATAGCTCTGGGATTTTTTTCGATCGCATCTGAGGCTGAGTCATATCCGTCATTTAAACTTCGATTCTTTACGCTATATTACCGGGATTGAACCCGATGATAATCATGCGTTACAGAATAGGTTTATGAGTAAAACTCATGAATCAGGCATTACTGAGTAGCTCTCAGGTATTCAGGATAATGATACACAGCAGGAGCGAAACCATGGCCGTCGCGTAATAATAATTACCACGGAAATTAACCGAAAAATACCCCTTATATCCACTCCCACATCGAATGGAAATATAAGGAGTATTTATTACATCAACGCATCATGCTACCAACCGCAAACGTTAGTTTCCTCGTCCGACTCGTAGCCCCGCACAATATTGATCAGTTCTTTGACAGCATCAGCTGCAATAGCCGGGTCTTGCAGTTCAGAGAGGGTAGCGAAATCTTTATCCACTGACACGCCATTATTTTTATTGGTCACGGTCAGCAAAAAGTCTTTACCCTGCTTGCTAGTTTCCGACAGTTCGTCAATCAGCGCCGCAACCGCCTGATTCGCCACGTCCGGCACATATAACGACATGGGTTTAAGAAAAACCCGTTCTTTTTTTTCACTATTACCACGAGTAGATATTGCTAAGGAATACCCTTTATTTTCGCTTTCCATTACGAACACCTCAGCCTTCGATAAGAATTTTTGGATCGACATAAAAATCAACGTTAAATAACGTATCATCCGATAATGCTTCTATTCGATGCCACTTTTCCGGCGGGAATACACCGAATTGCCCGGCTTCTATCGTCAGCGTGTCGACAGGTTCGGGGCTGTTCTCATCAGCGTAGCCGTAATAACGGATAGCCCCCTGCATCACGCATAAACGTGGGTAAACGCCTTGTCGGGTACCCGCATCCAGATGTCGCTGCCAAATAGACGCAGGTGCCGTATCCTTGGTCCAAAACGGCGTGGTACGTGTATGAACATAATTAGCTGGTATTACGATTCGTTGCATGTTTTAACCTCATTTTTCCCAGTTTAAAAATGGCGGGAGGATAAAGTCATATGATGCATATCATATACCTCTTTTCGGCTTTGTGGATTATTTTTTTCTATATATTTTTCACAGTCACGCAACAGGCATGACAAGCCGATGCTGAGACATCGAAGCATATAAGCGCGTGTCATCTCAGTCATCCATATCGACAGCAAGTCGACAGGAATCGTCACGCCTTAAAAAATCACATTAAATGAACAAGGATTTTTCATAAAAATAACAACAGAAATCATTAATACCAAGCATGCATACCCTATGAATACTCAATTGTGGTTATTGTTAAAGGCAATCGAAAAGAGTAGAAATGGACGTCACATATACCTTCAAATAATGGGTTCTACGCAAAATGAAGAAGAATGTGAAATTAAATTCATTTTATTACGGCTTCCCGGTTTTTCTTGTTACCACGACAGATGTCCATAACGGGAATAGTAATATCGCCCCAGTATCCTCCTCGATCTCGCTTGGCGATAAAATTATTATCGGGGTTAGCAAAGGCAGCAAAACGTACAGTAATTTACTGTCAGGCTCCGATGCGGTCATAAATATCCCTGATTATAATCTTTGGGAGACAGTGGAAGCGATCGGTAAGCTGACGGGAAGCGATACGCTATCTGAAAGCCAAATCAAATGGGGCGTTCAGGTATGCCACGATAAATTCGCCAAAACCGGGCTTCACACGGAAAAATCGACGGAGATTACACCGCCGCGGGTGGTTGAATGTCCAATTCAGGCGGAATGCCGAACCGTAAGCACGACGGATAAAGGGCGTTTTATTCTCGTTGAGTTTGATATTCTGAATGTCTGGGTGGAAAGCCATCTATTGGGTCAAAACGATGCTATCGACTCATCAAAATGGAAGCCGTTGATATATAACTTCCGCGAGTACGATACCACCGGTGATGCGTTAGGCTTTAATTTTAAATACGGTCACTGAACATAACCAGAGTGCCAGCCCGGTATTAAACAGCATCGGCTACGCCACCCGGAATATTTATCTTCTGACCTTTGTAATATGTCGCGCGCTCGTTGTCCCGACCAGACGCTATCAGTGCCGCGTGCTGGTCGGATATTTCCGTCAGGAAATAAATTTCACGCCTTGCTTTAATACGATGTCGCACGCCTTGGTTTTGACTTTTTCCGCCAGCGGCGTATTGCCCAACGTATTCAGGTTTAGCTGTTTCCCCTCTCCCGTATTCAACAGACCGGTCAACCCTTGCATATAATCGGTCTGTTTCTGCTGCTCCTGTTGAGAGGTCAGGCCCAGTTTATTCAGCAACTGGTTTTTGATATTTTCGGTATTTGTCGCCGCAACCAGCTTCTGTTTCATACAGTATTCCAGAATACCTGCCGCATTGTTCATGCTGCCGGCGCTCAGCGATTGAGTTCCGCCATTCAGCAAGCCGGTCAGCCCGCTCAGGTTGCCAGATGACGCACCGTTCTGGCTTAACTGGTTGGCCGCGCTGGAAAGGGAATCCTGCCAGCTTGCCGCCTGAACGTAACTCGCGGCCGCCATCAGAGCGACCACACCCACGGTATTCACTACACGTTTGATTAATGTCATAACAGGCTTACTCTTTTGTGATCGAAAACTGCGATGCAGTATACCTTCACCTCAGTCTGCCACCATCCGATAAAACTGAAACAGCGCGCTGAAAAAGTAGCCATATTAGAGCTTGAGCGCGCAACAATCGTCATGGGCACAGCCGGTTTGGACACGGGAGTCGTTGAGGATGTCGGGCTTTGCCCAGGTTCAAAATGGTAAGTGAAGTAGCCCTGAACGGATATCCCCGTCATGCTTCAGGTTGCAGGACAACACGCCAGCGTGTTGTCCTGCAACTTAAAGTATTTAGAGTATAGACTCTTATTTGCGATCAAACGGGATATAGTACTCGACTTCAAAATAATCGGTATCGATCCTGCCCTGTGCGCTTTTTTTACAGCGGATGACTTCAAGCTCGCCGCCATTCATACGGGTATAAGCCTGGCCGGGTAAAATATGATGATAAATCGTTTTCAAAAACGATTTATATTCCGTCATATCTCCGGCAAACATAAAGCGCAGATAGCGTTCCGTAGCTGCTGGCGTCTGCGTTGAAACATTGTCAGCATCAACGTCGTTATGCGGGTCGACGGCGCTAATGTGATACGCCACCCGCACATGACGGTTAACCCGATTCGCGTCCGGAATAAAGGTTGAAAAAAAATAAATAACCACATCCGGGCCACCATATTGGCGGCTTGTCCGCTCCCACAATGTTACTCTTTGCGGGATGTCGATCGCCGAAATAAAATCATCAATACTTTGGGTATGCTCAAAAAAATAGGTATCCGTCGGCACGACCGGCAGATCAACCACTTCGGGAATCGGCAGCCAGTCCACACTGGCGCCTAACGACGGTTGCAGACCGGAGAAATCCCAACCTGGCGCTTTGCGATAATGACCGGGCGACATCCCGAACTGTTTTTTAAAGGTCCGGGTAAACGACTGCTGGGAATCAAAACAATAACGTAACGCCACGTCCTGGATGGTTTGGCTGGTCAGTTTCAATTCAATCGCCGCTTTGCTCAACCGCCGGCTGCGAATATACGAGCCCAGCGAAACGCCGGTTTCCTTCTTGAAGATGCGCTGCAAATGCCACTTGCTATAGCCCGACTTCGCGGTGACGTCATTGATCATCAGTGGGCTTTCAAGGTGGTTCTCTATCCAGCCAACCAGATCGGCAGTAAATCTCACCATAGATGGCATCGTTGATAACATCATTGCAAAATCCTCCTTACTGACTACCAGGAACACTCACACACACCCGCCGAATCGGCATCGGCGGTCGTACAGCCTAATGTCCGGCGGCGGCCGGCCCTGCTGTGGTAAACGGCGGTTTGGCGAACCAAATAATCACCACCAGCCCCATGAACCCCCAACCCAACAGATAGAAATAGTCGATGGTGGACGCCATCCACGCTTGCTGCTGCACCGTTTTGTCCAGTTGCGCCAGCGTGGTCTGGCCGATGCCGCCCATCTGGTTGAGGTAATCCACCGCCGCCGGGTTGTAGACGGACACACTTTCGCTCAGCACCGCGTGGTGATAGATCTCGCGACGTGACCAGATCCAGGTGGTCAGCGACGACGCGAATCCCCCGCCCAGCACACGCAGGAAGGTCGATAGCCCGGAGCCTTCCGCCACATCCTTGTCGTGCAGGTTCGACAGCAAAATAGACGTCAGCGGCACAAAGAAAAACGCCACGCCAATCCCCATAAACAGCTGTACGCCGGCTATCGTCATGAAATCGACATCAATGGTGAACCGGGCACGCATCAGGCACGACAACCCCATGATCACAAACGACAACGTGGCAAGCAGGCGCAAGTCCACCCGGTTGCCGTAACGGCCGATAATCGGCGTGAGCAGCATCGGCAACATCCCCATCGGCGCGGCCGCCAGCCCCGCCCAGGTCGAGGTGTATCCCATCCAGGTTTGCAACCACTGGGGCAAAATCACGTTGATGGCGAAAAACGCGGCGTAGCCGAGCATCAGCGACAGCGTACCGATAGTAAAATTCCGGTCGGCGAACAGCCGCAGGTTAACCAGCGGCTCGCGCTCTCCCAGCTCCCAGATCACAAAGGACACCAGCGCGATGGCGGAAATCACCGACATCGTCACGATATCCGTGGAGGCAAACCAGTCCAGGTCGTTGCCTTTATCCAGCACGACCTGCAACAGGCCAACGCCGAGAACCAGTAGCCCGATACCAACATAATCGACGCGGGCGCGCTCCGTCGCGTCCTGCCAGTCGCGCAGCTGTGCCATCACCACCCCGGCGGCAAACAGGCCGATCGGTACGTTGATGTAAAAAATCCACGGCCAGGCGTAATTGTCGGTGATCCACCCACCGGTAATCGGACCGACAATCGGCCCCACCACCGTCACCATCGCCAGTAACGCCAACGCCATGTTGCGGCGCGATGGCGGGAAAATCATCAGCAGCAGCGTCTGGCACATCGGGTACATCGGCCCGGCGAAAAAGCCCTGCAAGGCACGGAAAACAACCAGCTCGGTCATGCTGCGCGAGAAACCGCACAGAAAAGAGGCCAGACTGAACAGCAGCACCGAAACGATAAATAACCGCCGCTGACCGACGATGCGCGCCAGCCAGCCGGTCAGCGGCAGGGAAATGGCGTTGCATACAGCAAACGAGGTAATCACCCAGGTGCTCTGATCCGAACTGACGCCGAGATTGCCGGCGATGGTCGTCAGCGACACATTGGCGATGGTGGTATCCAGCACCTGCATGAAGGTCGCCAGCGATATCGCCAGCGTCGCCAGTCCCGGATTCGGCGGTGTAAAAGCGGCTTTATCGTTCATCACCGGTGCCTCAGCCATGTGAGCTCACCAGCGGTTGACTGTTGTCGCTCAGAATTTTCGCCACCAGTTTATCGGCCTGCCGGAGCGGATCGTCGTACACATCGGTGCGATAACGCGGCGCGCTGATCGGTGCGGCCGGCAGCAGTTCGCCCTGCGTATTGTGCAGATCCACGCTGGCCTGCATCGACAGGCCGATACGCAGCGGGCGCTGTTTCAGTCCTTCCGGGTCCAGCGCGATGCGTACCGGCAGACGCTGCACGATTTTAATCCAGTTGCCGCTGGCGTTCTGCGCCGGCAGCAGGGAGAACGCACTGCCGGTGCCGATCCCCAGGCTCTGTATGGTGCCGTGGTATACCGTTTTGTCGCCATAGAGATCAGCCGTCAGGGTTACCGGCTGCCCCAGCCGCATGTGCAGCATCTGGCTTTCTTTGAAATTGGCGTCCACCCACACCTGATCGAGCGGCACGATCGTCATCAGGGTAGCGCCAGTGCTGACGCGCATCCCCACCTGAACCGCGCGTTTGGCGACATAGCCGCTGACCGGCGCGACGATGGCGCTACGCGCCCAATCCAGATACTTACTGCGTAGATCCGCCACCGCGTTTTTAATCTCGGGATGATCGTCCAGCACGGTATTATCGACCATCGCCTGATTGGTGCGCAGCGCCTGTTCGGCCGCGTCGAGCGCACTGCGGGCACTGTTGACCGCGTCCTGATAATGCGCCAGGTCCTCGGCGGAAATGGCACCCTTTGCCATCAGCCCCTTGCGGCGGTTGTAGTCGCCAACCGCCTGTTGCAACGCCACCTGTCTGGACGCGACCTGTGCCTGATAGTTATCAACGGTGCTGTACAGACCGCGCACCTGACGCACAACGCTGGCCAGTTGCGCTTCCGATTGCTGCAACGCGATCAGGGTATCGCTTGGGCTAAGCTGCACCAGCAACTGCCCTTTTTCCACATAGTCGCCATCGTCCACGCTGACCTGGGTTACCGTGCCGCCGACCTGCGGCGTCAGCGTGATCAGGTTGCCGCCCACATAGGCATTGTCGGTGGTTTCGTAAAAGCGCAGGTAAAGCTGGTAATAAGCCGCGCTGCCTGCCGCGACCACCAGCAACACCAGCAGCAGGATGGCGAATTGACGTTTACGGCGGCTGACGCGCGGAGCGGATGGCGTGGATGTCGTATCCATGGAAGCGGTGACCTTTATTGTGGGTAGGTTAAGTGAGAGGAATGGCGCGCTATCACCTCATCCGGCAACATTTTGATGAGCAACTGCATCAGCTGTTCCACTTCCTGATAAGTCAGGCGCGCGGTGGTTTGCGACAGGACAATCCGCATCCCTTCCCGTTCAAACTGCTGGAGGATCGCCAGCCCTTTTTCCGTCAGCGCCAGAATCACCTGCCGCTTGTCACTGGGGTTAGGCAACCGCAACAGCAGTTCCCGCTTCACCATCCGCTCGATCATGCGGCTAAGCGCACCGCCGTCCATCATCACGTTTTTGCTCACCTCCACCGGGCTGGTGAAGCCTTTATAGATACTCATCAAGACCTTGAACTGGGGCGCGGTGATGTCGCTGTCGGCAAAATAGTCATTCAGCAGGTTATCCTTGAACTGGTTTACCAGGTGGATAAGCAAGCCAAGCGGGTAGAGCATTTCATCGGATTTTTCATTCATCTCACAAGAACCTGACTAGGCATTAATTGAAATTGAAATTAATGCCTAGGCATCAAAATGTCAATCTCGATTCTTATGCACGCACGTTATCCTTCCCGGAACGCCAACGCGGCGTATCGCAGCGGACAGCGCCCGGTCCGGTGATTCTCTGGCAAAGTGAGTCGTGGCGATGCCGCGGTGAAGCGGCCCTGGGCAGGCATCAGCCTTAGCGAAAGGTCATTACCGCTTGCAGCAACGTGTTTGAGTAGGGATGGGACACCGTGGATAAATCGTTAACCGCGCAGGCTTCAATGATTTCGCCCTCACGGAAAAACATCACGTTGTTGCACAGATACGCCGCCGCCTGAATATCATGCGTAATAAACAGGCAGGAAAGGTTAAAACGTTTTTTCAGGTCGATAAGCAGATCCAGAATCTGCACCTGCGAGGACACATCCAGCGCGCTGATGGCCTCATCCAGAATAAGCAGTTGCGGGTTTGTCGCCACCGCCCGGCAAATACAGACGCGCTGAATCTGACCGCCCGACAATTCATGGACATAACGCCCGCGTATTTTCGGCGCTAAACCGGCCAGCGCTAATAATTCGCTGCTGTGACGATCCCGCTCGGCCCGGCTGATTATTCCCTGCAACATCAACGGCTCGGATAGCGCCTGATAAACCGTCATCAGCGGATTAATTGAAGAGGTATAATCCTGAAATACAGCGCTGATTCGGCGCCTTCTATTTTTGGGGGAGAAGACCGGCTCGCCCGCTAATAATATCGTCCCCCGGTCGGGCCGTTCCAGCCCGCTAATCAGGCGAGCCAGAGTACTTTTTCCGCCACCGCTTTCGCCGATAATGCCGAGGCAATCGCCGTGCTCAAGCGAGAACGAGACATTTTTTATCACCGTACGTTTTCTTTTCGAGAAAAAATGCCCGCGATTTTCCCAATAGCTTTTTTCAACCTGCCGAACATCAAGCAACATGCGTTATTTCCCCATGATCTGGTTGAAGGCCAGACTTAACCGTCTGCGCGTCTCGATCAGGCCGCGCGTATAATCCTGTTCGGGGTGGGCGAATACCCGTTCGGTTGCCCCCTGCTCAACGATCCGGCCGTCTTTCATCACCACCACGTACTGCGCCAGCGCCCTGACCAGCGCCAGGTCATGAGAAACAAACAGCATGGCGCTATCACCGCTTTTTTGCAGTTGGATAAACTGCTGCACGATTTGATACTGCGTAATGCAGTCGAGCGAGGTGGTCGGTTCATCCGCAATGATCAACGCCGGTTTTGATGCCAAGGCGATGGCAATCATCACCCGTTGCAGCATCCCGCCGGACAACTGATGGGGATATTTAGCCAGTAATTCAGCCGCATCCCGCAGCCCGACGTTTTCCAGCAGCGCATTAGCACGGTCACGACGCTGCGCGCCAGTCAACGGCGTATGCCGTTTTAGCGTTTCATCAAGATGGTTACCCACCGTATACAGCGGATCAAACGCGCTGACGGCATCTTGCATGATTAGCGCCATCTGTTTGCCGCGAATAGTCAGCCACGCTGTCGACGACAGACGTTGCAAATCGCGGCCTCGAAAAACCGTTTCGCCGCTGACGCGCAGCCAGGGCGGCAACAGGCCGAGCAGGCTTTTGCACAGCAGACTTTTTCCGCTGCCGCTCTCCCCCACAATCGCCGTACAGCAGCGTTCATGCAGCGTCAGATTAATATCGTTGAGCAGGACGCAGCCTGTGCGCGCATCGGAAACCGCGAGCCGGTTAATGTCCAGCAACACCGGCGGCGTCATCGTGGCCTACTCTTTGCTGTCGGCATAAGCGGTACTGTCAGCATAAGCGCTATTGTCGGCGTAAACCGTCTTGTCGGCATAAGCGGCGGGGTCCAGCGCGTCGCGCAAAAAATCGCCGACCACATGGCAGGCGGCGACCACTACGGCAATGGCGATGCCGGCGGGCAACATTTGCGTCGGGTGAGTCAGCATGACGTTTTTCGCCTCGCTGAGCATATTTCCCCATTCCGGCAACGGCGGCTGGGCGCCCAGCCCCAGGAAAGAGAGCGCGGAGATCATCAGTATCACGCTACCAATATCCGCGGACGCCAGAATAATCAGGTCGGCGGCGGCGGCCGGCAACAAGTGCCGGCGCATGACATAGACCGGAGGCGCGGCAATAATACGCGCGTAATTGACATAATTTTTACTGCCGTGCCGCAGCGTCATCCCTCTGACCATACGCGCATACCAGGCCCATTTCGCCAGCACCACCGCCAGCAGGATGTTTTGCATTCCCGGCCCGATAATCCCCACGATGGCAAAAATCATCACCTCGCCGGGAAAAGAGAGCATGGCGTCGCAGGCGCGCATTAACAATCCGTCGATTCTGCCTTTGAAATAACCGGCGATCAGGCCAACGATTGCGCCGGCCAGCACGGTCAACATCATGGCCGCGATGCTATAAAACACCGTGGTTCTCACGCCAAACACCAGACGCGAAAAAACGCACCGGCCCAGATTATCCGTACCGAGCGGATAGAGCAGGCTGGCGCCCTGATACTTGTGCCTGACCGACGTCAACGCCGGATCATGCGGTGCGATATACGGCGCGAAAACACCGACAATCAACACCGTTAGCAGCAACAGACCACACAGCAAGGCCAGTCGATCCTGGGTGATTTTTTTTCCGATAGCCCACGCCATACTTAACCTTCCCCCCTGATTCGCGGGTCAAGTTTGACCTGCAACAGGTCGGTCAAAAAATTACACCCCAGGAACAGCAGCGCCATCAGCAACATGTAGGCCTGAATCATCGGATAGTCACGATTGAAAATAGCCGAAAGGCACAGCCGGCCCACGCCGGGCCAGGCAAAGATATTTTCGATCACCACCGTGCCGGCAATTAATTTTGGGATGCTCATACCAATCGCCACCAAAGACGCGTGCAGGGAATTCACCAGCACATGTTTACCGATAATCAGCGGCGCCGGCAGCCCTCTCGCTCTGGCGTACAACACGTAATTTTGCCGCAAATTACCGATCATACTTCCCCGGATCAGCCGAATATAGGTGCCGATGTATCCCAGCATCAGGGTGCATGACGGCAAAATAACGGAGTGCGCGTCTTGCATGCCGCCGACAGGAAACAGGTTCATCTTGACCGCCAGTCCCCACAGCAACAGCAAGCCAATCCAATAATTAGGGATGGCGACCGTCAGGAAAACCAGGCTACGAACCACTTTGTCGAAAGGGGGATTTTCGGTTACCGCGCAGGCGATGCCCAACGTCAGCGACAGCGTGACGATCATCACCAGCGACACCGCGGCCAGATACAGCGTGGCGGGCAGCGCCTGCATAAATTCATGCCATACCGGCCGTCGGGTGATAAACGAGGTGCCGAAATCAACGTGCAGTACCTTCCAGAGCCAGAGTAAATAACGTTGAAGGAAAGGCCGGTCCAGCCCTAACTCCTGGCGCATCAGCTGCACCGCCTCATCGGTCGGCACGATTTCATTCACACGCAAGGCCACTTCAGCCGGGTCGGCAGGCACCAGATTCAGCAGCGAAAAAGCCACCAACGACATCACCACGGCCAGCGGCGCCGTCATAAATAATCGTTTGATGAAATATGCACGCATCAGCTCTGTTTTCCTGTGCATTTCCCCGACGCAGCGTTGGCAACACGCCCTGTCGGGAACATCGTTCGGCGATCAGAAATACATTTTCTCAAAGGGAATCTCATACTGTGATGAGTTAAACGACACCCCGTTCAGCGTGGGCGAATAGATAGCTTTGGTTTTTGAATAGGTTAACGGGATATACACCGCTTCATCAGCCAGCAGCGTGAATAACCGCGTATACCGTTCCTGCCGCCGTGTTTCATTCGGCGTCAGCAATATTTCGCCAATCAGGCTATCGATTTCAGGCTTGCGGCGTAATCCCTTCTGCGCCTGATAGTCGGCATGGGCGGGAATACGGAACGACGAAATATACGAAGCCGGGTCGTAAGGCGTTCCCCATGACAACGAATATTGCAGGTCAAAGTCGCCCGATTTTTGGCGGTCCAAAAACGCCTGCTTTTCTTCCCCCAGAATAGTCAGCTGCACGCCGATCTTTTTCAGGTCATCCTGAATTAGTTCGGCAATTTCCCTTTCCGCCGCGTTATTGCGGTTGTAAGACAGCATCAGCGTCAGCGCCTTGCCCTGCTTTTCCCGCACCGTCTTTCCCGCCGCCAGATGCCAGCCGGCCGCTTCCAACAATGTTCCGGCCTGCTGCGGATTAAACCGGTAAACCGGCAAATCGATATCGCAATAAGGCACACGGCGCGACATCAGGGTATCGGCCACGCTTTCGGTGTTATCCATAATCCCGCTGGCGATCGCCGCTTTATCAATGGCGTATTGCAACGCCTGACGCACCGCTTTATCCCCGGTGATGGGACGACCGCTATTCAGCACCAGCGCGCGGGAAGCGACCGGCGGGCTGATCAACGTCCGGTATTTTCCCGATGCCTGCAGCGCGGCAAAGCTGTCCATATCCAGCATATCGCCGTCCGCGCCGAAAATGAGCTGGATCTCTTCTTTTTGCAGCGCCATCAGCATCGACTGCCGATCGGGCATCACCCGCCACACCACGCTGTCAAGGCGCGGCCGGCCGCCCCAATAATTCGGGTTGACGACAAACCGCGCGTATTGATTGGTTTTATGCTCCGCCAGCAGCCAGGGGCCGGTTCCCACAGACCCCGTGATGCCGTTTTTGGTTTTACCGTCGATAAACGCGTTGGGCGACACAAAACGGAACGGTCTGGTCAGCCCCAGTTCGATTAGCGTCGGGTAATAGGGATTTTTGAGTGTGATTTCGACGCGATAGCGGTCCAGCGCAGTCACTTTATCGATCTGTTGCACCAGCTCAAGCCAGGCATGGCGCGGATAATTATCCAGCACCGCCTCTATGTTCTGTTTGACGGCCTCGGCCGTTAACGGCTCGCCATCGGTAAACCGAACATCGTGGCGTAAATTGAAAATATACTGTTTGCCATCGGGCGATATCGTCCAGCTTTCCGCCAGCCAGGGTTTCACCCCCTCGGGCGTATTCATAACCAGCGACTCGAACACCATATTCTGGGCGGCCATTTCACCGGCATAAAGATGAGGATTAATATCACGAATATCTTTGGTGCTGGCGTACACCAGTTGATTATCCGCAGCGCCGGCGTACACCGAAAATACGCCGGAGAACAGGCACAGTATTAACACCGCCAGTGTGATTGGCCGTATCCCAAACATCACCCTTCCCCTGAAAAAATAAACAAGAAACGCCAACGCACCTGCAACGTGAAGTATGACGGGTAGTATGACGGGTATAGCGGTCTATTTTTCCGCAACCACCATAAACATCGGCGTCGACGCGTAGTTAATTTTCTCTTCGTCATCCCAGAGGTTTTCGGCAATATTTTCATCGATGAAAACCTGATTAAAACCACACGCCAGCAGAGAGTGACGATCCCACTCCGGGCGTATTTCCCGGCTTAACGGCAGCGCTCTGGCAATATTCTCCATCGCTACCGTGTCCGTGTTAGCATAGTGGTCATTAATCTTCAGGCGACGGGCATTCTGCCGATCGCGCAAATAGCCGTCGCGCGCCTCGGCATCAAAAAGATGGGCGTACCAATTAGCATCGAAATTAATCAGACGACCGCCGGGAGCTAATACCCGCCGCCACTCCTGATAGGCCGCCTGCGGTTGTTTCAGATTCCAGGTGACATTGCGCGTCACCAGCACATCGAAATGGTTATCCGGGAACGGCAACGTATGCACATCCGACGCCACAAAATTGATATCAACGCCATAAACATCGGCATTATTTTTGGCTTGCACCAGCATGCCGGGCGTTGCATCCACCGCGGTAACATTATGCCCCGCCATCGCCAGCGTGACGGCGAAAAAACCCGGCCCGGCGCCGACATCCAATATATTCAACAGCGGCTTTTTCGGGGCATGATGTAAAATAACATCCTGCCATAACCGGCGCTTGTCGCCTGCTAATTCAGCGACGTTAACATCGTTATATCCTTCCGCTCTCTTGTTCCAGTAATGCTTTACTTCATTGAGTAAACCATCACTCGCTATATCATCCATGACCCTGTCATTCATTATTAATTGCGCCACAACGGGTAACCCCTATTATTACGACAAATTAACCTCAACAAGAAAAATCATGCGGGCATATACATCGCGAGGGAATAGTACACCGCGAAAGAAATACGTACTCGCCTCGCGTATGAACTTTTATAAAAACATCACACTTCATTGAGGTAGATCATGAAAGCTATTAGGTACGCGCCAGCGCCGACAAATCCGCTTGCCGGCGCCGCTAACAGCAAGGATTATTGGGTGAGCGCGTCTGGCGGAATATCCATGTGGCGCAGCACATCCCCCATGATGTGACCGAAGACCGGGCCGGCGACCGAGCCGCCGAAGTGTTTGCCAGCGTCGGGATGGTTGATCATCACCACCAGCGCTACCCGCGGCTGACTGGCCGGCGCTACCCCGGCGGTGTAGTTGACGTAACCGCCGTCGTATTTGCCGTCGGCGCCCATTTTCTCGGCCGTACCGGTTTTAATCGCCAGGCGGTAGCCGGGGACGGCGGCCGTTACCCCGCTACCGCCGGGCAAGGCATCGCTCTCCATCATATGCACCACCGTCCTCGCCACATCTTCGTCGATCACCCGGGTGCCGATGACCGGCGGCGTCACTTTGGTGATGGACACCGGGCGATAAACGCCGAAGGAGCCGATGGTGGCGTACTCGCGCGCAATCTGCAGCGGCGTGACGCGCAGCCCATATCCGAACGCAAAGGTCGCGCGCTCAATATCGGACCACCGCTCGCGGTGCAGCGGGAAATAACCGCTGGTTTCGCCCTCGATCCCCAACCCGCTGGCAACGCCAAGCCCAAAGCGATGATAAAGATCGACCAGCACATTTGCCGGCATCGCCAGTGCAATGTGGGATACCCCGATATCGCTGGATTTTTGCAAAATGCCGGTGATGGTCAGCCGGCTCCAGTGCCCGACGTCTTTAATCAGGTGCCCGTTCACCGGATAAGGCGTGGTATCGATGACCGAATCGGGCCGGATCAGATGACGTTGCAACCCTGCCATCACCACCAACGGTTTAACGGTCGACCCCGGTTCAAAACTGTCCGACATCGCCACATTCCGCATGTTCTTCTGCGGCTCGCCTTCGTAATGATTGGGATTGTAGGATGGGTAGCTGGCCATGCCGAGGATCTCGCCGGTGTTAACGTCAATCAGCACCGCGGCACCGGAATCGGCCTTGTTCAGTTGTACGCCGTCACGCAGGTGCGAATAGAGAACGAACTGCAGATAACTGTCGATACTCAGGGTCAGCGTCGGCGCCTGCTGTGCCGGATCGTCGGCCATCAGGCTGACCACGTTGCCGTAACGATCTTTGCGGTAAACCCGTAACCCCGGCTTACCCTGCAACAACTTGTTGAAACTGCGCTCAATGCCGTCCAGCCCCTGTCCATCCAGCCCGACGATGCCGATGAGGTTGGACACCGCGTCGCTCATCGGGTAATAGCGGCTGGCATCGTTCGGGGTCGAGATGCCGCCAATGTGCAATTGATGCACGTAGTCGGCGATCCCGGCCTCAACCTGACGCGAGATATAGAGAAAATGGCGGTGAGCATTCTCCTGAATCTTGTCTTTAATGGCGCTGAGCGGCAGCGATAATGCGGTGGACAGCGCGCTCCATTGCGCACCGGCGAGCGTCGGGTCGCTCTCCAGCACATGCACCGGATCGGCCACCACGTCATTGGAGGCCACGCTGACCGCCAGCGGGTGGCCGTTGCGATCGGTGATGCTGCCGCGCAACGGCTGCATCACCAGTTCGCGCAGCGAACGCTGATTGGCTTCTTTCTCCAGTTGCAGGCTTGCCACCACCTGCAAATACCCGACGCGGGCCATCAATAGCACCAGGCAAACGCAGATACCGACACACAACAAAACAAAGCGACCCTGAAAATAGGTCACACCCACACCTGTAGAATGTCTTTTAAGCATAAACCGCGCCAACTGAAATAAGGCTGCGTCCCGCGGTGAAATGATCACCAGCGGCTATCACGCCGCCTTCACGGACGCAGCCCAGGGTAAAGATATTGATTCATCGTGTGGCCGCACTATAAATGACATCGGCAAACGGTGCAGAAGCAGGAAACATTCCTACGTAATTCATTAATCATTGAAATGAAAGATACAGTTGAAAACAACCGCTGCCGGAAAAGCGTACGTTGCATCAGCGCCGCAAGCGCCGTGTCATGACGACACATGCTGTGCTCTGCCGCCCGGTCTACCGGTCGGTTTGCCGTAGCTTGCCCTGCATACCTGGCGTTAACAATTGCTTTACTTATTAATCTTCGCGGTTAAATAGCCATTATCTATCACAATATTCATGTAATTCGATTTTATCTCTGACCAGACGCTGACTAAGATAAATAGTGAATTTCAACCAAAGGACACTGGATCACCACGTGTCGCACGAGAACTATGCTATGAAATTCAAATTATTGCGTTAGAAACTGGCGCAGCACCCAACGTCAGCATTATGAGCAATTTCCTGTCCACAGCTCACTGCCCGGCACGCGGTTCGGCCGGGTTGATGGGGACACATGAGCATGAGGTAGAGAACGCATGACAACTGAAAGCAAATGCCCATTTCATCACCAGAGTACGCCGGTTACCGCCAGCGGTAGCGGCACCGATAACCGTGACTGGTGGCCGAACCAACTGAATCTGAACATTCTGCACCAGCATTCTTCCCTGTCCGACCCGCTGGATAAGGGCTTCAACTACGCCGAGGCGTTTAACAGCCTCGATCTCGATGCTATCAAAAAAGACCTTCATGCCCTGATGACCGACTCACAGGACTGGTGGCCGGCGGACTTCGGCCACTACGGTCCGCTGTTTATCCGTATGGCCTGGCACAGCGCCGGCACCTACCGCACCGGCGACGGCCGTGGCGGCGCCGGCGCAGGTCAGCAACGTTTCGCGCCGCTCAACAGTTGGCCCGATAACGTCAACCTCGACAAAGCACGCCGCCTGCTGTGGCCGATTAAGCAGAAATACGGCCAGAAAATTTCATGGGCCGACCTGATGATCCTCACCGGCAACGTGGCGCTGGAATCGATGGGATTCAAAACCTTCGGTTTTGCCGGCGGGCGTCCGGACGTGTGGGAACCGGAAGAAGATGTGTACTGGGGCGCGGAAACCACCTGGCTGGGCGGCGACAAACGCTACTCCGGCGAGCGCGATCTGGAAAACCCGCTGGCCGCGGTACAAATGGGGCTGATTTACGTCAACCCGGAAGGCCCGAACGGCAACCCGGACCCGATCGCCGCCGCCAAAGACATCCGCGAAACCTTCTGTCGCATGGCGATGAACGATGAAGAAACCGTGGCGCTGATCGCCGGTGGTCACACCTTCGGCAAAACTCACGGCGCGGGCGACGCCGCGCTGGTCGGCCCGGAACCGGAAGCGGCCGGCATTGAAGAACAAGGGTTGGGCTGGAAGAGCAAATTTGGTCGCGGCAACGGCGGCGACACCATCTCCAGCGGGCTGGAAGTGACCTGGACGCAAACGCCGACCCAATGGAGCAACTACTTCTTCCAGAACCTGTTCGGCTACGAGTGGGAACTGACCAAAAGCCCGGCCGGCGCCCATCAGTGGCAACCGAAAGGCGGCGCAGGCGCCGGTGAAGTGCCGGACGCGCATGACCCGTCCAAACGCCACGTGCCTACGATGCTGACTACCGACCTGTCGCTGCGTTTCGACCCGGCGTATGAAAAGATTTCCCGTCGTTTCTACGAGAACCCGGATCAGTTTGCCGACGCGTTCGCCCGCGCCTGGTTCAAACTGACACACCGCGACATGGGGCCGCGCGCCCGCTACCTCGGCCCGGACGTTCCGGCCGAAGAGCTGATCTGGCAAGACCCGATCCCGGCGGTCAATCACACTCTGGTCAGCGAGCAGGATATCGCCACCCTGAAAGCCAAGGTGCTGGCTTCCGGTCTGAGCGTCTCCCAATTGGTTTCCACCGCCTGGGCATCGGCGTCCACCTTCCGCGGCTCCGACAAACGCGGCGGCGCCAACGGCGCACGCATTCGTCTCGCGCCGCAGAAAGATTGGGCGGTCAACCAGCCTGACCTGTTGACGAAGGTTCTAAGTACGCTGGAAAGCATCCAAAGCGAGTTCAACCGCGCCCAGTCCGACAACAAGCAAGTCTCGCTGGCCGACCTGATCGTGCTGGCTGGCGCCGTCGGGGTGGAACAGGCGGCGAAAGCCGCCGGTCATGCGGTAACCGTGCCCTTCACGCCTGGGCGGATGGATGCGTCGCAGGAACAAACCGACGTCGAGTCTTTCGCGGTGCTGGAACCGATCGCCGACGGTTTCCGCAACTACCTGAAAGGCCATTACAGCGTGGCGGCCGAAGCTCTGCTGGTGGATAAGGCGCAGTTGCTGACGCTGAGCGCGCCGGAAATGACGGTGCTGGTGGGCGGGCTGCGGGTACTGGGGGCCAATGTCGGCCAGGCGTCGCACGGCGTGTTCACCGCACGGCCCGGCGCGCTGACCAATGACTTCTTCGTGAACCTGCTGGACATGGGCACGACGTGGAAAGCGGCGGCAGGTGAAGAAGGCGTATTTGAAGGGCGCGATCGCGTTAGCGGCAACCTGAAGTGGACCGGCACCCGTGTCGACCTGATCTTCGGTTCCCACTCGCAACTGCGCGCGCTGGCCGAGGTCTACGGCAGTACGGACGCGCAGGCGAAGTTTGTCCACGACTTCGTCGCCGCCTGGACCAAAGTGATGAATCTCGACCGGTTCGATCTGGCGTAATCATCGCTCTGCCCCGGCGTTTTCCGCGCCGGGGCGCATCAGGCCACATCGCTTAACGGGCTGGCGGCCATGCCGCTACGCCCTCTTCCTACGCTGCACATGAAGTAAAGCCGACGTTGAACCAAATCGTGAAAGCTTTCTGCGGTCACGTTAGCGAATCGCGCCCCACAAATTGTCCAGACGCGCCAGCGGCTGCCTGATTTTCCGGCACAAATCCAGATAGCTGTATGCCAGCTTGATCTGATGCTCGTCGCTGAACTCGTCCGCCCACACCGCCGCATCCGCCACGGAAAAGGGTTTGGGCTGCGCGCGCCGGACATCCGTATCCGGCAATCGGTCATTCAACACCAGTTGCACGGCCAGTTGCGAGGCGGCTTGCATCGCCAGCTCGCCATACCCCAGCGCGTTGAGCAGATAAATGGCGTGCGCATGGGTGACGCCGTGAATTTTTTCGCCGGTCAGAAAATACCCGTCGACATCGTGATAAACCTGATGGGTGCTGCGCTGCACCGCCAGCACGCATAGCGCCTCAATATCCACCTCGACAGGCTCCGGCAGCCGAAACGCGCGGTAATCGGCGATCCCGGCGTAACGGTCCCACTTGTCGCTGGCGCAGTTATCGATAAGCCGGGCGATATTCGCCACCGCATTTTCCGTTACCGCCGCCGACGTGCGCTGCAACGTATCCAGCAGCAGCGCGCCGTAAATCACGCCGTGACCGGAGCGGCTGAGCTGCCGGGTGTTGCGCGCTATCGCGTTCAGGATAGGGCTATAGTCCGTAGCCACCTCGCCGGCCGGCAACGGCGCCAGCAGCGCGTGGTATTTTTGCTGCTGCCGTTCCAGCCGGGTTCTCAGGCTGTCGGCGGCAGGCGGCGGCAACAGGCCGCTGTCCAGTAAGGCGGCGCCGGCCAGAAACGACGCGCCGACATGCCCCTGAAACCAACCCTGACTGTCCTGTTCAACCACGTTGGCTAATGCCGTTACTCCACTTTCAATAAAAGTCATTCCCACACTCCATCCGGCAGGCCTGTGCGCATTATGCTACGGAAATCGATAGCGCCTGCAAAAACCGCTCGCTGTTACGAAAACCGAGCGTTGTTACAAAAACCGATCGCCCGCGTGCCGTCAACGGAAAAAACATCGCCCCACTATTTTTCTGCAATGTGGTAGCGACGATCAACCTGGCGGTAGCGATTAATGTGACAGTGGAGATTAATGTGGCAGTAGAGATTCATGTGGCAGTAGCGATTCATGTGGCAGTAGCGATTAATGTAATAGCAGCGATTAATATGTTAACGGAGAACAAGGTAATCGCGGCGCTCATTACACATAGCACCAACCATCGATTCAGGAAAAAAGCCTCTCTCGCATTTATCCCCCTGGAATTAAAACACCGCCAACTTTATTTTTCGATTTATTTACCCAACGAAGATTCATAAATAATTCATGCAAAGTAAAAAACAATATCATTAACGGCCCGTTCGCCGGCGGTGATGGGGGATAAAACCCGCGGTAGCCGCCAAAACAGAATCACCCGATAAAATTATAATTAATAAGAAAAAACTTTCCGATGACCATTTCAATCACGCCATCGTCTCGGCGGAATATACTTTGGTATAGATGACCTATACTTTTTAATCGTGGACGCGATTTAGCACTTATTATATTTTTCACCCGCATTCATCAGAGAATAAAACCGACCGACTGTCTTAGTTGCGGCAGCGTATTTTTACGGCAACGTGTTTTTACAGTAATCAATAGCGATGACCGTGGATTATTGCGAAAACACGACACGATGCCTGCCGCCAGACATTTTTCCGGCTAATGCCTGACATTACCGCGAGGAAAATCATGCATCATCCCCTTCAGAGCATTATGACTGACCAGGCCATGCGCCCTATCCGGCGGCACGCGGCGCCGTCCTACCGGGCGGACATGCTGTTTTTCACCCTGCTGGCGCTGGTAGCGGCGCTGGTGGTGTACGGCATGGAGCAAATGAACCTGCCGCTCTCCATTCTGGACGCCAGCCCGGTCAGGCTGGATATCGCCCTGCTGCCCGAATACGCGCTACGTACCACTCTGCGCATGTTCGTGGCGCTGGGGGTGTCGCTGCTGTTCACGCTGGTCATCGCCACGCTGGCCGCCAAGAGCCGTAAGGCCGAGATGGTGATCATCCCGGCGCTGGATATCCTGCAATCGGTGCCGGTGCTGGGGTTTCTGACCTTCACCGTCACTTTTTTCATGGGGCTGTTTCCCGGCCGCCAGTTAGGGGTGGAATGCGCGGCCATCTTCGCCATTTTCACCAGTCAGGCCTGGAATATGGCGTTCAGCTTTTTCCAGTCGCTGCGCACCCTTCCCGGCGATCTGAGCGAGGTCAGCCAGCAATTCGGTTTCTCGCCCTGGCGGCGGTTTATCCGGCTGGAGCTGCCGTTCGCCACCCCCGGTCTGGTGTGGAACATGATGATGTCGATGTCCGGCGGCTGGTTCTTCGTGGTGGCGTCGGAAGCGATCACCGTCGGCAACACCACCGTCAACCTGCCGGGGATCGGTTCCTGGCTGGCGCTGGCGATCGCGCAGGAAAACCTGACCGCCATCGCCTGGGCGGTCGTCGCTATGACCGTGGTGATTGTGCTGTACGATCAACTGCTGTTCCGGCCGGTGGTGGCCTGGGCGGACAAGTTCCGTTTCGAGCAGACCGCGTCGCAGAAACGACCGCGCTCCTGGGTCTACGACCTGATCCGCCGCACCCACATCTCAACGGCGATCGCCGGCGTGCTTGGCTGGCCGTTTCACGCGCTGGCGGCGTTGCGCTGGCCGCGGTTGCCACCGTTTTTAAGCCACACGCCCGGCCCTCATTACAGCAAGATCACCGATCGGCTGTGGCTGGCGCTGGTGATTATCGGCGTACTGGCAGGCGTGGTGCAGTTAGTGCAATACATCGGCGCGTCGCTCGGCATGGCGGATGTCATCGCGGTGTTCGGCATGGGGCTGGCGACGCTGGCGCGGGTAGTAGTGCTGATCGCGCTGGCCAGCGTCATCTGGCTGCCGATCGGCGTGTGGATCGGTTTGCAGCCCAGCGTCGCCGAACGCCTGCAACCGTTGGCCCAGTTTCTGGCCGCTTTTCCGGCCAACGTGCTGTTTCCGTTCGCGGTGATCCTCATCGCCGGCTTTAACCTCAATCCGGATATCTGGCTGTCGCCGCTGATGGTGCTGGGCACCCAGTGGTACATCCTGTTCAACGTGATCGCCGGCGCCGCCGCCCTGCCGACCGACCTGCTGGAGGCAGCGCGCATTTACGGTATCCGGCGCTGGCAGTGGTGGCGTCAGGTAGCGCTGCCCGGCATTTTCCCCTACTACGTGACCGGCGCGCTCACCGCGTCCGGCGGCTCCTGGAACGCCAGCATCGTGTCCGAATCCATTTCCTGGGGGAAACAACATCTGGAAGCAACCGGCCTTGGCGCCTACATCGCCAATGCGACCACCGCGGCCGACTTTCCCCGGGTCGCGCTGGGCATCGCGGTGATGTCGGTATTTGTGATCGCCTTTAACCGCCTGCTGTGGCGCCCCCTGTACCAATTTGCCGAACGCCGCCTGCGCCTCGGTTAAGGAGAACACCATGATTATTGATCAACAGAACGGCCAGGTTCATCAACCGAACGGTCTGGCTCATCAATCGCACTGCCTGGTGAATGTACAACACGTCCGGCATCTGTATGGCAAACCCGGCAGCGCCGAGCGGCTGGTGCTGGACGACGTCAATCTGACGTTGTACGACAACGAAATCGTCGGGTTGCTCGGTCGCTCCGGTTCCGGCAAGTCGACCCTGCTGCGCTCGATCGCCGGGTTGCTCACACCGAGCGCCGGGCAGGTGGATTTCCCGCCGGGGCCGGACGGCAGGCCGACCACCGTCAGCATGGTGTTCCAGAGTTTCGCCCTGTTTCCCTGGCTGACGGTGCAGCAAAACGTCGAAGTCGGGCTGGAAGCGCAAAACGTGCCGGTGGAACAGCGCCGTAAACGGGCGCTGGCGGCCATCGACCTGATCGGCCTCGACGGCTTTGAGAACGCCTATCCCAAGGAGTTGTCCGGCGGGATGCGGCAGCGCGTCGGGCTGGCGCGCGCGCTGGTGGTGGACCCGGACATCCTGCTGATGGACGAGCCGTTTTCCGCGCTGGACGTGCTGACCGCCGAAACCCTGCGCACCGACCTGCTGGACCTGTGGGGCGAAGGCCGCATGCCGATCAAGTCCATCCTGATGGTGACGCACAATATCGAAGAAGCGGTGCTGATGTGCGATCGCATCATCCTGTTTTCCATCAATCCCGGCCGGGTGGCCTGCGAAATCCGCGTCGACCTGCCGCAGCCGCGCAACCGTCAGGATCCGGCGTTTCGCGCGCTGGTTGAAGACATTTACGTTAAAATGACCTCAGATAACGGCGCGGGCGCCGCGCGGCAGGGGATTTTCCCCGGCTCCGGGCTGGGCATGGTGCTGCCGCTGGTGTCCACCAACTCGCTGGCCGGCCTGATCGAGGCGGTACACGCCGCGCCGTACGACGGCAAAGCCGACCTGCCGGAGCTGGCCAACGCCTTGCAGTACACCGCCGACGAACTGTTCCCGGTGGCGGAGATCCTGCAATTGCTGCGGCTCGCCGAATTGCAGGGCGGCGACATCCGGCTGCTGCCGGCCGCCGGCCGCTACGCCAACGCCAGCGTGGACGAACGTAAACAGCTGTTTGCCCAGCATTTGTTGAATTACGTACCGCTGGTCGCGCACATCCGGCGGGTGCTGGACGAGCGTTCGTCACGCACCGCCCCGGCCCGCCGCTTTCGTGACGAACTGGAGGATTTCATGTCGGAAATCGACGCAGCACAGACCCTGAATTCGGTCACGCAATGGGGACGTTACGCGGAACTGTTCGCCTACGACGAAACCCACGACCAGTTCAGCCTGGAAAACCCGTCGTAACCACGCGCCGCCGGCAGCGGGATCGACACAGAAAAGGGTGCTTGACGATGAGTGAGAAAACACGCGTCGGCCACGCTGCCGCGACGTTGCGGGTGATCCCGCTGGTGCTGATGGCAGTGGGTATCGCGGTGGTCGATACCCTCACCGATCTGGAAATCGCGGTGGGGGTGTTTCAGATTGCCATCGTGCTGCTGGCGGTGCGTTTTCTGACCCCGCGCGGCGTGAGCGCCATCGCGGCGCTGTGCATCGTGCTGACGCTGCTCAGCTATAAGCTCAGCAAGCCCGACGGCAGCGAATCCAGCCTGATCAACTGCGGCATCAGCCTGCTGGCGATTACGCTGTCGACCTATCTGGCGTTAAAAATGTCGGCCGCCATCAACGCGTTTCATGAAGCGCGCGCCCAGCTGGCGCAGATCTCCCGCGTAAACCTGATGGGCGAACTGACCGCGTCGATCGCCCATGAGGTCAACCAGCCGCTGGCCTCCATCGTCACCAGCGGCAACGCCTGTCTGCGCTGGCTCAACGCCACGCCGGCCAATCAGGCGCGCGCGGAACTGGCGGTACAGCGCATCATCAGCGACGCCAACCGCGCCAGCGAAATCATCGCCCGCATCCGCGGGTTCGCCAGCCGCACGCCCCCGCACAAGGCATGGCTGAACATCACCGATACCATCGACGAAATGCTGCTGTTGATTCGCACTGAACTGATGCAGCAGCGTATTCTGTTTAGCTTCAGCGTGACGGAAGGTCTGCCGCCGATTCTGGCGGACAAGATCCAGATTCAGCAGGTATTGATGAACCTGATCCTGAATGCAGTGGATGCCATCGACGCCGCCAAGACCGAACAACGTGCGCTATCGGTCACCGTGGACCGCGACAAAAACGGGGATATTCGCTTTGCGGTCTGCGATCAGGGCGTCGGGTTCAAACCAGAAGAAAGCGAACGGCTGTTCGATACCTTTTTCACCACCAAATCGACCGGCATGGGCATGGGCCTGACCATCAGCCGCTCGATCATCGAAACCCACGGCGGCCGGATCTGGGCCAGCGCCAATACCGACGGCGGCGCTACCTTTTACTTCACCCTGCCGGGAACGGAAAAAAAGCACCATGAACGACACCCTTCTGAATCAACACCCGCTGCGGAATGAACCGGCGCCGATAATTTATATCGTCGATGATGACGCATCGGTGCGGGCCGCGCTGGAAGACCTGCTGGCGTCGGTCGGGCTGGAGAGCCAGGCCTTCGAGTCGCCGCAGCAGTTTATCAGCGCGCGCCGCCCTGACCGGCCGGGCTGCCTGATTCTGGACGTGCGCATGCCGGGCATGAGCGGGCTGGATTTTCAGGATGACATGCACCGCCACGGCATCACGCTGCCGGTGATTTTTATTACCGCCCACGGCGACATTCCGATGTCGGTGCGCGCCATGAAAGCGGGCGCGCTGGAATTTCTGACCAAACCGTTTCGTGAACAAGACCTGCTCGACGCCATCCAGAAAGGGCTAGAACGGGATGGCGAACAACGCCGTCGGGCCGATATTCAGGCCGGATTACAGGCATGCCACGACAGCCTGAGCACCGGCGAACAGCAGGTGCTGGAACAGGTGGTGACCGGGCAACTGAACAAGCAGATCGCCGCGCAGCTCGGCGTCAGCGAAATCACGGTGAAAGTGCGACGCGCGGCGGTGATGCGCAAGATGAAAGCCGACTCACTGGCCGAGCTGGTGCGGCTGTACGACGCGCTGAAGAAAAGCACGCAGGGGTGATTTGGCTTTATTGCCCACCTGTCTTTATTTCGACAAACATCGTCCTGATTTGATAATACCAGCCACAGCGGAAGGGGAGATAATCAACGCCGTTATCCATCCACCTTCATCCGCTGGCAGACGCTTTCATGAATACCGTTATGACCCGCTTCTGGCATCAGGCCCGAGCGTTTTTACTGATTTACGCCTGTTTGTATCTCGGCATCGGCGTATCCGCCGTGCTTCCC
This sequence comes from Dickeya dadantii NCPPB 898, assembly GCF_000406145.1. Taxonomy (NCBI): domain Bacteria; kingdom Pseudomonadati; phylum Pseudomonadota; class Gammaproteobacteria; order Enterobacterales; family Pectobacteriaceae; genus Dickeya; species Dickeya dadantii. The sequence continues at coordinate 1,498,617 of NZ_CM001976.1, read as the reverse complement.
ATCACCCTGCCGGGCAGCATCATCGGCATGCTGATCCTGTTTCTGTTGTTGTCGTTGCAGATTATCCCGGCGCAGTGGGTCAAACCGGGGTGCCATGTGCTGATCCGCTATATGGCGCTGCTGTTCGTGCCGATTGGCGTCGGCGTGATGCAGTATTTCGACCTGCTGCGCGCCCAGTTCGCGCCGGTAATCATTTCCTGCGCCGCCAGCACGCTGGTGGTGCTGATCACCGTGAGCGCGTGTTCGCATCTGATCCACGGCCGTAAAGCGGCCCGCCATCAGGCCGACGCGGAAAAAGGAGCCGACCATGTGGCATGATATCGTCTGGTCGCTGCCATTAACGCTGCTGGTGTTCTTTTTGGCGCGTCGGCTGGCCCAGCGCCTGAATTCGCCGTTGCTAAACCCGTTGCTGGTTTCCATGGTGGTGCTGATCGCGTTTCTGCTGGTCAGCCACATTCCCTACGAACGCTATTTCCGCGGCAGCTCGGTGCTCAACAGCCTGCTGCAACCGGCGGTGGTGGCGCTGGCGTTTCCGTTGTATGAACAGCTGCACCAGATTCGCATGCGCTGGAAGTCGATCATCAGCGTCTGCTTTCTCGGCAGCGTAGTGGCGATGGTCACCGGCACCTGGATTGCGCTGCGGCTGGGAGCGACGCCGGCGATTGCCGCGTCGATCCTGCCGAAATCGGTCACCACGCCGATCGCGATGGCGGTGGGCGGCAGCATCGGCGGTATCCCGGCCGTCAGCGCGGTGTGCGTGATCTTTGTCGGCATCCTCGGTGCGGTGTTCGTGCATCAAACGACGAGCGAAGTGATGCTGATGCACAGGCTTCATACCAAACAGGGGGGCGACTGGGCCAGAAATGGCAGGAATGCGTTTCTGGTCAGTCGCTCGGCACCGTTCCCTGCTACGCCATGAAGTGGATTTTTTGCCAAATCAATGCCAAGGGTTGATTTCGCATGTGGACGCTCCTTCTTAACTGAAGTGTGATGCTCTCAGTTTGGCACCGCTGCTGTTTCCGCTGTTGGTCGTCCTTGCGCGCTCATCCGCACCGCAGGTGGGGCTGCTAACAAACAGCACATGTTTTCTTACGAACGGTGAATTTTGTTATGGTGTTTGTCAGCAATCTGACCGCAGGCCGAAAAAGCGGGAATTAATAGCGCGTCGGCGGCACTCCGAACATCTGGCGGAATGCGAAGGTAAACGAGGCGGTGCTGGCATACCCCAGTTCCAGCGCCACCTGCGTCACGCTGTGGTTGTTTTTTAGCATCACCACCGACTCCAGCAGCCGCAGGCGTTTCTTCCACTCGCTGAACGCCACCCCGGTTTCCTTTTTGAAACGGCGCGAAAAGGTGCGCACCGACATCCCGGTGCGGGAAGCCCACTCCTCAATGCCGTGCGCCACATCCGGGGTTTGCTGAATATCGCGGCATACTCGCATCAGCGTGGCCGAATGCGGCCACGACAGCGAAAACCCGGCATCCGGCAGCTGTCGCAGCAGCGTGGTCAACACCCGAACCAACCTGGCGTCATCACCATCGTGGTCATACTGTTCCGGCACATGTCTGGTGGCGTAGTGGATAAACTCGCGGATGAAATCGCTGACCAACACGACCTTACAAGCGCTGTAATCGATAGCCACGTAATCCGGCTCGATGTACAAACTCTCCAGCAGCACGTCGCTGGTCGCCAGAATGCGGTGCGGCACGTGCGCCGGAATCCAGACGCCGTACAGCACCGGCACGATCAGCGTCTTGCCTTCAATCTCCACCCGCATCCCGCCTTCCCGCGCATACAGAAATTCGACAAACGGGTGCTGGTGCTGCGCCACCTGCGTCTCCTTCGCCAGCGGATAGCTGCGAAAGTAGACCGGCCGCGGCAGCGTGAGCAATACCGGCGCGGGCTGTCCGGCCACCGGCAAACGGGGGGGAGAAACAAACGAACGCGACATGACGGCCTGACCTCTATTCGATGAAGTTTGTCTCGATAGGGTAACGCAGGCCAGCCTGATTTGCCCGATAATCAGCATCTATTCAGCAGGTGCCAGCTCATGGCCTGATGAACGAACTCGCTGTGATTGTACGATTTTTCAAACCAGTAAATGGATTGAGGAAGAATTCATGGAAGCGACATTATTTTTATGTCACGGCCGCTTGCCGTTTTTAGTAATAGCTTGTCCGCCTTTTGATGAAATAGAACATTTTGCCGACGGCGACACGATGTCATCCGAAAAAACAGTGCCCAAGTAGTGATCAGCATTATCGATAACCAATTGAATTAACTGTTAGTTAAAGGAGACATCATGAGTAATGTGTGCATCGTTGAGGATATCAGCGAAAAAAATGAATGGCGGCGTATGGCGCAGGAATTATTACATCAGGCCGGCATTACCATTAATGGCGACGAAGCCTGGGATATTCAGGTTAACGATCCACGCTTTTTCAAACGCGTATTACAACAGGGTTCGCTTGGCCTGGGTGAAAGTTACATGGAAGGTTGGTGGGACTGCCCGCGGCTCGATATGTTCTTTCACCGGTTACTCGCCGCCCGGCTGGATGAACAATGCCCGTCACGCTGGCGCGATCTGATGCGCATCACCCTGGCACGGCTGGTCAACCTTCAGTCCCGCAAACGTGCGTGGCAGGTCGGCAAAGCACACTATGACCTCGGCAATGACCTGTTCAGCCACATGCTCGATCCCTACATGCAATATTCGTGCGGCTACTGGAAACAGGCCGACACCCTTGACGACGCCCAGCAAAACAAACTGGCGCTGATCTGCGAAAAACTCCGGCTCAAACCCGGCATGACGCTGCTGGATATCGGCTGCGGCTGGGGCGGTCTGGCGGTGTACGCCGCCCAGCATTACGGCGTCACCGTGCATGGCGTCACCATTTCCGCTGAGCAGAAAGCCTTTGTGGAAGCGCGCTGCAGCGGGTTGGATGTCCATATTCTATTGCAGGATTACCGCGATCTGCGCCAGCAGTACGACCGTATTGTCTCCGTCGGCATGTTTGAACATGTCGGGCCGAAAAATTACGCCGCCTATTTTGAGGTGGTGGATCGCTGCCTGAAGCCGGACGGCCTGTTCCTGCTGCATACCATAGGGTCGAATAAAACCGCTCATAACGTTGACCCGTGGATTAATAAATACATTTTTCCCAACGGATGCCTGCCATCCATTAAACAGATTGCCAACACCAGCGAATCCTATTTTGTGATGGAAGACTGGCACAACTTCGGCGCCGATTACGATAAAACCCTGATGGCCTGGCTGACCCGTTTTACCGAAGCCTGGCCGCAACTGGCGGCACATTATTCGCCCGCCTTCCGGCGTATGTTTAGTTATTACCTGACCGCCTGCGCCGGCGCCTTTCGGGCCAGAAACATTCAGTTATGGCAAGTCCTGTTTAGCCGGGGCGTCACACACGGGTTGTGCGTGCCGCGCTGAATGTTCACCTATGCGTTCAGGCCACGGGCGAAGGCCAGCGAACGCATAACGATAAGCGCCATCGTTATTTTTAAACCGACACCTTTTTAAACCGATACGCCGTTAACCCCTACAAACTGGAAGCTAACACAACATGAACGTTAATTTTTTTGTCACCTGTATCGGCGATGCGCTCAAATCGCGTATGGCGCGTGACAGCGTGCTGCTGCTGGAACAGCTCGGCTGTCGCGTCCACTTTCCCGAGCGGCAAGGCTGCTGCGGTCAGCCCGCCATCAACAGCGGGTATATCCGCGACGCGCTGCCGGGCATGAAAACGCTGATCGCCACGCTGGAAGAGAACGATGACCCGATTATTTCGCCCGCCGGCTCCTGCACCAACGCTATCCGCCATTATGCCGACTGGCTGGCCGATGAACCGGCCTGGGCGAGTCGCGCCGAGCGCGTCGCCGGCCGGATGGTTGACCTCACCTCGTTTATCGTCAACCGGCTCGGGGTCACCGATGTCGGCGCCCGCCTGCCGGGCAAGGCGGTCTACCACCCCTCTTGCAGCCTGTTTCGCAAAATGGGCGTGCGCGACGAACCGCTGGCGCTGCTGAGTCAGGTACGCGGCCTGGAACTGCTGCCGCTTCATGCGCAGGAAACCTGCTGCGGTTTCGGCGGCACCTTTTCCGTCAAAATGGCGGAGATCTCCGGCGAAATGGTGAAAGAAAAGGTAGCGCACATCATGGCAGCCAAACCAGACTACCTGATCGGCGCCGATGTCAGTTGCCTTATCAACATCGGCGGGCGGCTGCGGCGTGAAGGGCACGCCGTTCAGGTGTTGCATATCGCCGAAGTGCTGATGAGCCGTTAAGGAGACGCCATGTACCTCAAAACCAGCAACCTGCCGTTTCGCGAACGTATCCGTCAGCAGATCGACAACCCAATCATGCGTCAGGCAGTCGCCAATGCGCAGGAGCGCATTGGCGCCAACCGCCAGAAGATGGTCGATGAACTGGGCCAGTGGGATGTCTGGCGCTCGCGGGCGGCGCAAATTCGCGCCCACGTGCTCGATAATCTCGACGCCTACCTGTACCAGTTGTCGGAACAGGTGACCGCCAACGGCGGCAAGGTGTTTTTTGCCGAAACCCGCGAAGACGCCACCCGGTATATTTTGCAGGTGACGCAGGCCAAACAGGCCCGCAAGGTGGTGAAATCCAAATCCATGGTGACCGAAGAGATCGGCATGAACGCCGTGCTACAGGCCGCCGGCATCGAGGTGGTGGAAACCGATCTGGGCGAATACATCCTGCAACTGGATCAGGACGCGCCCTCCCACGTGGTGGTGCCCGCCATCCACAAAGATCGCCATCAAATCCAGCGCGTACTGCAACAGCAGCTGGACTACGACGGCCCGGAAACACCGGAAGCGATGACGCGCTTTATCCGCCAGAAAATCCGCGAAGATTTTCTCAGCGCCGAAGTGGGGATCACCGGCTGTAACTTCGCCGTGGCGGAAACCGGCACCGTCAGTCTGGTGAGCAACGAAGGCAACGCCCGGCTGTGCACTACCCTACCCCGCACCCACATCGCCGTCATGGGCATGGAGCGCATCGTCCCCACCTTTGACGAGCTGGACGTGATCCTCACCATGCTGGCGCGCAGCGCGGTCGGCGCCCGTTTAACCGGCTACAACACCTGGTTGACCGGCCCGAAAGGCAGCGACGACGTCGACGGCCCGGAGGAGTTTCATTTGGTGATCGTCGACAACGGCCGTTCGCAGGTGCTGGGGTCGCCGTTCCACGACATTCTGCGTTGCATCCGCTGCGGCGCCTGCATCAACACCTGCCCCGCCTACCGCCATATCGGCGGCCACGGCTACGGCTCCATCTATCCCGGCCCGGTCGGCGCGGTGCTGTCGCCGCTGCTGGGCGGATATGAAGACTTCAAACATCTGCCTTACGCCTGCTCGCTGTGCACCGCCTGCGACGACGTCTGCCCGGTGCGCATTCCGCTGTCCTCGCTGATCCTGCAACACCGGCGCACGCTGGCGGAAAACGGCATGACGCCCGCCGCCGAACGGCGCACCGTTCAACTGTTCAACTACGCCAACCGCCATCCGGGGGTGTGGAAAGTCGGCATGGTGGCGGGGGCGCGCGCCGCGCGCTGGCTGATTCGCGACGGCAAGATGCCGTTTAACCTCGGCGCTATCAGCGAATGGACCGCCGCCCGCGACCTGCCGGACGCCGACGGCGAAAGCTTCCGCAGCTGGTTCAAACAGCATCAACGCCAGACCAGGGAGAAACGTTAATGGAAAACCGCGATGCCTTTCTGTCCACGCTGGCCCGCCGGCTCGGTCGTGAACCACGTCAAACGCCGCCGCCGTTGCCGCCGCTGGACAACGACCCGGCCCGCATCCGCCTGACCGAACTGACGCCGCAGCAACGCTGCGACGCCTTTATCGACTACGCCGGCAACGTGATGCAGGCGCACTGTGAACTCACCCCGCAGGCTGAGGTAGCGCAGGCCGCCGCGCGCCTGTGCCAGCGTTATGGCGGCGCGCCGGTGCTGGTCAGCGGCGACCCGCGACTGGCGGAACTGGGCGTCACCGACCACCTACGGCAGGCGTATCAGGCACAGTGTTGGGAGCCGACAGCCGGCGAGGAAAATCTACGGCTGGCGACGCAGGCCCGCATCGGCGTGGTGTACGCCGAGTACGGCCTGACCGAATCCGGCGGCGTGGTGCTGTTCTCGACGCCGCAACAGGGGCGCGCCATCACTCTGCTGCCGGAGTCCACACTGTTTATTGTACGTAAAAGCTGCCTGCTGCCGCGCGTGGCGCAACTGGCCCAGCATCTGCGCCAGCGGGCGCGACAGGGCGAAGCGCTGCCGTCGTGCATCAACCTGATCGCCGGACCCAGTTCTACCGCCGATATCGAACTGATCAAAGTGGTGGGGGTGCATGGGCCGCTGAACGCGGCGTACCTGATTATTGAGGACTGCTGATAGCACAGGCATAAGGTACCAGGCTGCCACTGCAAATGCCCCCTCTGACGAGGGGGCGAGGTTTGATTTACACCAGCCCCAGCAGGGCGTTAAGCCGGGCGATCTCCTCTCGCCACTGCGCCTGTAGCGCCGGTTTCTGGTGCTTCGACTTACGCGCCAGATCCTCGGCCAGCCGGTGTTCCAGCTCAACCAGTTGCGCCAGCTGCACATCGGCTTCATCGACATGATCCGACGCCGCCGCCGCCGCTAACGGCTGCACCACGTGCGCCGTCGGTCCGCCGGCTGGCTCGCTCAGCCGTTGATAGACCTGATCCAGATCGTGCCACTCGCTCAACACCCCGTGATCAACCAGCCAGAAGCGGTTGCAACTGTGGCTGATCAGCGCCCGGTCGTGCGTCACCAGCAGCACGCCGCCGCCAAAGGTTTGCAGCGTGTCGGCCAGCGCTTCTTTGCCCTCCATGTCCAGATGGTTGGTCGGCTCGTCCAGCATCAACAATCCGTAGCGCGCCAGCGACAGCCCGACAAACAGCAGCCGGGCGCGTTCGCCGCCGCTCAGGGTAGCGACCGTCTGCTGATGCCGCGACCACGGAAATCCGGCGCTGATCAGCGCCATCTTGCGGTCCTGCGCCAGCGGCGCGAACGGCGTCAACGCATCGAACAGCGTATCGTCGTCACGCAGTTGATGCAGCGTCTGGTCGTAATAACCCAGCCGAACGCGCGGGTGCAGGCGAATCGACGGGTCCGCCGACGGATGTTGATACTGCCGCCACAGCAGGCGCAGCAACGATGACTTACCACAGCCGTTACGGCCGATAATCGCCACCCGGTCGCCGCTTTTCACCCGCTGCAACGGCAGGGTAAACAGCGGCGGACACGCCGGCGCCGGGCTCACCGCCAATTCCGTCATTTCCAGCAGACGATCGGCGGCCAGAGCGTCGCCATGCAGCGCCAGCCGCCACTGGCTGCCGGCGGTCAGCTCGGTTTGATCGTCCTTCAGCCGTTCGATGTGCTTTTCCATCTGCTTGGCCTTGCGCGCCAGATCTTCGTTATCGTAGACCTTGCCCCAGACGGCCAGCCGTTTGGCGCTGGCGGTAACGCGGTCGATTTCCTTTTGTTCCGCTTTACGGCGCAACGCATCGCTGCGATCGCGCTCCGCCAGCGCGGTACGAGCGGCGCTACAAGGCAGCGCAAAGTAATGCAGTTGCCGGTCGCGCAGGATATAACTGCCGTTGGTGACGTTATCCAGCAACTGGCTGTCGTGGGACACCAGCACAAAGCTGCCGCTCCAGCGTTGCAGGAACTGCTCCAGCCACAACAGCGTCGGCAAGTCCAGATGGTTGCTCGGCTCGTCCAGCAATAGCAGATCCGGCGAGGTGACAAGCGCCCGCGCCAGCAGTAGCCGGGTGTGCTGGCCGCCGCTCAGGGTGCCGGCGCAAAGAAGCCAGTCCCATTCGCCGAATCCCATCTCCGCCAGCAGGGCTTCCGCCCGCCAGCGCTCGCCGGCGCGTTCAGCCTCGGGCAGACGGGCCAGCACCGCCTCCAGCATCGTCAGCGAATGCAGATCCGCCGGCAAATGCTGTTCGACGCGCGCCAGCAGGCAGTGATGGGCTTTTGTCACGCTGCCGCGAGCCGGCGTCAGCGTGCCGTCCAGCAGCTTCAGCAGCGTGCTTTTGCCGCAGCCGTTATGGCCGATAAGACCGAGGCGGTCGCCTTTATTCAGGGTAAAAGAAACGTCGTTCAGCAGAGGGCCGAAAGGAGTATCCACACTCAGGGAGTGTACAGTCAGTAAAGTGCTCATTGCTTACTCAAGAGTTACAGGCACAGCTGTGCCTCGTCAACACACCGCTGACGATAACCCGGTAAGCCCGAGAGAAGGAGAAATGAGGTTTGCTTCGCTCAAGCCACCGTTATCGCAGCACGATATCGATAACGCTTGAGCAACGGCGATCGCCAAAAGGATGTGAAGTGTTAAACATTTCACAGCGCAGCATGATGGTCCTCCTTATTTTTATCCGTAGGTTAATCGATGACCGGATTGTAGCGGCAACGGGCGGACAGCGCCACCCGTCAGGCTTCTTTTACGCAACGTATTCCCGCCGCGTTATTTCGCCACCAGCATCACCACCGCCACGCCCACCAGCACCAGACAGAACGCCAGCCGCAACGCGACCACCGGCAGTTTGTGCGCCAGCGCCACGCCCCACGACACGCTCAGGATGCCGCCGATCGCCAGCGGGATGCCGGTCGCCCAGTCCACATTGCCGGCCTGGGTGTAAGACACCAGCGCCGCCAGCGCGCCGGGCACCACCAGCGCCAGCGCGATGCCCTGCGCCTGCGTCTGGGTGAAACCAAACAGCGTTACCAGCGCCGGCACCACCACCAGCCCGCCGCCGACGGTAAAAATACCGGACATAAAGCCGCTCGCCACGCCGAGCGCCGGTAGATAACGTTTTGATAAGACCGAGGTCGGCGTACGACTGCGCCGGCTGTTGATCCACTGCCAGATGTAGTAGGTCGCCAGCACCAGCAGGAAAATAGCAAACGCCTGCTGCAAGTTATCGACCTGAATGGCCGAGGCGATATGCGCGGCGAAATAGGCCGACACCGTGGCGAAAGCGCACAGCATCAGCGTCATGCGGGTGTCGATCTTGTTGCGCTGCCGGTAACGCAGAAAGCCGATCAACACGTTCGGGGTAATCATAATCAACGCCGTGCCCTGCGCCAGGTGCTGATTCATGCCAAACAGCATCCCCAGCACCGGAATGGCGATCAGCCCGCCGCCGATTCCCAGCATTCCGCCGCATACCCCAAGCCCCATCCCCAGAATCAAACACAACACCATATTGGTCATCAGCAAACTGGTCATAAACAGCCACTACATCCTGTTATATCGTTTTTAGAAATAATGAGTTGAATGAAAAGTACCTTCAATGATCACACCACGTCATCACGAAGATATTCCGCGATTTCGATCAGGTTCAGGTCGGGGTCGCGCAGGTAAACCGAACGGATTTTCCCGGTCGCGCCGGTGCGTTCGACCGGCCCCTCGATAATCGGCCAGCCGCAGCGCTGTAAATGCGCCATCACCTGCACCAGCGGTTCGCCGGCGATAAAACAGAGATCCAGCGCGCCGGGCGCCGGCAGATGGGCGTGCGGCGCAAACTCCGCGCCCCTGACGTGGACATTGATTTTCTGCTGCCCAAAGCAGAACGCAATACGACCGTTACCGAAGGTTTCCTGCCGCAGTCGCAGCACCTGGGTATAAAAACGCTGCGTCGCCGCCAGATCCACGCAGGTCAGCACAATGTGGTCAATATGACTAATCAACGCTGCCTTTCCTGTAATTGAGACAATAGGATGACATCCTAGGCGCAGGCGACGCTTTTGATAATTCCTCAATCGTCAATCACCCTTTCCTGCCAGGAAAGGGTCGCCACTGTGTTAGGCTATGACGCTCACGCTTTCGAGGATCGCCGCCTTCCCATGATCAATCCCGCGCATTTTGACCTGCAATCGCTACGCCTGTTTTTGCAGGTCGCCAGAATCGGTAGCCTGACCAAGACCGCCGAAACCTTCCACATGACGCTGTCGGCCCTGAGCAAACGCATGGCGGAACTGGAACGCACCGTCGATTGCACGCTGTTCATCCGTATGCCGCGCGGTCTGGCGCTGACGGCGGCGGGGAAAGAGCTGGTGCAACTCGCCCGTCAGGTCGTGGGCAGCGTGGAACGCATGGCCGGCGAAATGCAGGATTACGCCGCCGGCGTGCGCGGTCATGTGCACATCTGGGCCAACACCTCGGCCATCATCGAATTTCTGCCGCAGGATCTGGCGCATTTTCTGCAACGCCATCCGCTGGTGCGCATCAATCTGGAAGAGAAACTGAGTGAAACCGTGGTGACGGCGCTGCTCACCGGGCAGGCCGATCTCGGCATCTTCGCCGACAATGTGCCCTCCCCCGGCGTGGAAAAGATTCCGTATCGGGAAGACCAGTTGGTGGTGCTGGTGTCGCCCCGGCATCCGCTGGCTGAACACCGGGAAATCACTTTTGCCGACGCCCTGCCGTACGATTTCGTCGGCCTCAACAACGGCAGCTCGCTGCTAAAACTGTTGCAGGACACCGCCGAAGAATACGGAAAAATGCTGCGTTTGCGCATTCAGGTCAGCAGCTTTGATGGCATATGCCGCATGATCGAAGCCGGGCTCGGCATCAGCATCCTGCCTGAAGGCGCCATTCGTCCGGAAATCCTCGGCGTGGGGCTGCACGCAATCCGCCTGACCGATAGCTGGGCCACCCGCAAACTGTGGCTGGGCATCAGGTCAGGCGCGACCTTGCAGCCCGAAGCCGCCAATTTGCTGGCGCACCTGCGTCAGCCGGTCTGAATCACGCCGGCGATCGGCCAAGCGCTGGCCGACAGCGCCTTAGCCTGGCTGAAAGCCGACGCATTGCTGCCGTCAGCGCGTCCCTGATTGCCCGCTGACTGACGGTCCGTTGATCGATTGCCTATGTTCGATCACCCACCGATCGATTGCCCACCGATCGATGGTCCGCTGGCCGACAGCCCGCTGTTCCGGCCGGCCACCGGCCAGCGCAGTTCGAACCGCGCGCCGCCGAACGGCGATGGGCAGCAGCTCGCCTGACCGCCGTGCGCCTGAGCAATCGCCTGCACCACCGCCAGCCCCAGCCCGCTGCCTTTGCTGTTGCCCGCGCGCGATTGTTCACCGCGCTGGAAGGCTTCAAAAATCTGATCGGCGAACTGCGGGTCGATGCCGGGGCCGTCGTCTTCAACGCTCAGAAACGCCCGCCCGCCATCCACGCCCGCCCGGATGCATAATCGACCGGGGTCGGCATGTTTCTGCGCATTCTCCAGCAACGCCAGCAGCGCCTGACGAATCCGCACCGGGTCGCACTGCACCACCTGGTCTTCCAGCGCCAGCGACAGGGTAAACCCTTCATGTTGCAGCGCAGGTTCGAACGCGCTCACCACCGCCGTCACCTCGTCAGACAGGCGGGTTCGCGTCCAGCGCAGCTCCAGATGGCCGCTTTCCGCCAGCCCCACCACCCGCAAGTCCTCAATCAGCCGCCCCAGCCCTTCCACCTGCGTCAGCAGATTGCGAAACAAGCCGATATCCGGTTCGAACACACCTTCGGTCAGCCCCTGCAACCGGCCGCGCAAAATGGTGACCGGCGTGCGCAGTTCGTGTGCGATGGCGGCGTTCCAGAACGCCCGCTCCTGCGCCATGCGCTCCAGCCGTTCCGCCATGGTATTAAAGTCGCGCACCAGCAACGCCGCTTCGCCCAGCGAGTAATCGTCGGTTTCGGCGCGCGCGTTCAGTTCGCCTTCGGCGATCTGGCGCAGGCTGTGCGCCACTGAATTCAGCGGCACCAAAATGCGGCGCGCCAGCCGAATAGCCAGCACCACCGCGATCACCAACGCCAACAGCGTGGTGACCGCCATCCAGAACCATTCCATGGTCGTCGGCATTAACTGATCGTTCGACGACAGGCTTTCCGGAGAAATAGTCAACATCAGCGAATAGAAGATGTAGGAACCGACCACCATCATCAGGGTGACGGACAGCGCCAGCAGCGTCATGGAACGCACGATTTGGCGGCTCAGGCTACCCAGCGGTTTCATGACGCCTCCCCCAACCGGTAGCCGACGCCGCGCACGCTGGACGGCACGCCGCTCAGCCCCAGCCGCTCCAGTTTCTTGCGCAGTTTGCTGATGTGGCTGTCCACCGTGCGTTCCAGCGAATCCCCTTCCGGCAGGCAGGAAACCAGCAGTTCCTCGCGGCTGAACACCCGGCGCGGCGCACGCGCCATATGGGCGATCAGCCGGAATTCGGTCAGCGTCAGCTCCAGCGGCTGGCCGACGCCATTCAGTTCCACCACCACCTCGTGGTTTTCCAGATCGATCTGGAAGATACCGGTACGCAGGAAGCGCTGCGGCTGACGATCGGCGCGCAGACCGGCGCGGCGCAGCACCGCCTGCACCCGTGCCACCACTTCGGCGGGGTTAAACGGTTTGACCACGTAATCATCGGCGCCAATCCGCAAGCCCATCAGCTTGTCGATATCCTGATCCAGCGCGGTCAGCATAATCACCGGAGTATCGCCGCGGTGACGAATCCCCGCCAGCACTTGCCAGCCATCGACCTGCGGCATCTGTACATCCAGCAGCACCAGATCCGGTTTCATGGAGAGATGGAGTTCCAGCGCTTTGTGTCCATCGGCGGCGTGGAGGGTGCGCAAACCGCTGCGTGTGAGGTAAGCACGAAGAATATCGGCGATTTCTGGCTCATCTTCGGCGATAAGCACCAATCCATGCGTCTCGTCAGCCATCGGCATGGATTGTGTATGAACAGTCATCGGTCAGCTCATGATAAAAAATCCAGGTTCTCCATCATATCTCCATCTTTCTCCAACGGAAACCGCACACAGCGGGCGCACACTTTTGCAGTCTGGCCTCCCTATGGCCGGTAAACAGGGATTACGAAGTGATATGAACACCAAGAAACCGTATCAATACCCGGCCGCCTGTATTCTGTCGGCCCTGCTGCTGGCGACGCCCGGTCAGGCGGAGTCGCACGGCGCAACCACCCGCCAGCCCGTGTCGCTGAAACAACTGTGTCGCCACGGCGTAATACTGGCGCTGGTCGGTATGTTGCTGACCGGCTGCGACCAAACCGACGTAGCGGCCGAACCGCCGCCGGCGCAGGTCACCGTCCTGACCGCCACGCCCGCGCCCATCACCCTGACCGACGATCTGCCCGGCAGGGTCGCCGCGGTGCGGACGGCGGAAATCCGTCCGCAGGTCGGCGGCATCATCCAGCGCCGGCTGTTCGAACAGGGCGCCGAGATCCGCGCCGGGCAACCGTTGTTCCAGATTAACCCGGCACCGTTCAAGGCCGATGTCGATACCGCCGGCGCCGCGCTGCAACGCGCCCAGTCGGTGCTGAACCGGGCGCAAATTCAGGTCGCTCGTCTCAAGCCGCTGCTCAGCACCGGCGCCATCAGCCAGCAAACCTACGACGATGCGATAGCCCAGCGCGACCAGGCCGCCGCCGATGTGGCGCAGACCCGGGCCACGCTGGCGCGCCGCCAACTGGATCTGACCTTCGCCACCGTCGAGTCCCCCATTGCCGGCCGTATCGATCAGGCGCTGATCACCGAAGGCGCGCTGGTCAGCACCAACGACAGCAACCCGCTGGCGCGGGTCCAGCAGATCGATCAGGTCTATGTCGATGTGCGGCAACCGGCCTCCTCGCTGGAACAACTGCGGGATATGTTGAGTCAGCGCGCCAACGGCAGCGACGGCGTACCGGCGGTGATCCTGCACGGCGACGGCCAGCCCTACCCGATGCAGGCGCGCATTCTGTTTTCCGGCGTCAATGTGGACGCCGGCACCGGCGACGTGCTGCTGCGCATTCTGGTGGACAACCCGCAGCGGCAACTGCTGCCGGGAATGTTCGTCCGCGCCCGCATCCCGCTCGGTCACCACGACGACGCCCTACTGGTGCCGCAACAGGCGGTGACGCGCAGCGCCGGCGAAGCCAAAATCTGGGTGGTTGACGCGCGGAACACGGCCCATGCCGTCACGGTCGAGCTGGGCGAGCTGGTCAACCGGCAGTACCGCATTCGCGCCGGGCTCAGCGCCGGCCAACAGGTGGTGATCGAAGGCGGCGAAAGGCTGAGAGACGGCGCCTGGGTGACGACCCAGAACTGGAAAACGGTGCCGTCCGCCACTGACGTGGCGTCACGTTAACAGCAAAGGAGCCATGCGCCATGCCGCAATTTTTTATCCATCGCCCGGTATTCGCCTGGGTGATCGCCCTGTTCATCGTGCTGCTGGGAACCATCGCCATTCCCCAGTTGCCGATCGCCCGTTACCCGTCGGTGGCGCCGCCGACGGTGAGCATCACCGCCTCTTACCCCGGCGCGACGCCCCAGACCATGAATGATGCGGTGGTCGGGCTCATTGAACGCGAGCTGTCCAGCGTCAAAAACCTGCTCTATTTCGAGTCGTCGGTGGACACCTCCGGTTCGGCGCAGATCAGCATCACCTTCAAGCCGGGCACCGACCCGGAGCTGGCGCAGGTGGACGTGCAAAACCGCATCAAATCGGTCGAACCCCGGCTGCCGCAAACGGTCAGGCAAAACGGCCTGCAGGTGGAGTCCGCCTCATCGGGCTTCCTGCTGCTGGTCAGCCTGACCTCCGATAGCGGGCGTTTCGACCAGGTGGCGCTGAGCGACTACATGGCGCGTAACGTGGTCGAGGAGCTGCGCCGGGTCGACGGCGTCGGCCGCGTCCAGCTATTCGGCGCCGAACAGGCGATGCGCATTTGGGTCGACCCGAACAAGCTGCTGTCCTACGGCCTGACCATGAACGACCTGTCGACCGCCATCACCCAGCAGAACGCGCAAATCGCCCCCGGACGGGTCGGCGACGCGCCTACCCTGCCGGGGCAGCGGGTGACCATTCCGCTGACGGTGCAAGGGCAGTTGGAAAACCCGGAGCAATTCGCCGCCATCGTGCTGCGTGCCCGGGAGGACGGCTCGCGGGTGACGCTGGCCGACGTGGCGCGCGTCGAACTGGGCGCGCAGTCCTACGGTTTTTCCGTGCGTGAAAACGGCAAGGACGCCACCGCCGCCGCCGTTCAGCTGGCGCCGGGCGCGAATGCGGTGCGCACCGCCGCCGCGATCGCGCAGCGCATGGCCGAGCTGAAACCGTCCATGCCCGCCGGGATGGGCTATTCGCTGCCGTTCAACACCGCGCCGTTCGTCAAAATCTCCATCGAGCAGGTGGTCAGGACGCTGGCCGAAGCGATGGTGCTGGTGTTTCTGGTGATGTACCTGTTTCTGCAAAATGTGCGTTATACCTTGATCCCGGCGATTGTCGCCCCCATCGCCCTGCTCGGCACCTTTACGGTGATGCTGGCGGCCGGTTTCTCCATCAACGTGCTGACGATGTTCGGCATGGTGCTGGCGATCGGCATCATCGTGGATGACGCCATCGTGGTGGTGGAAAACGTTGAGCGGCTGATGGCGCAGGAACGGCTGTCGCCTCAGGCGGCGACCACCCGGGCGATGAAGGAGATCACCGGCGCGATTATCGGCATCACGCTGGTGCTGTCGGCCGTGTTTATCCCGATGGCGTTCGCCAGCGGTTCAGTGGGGGTCATCTACCGGCAATTTACCCTGTCGATGGCGGTATCAATCCTGTTCTCGGCGTTTCTGGCGCTGACGCTGACCCCTGCGCTGTGCGCCACGCTGCTGACGCCGGTTGCCGACGGTCATCATGAGAAACGCAGCTTTAACCGCCGTTTCGAACAGTTGACGCAACATTACGCCGCCGGCACCCGCGCGCTGCTGCGCCGTTCCGGCAGCATGTTGCTGCTGTTCGCCGCGCTGACCGGCGCGCTGGCGTGGATATTCCGGGAATTGCCGTCCGACTTTCTGCCGCAAGAGGATCAGGGCTACTTCATGACCTCGATCCAACTGCCGTCGGACGCCACCGAAGCGCGCACGCGGGACGTGGTCAAGGCCTACGAACAGCACATCGCCTCGCGCCCCGGTATTGCGTCCAACATGTCGATTCTCGGCTTCGGCTTCTCCGGCTCCGGCCCCAACGCGGCGATGGCGTTCACCACGCTGAAGGACTGGTCGGCCCGCGACGGCGCCACCGCGCAGGGTGAAGTGGCGCTGGCGCAGCAGGCGATGTCGTCGATCCGCGAGGGTACCGCCATGACGCTGATGCCGCCCGCGATCGATGAGCTGGGCACCTCGTCCGGCTTTACCCTGCGCCTGCAGGACCGATCCGGTCAGGGTTACGCCGCGCTCAAGGCGGCGGAAACCAAACTGTTGACGCTGGCGGCGCAGAGCCACATCGTCGCCGGGGTTTATCCGGACGGCCTGCCGCCCGGCAGCACGGTGCGGCTGAATATCGACCGTCAAAAGGCGGAAGCGCTCGGCGTGTCGTTCAGCACCCTCAGCGAGACGCTGTCCGCCGCCATCGGCTCACTGTACGTGAACGACTTCCCGAACGCCGGCCGTATGCAGCAGGTGATCATTCAGGCCGACGCGCCGGCGCGGATGCAACTGGACGATGTGCTCCGGCTGTATGTGCGCAACACCGCGGGCGGCATGGTTTCGCTGAAAGAGGTGGTGACGCCGGTCTGGAGCGATACCCCGCTGCAACTGACGCGCTATCAGGGGTTCCTGGCGGCACGAATCTCCGGCAGCGCCGCGCCCGGCGTCTCCAGCGGCGCGGCGATGGCGGAGATGGAACGGCTGGCGGCGCAGTTGCCGCCCGGCTTCACCGTGGAATGGACCGGGCAGTCGCTGCAGGAACGGCAATCCGCCGCGCAGGCGCCGATGTTGCTGCTGCTGTCGATGGTAGTGGTGTTTCTGGTGCTGGCGGCGCTGTATGAAAGCTGGTCGATTCCGCTGTCGGTCATGCTGGTGGTGCCGCTGGGGCTGCTCGGCGCGGTGCTGGCGGTGATCCTGCGCGATATGCCGAACGACGTGTTCTTCAAGGTGGGGCTGATTACCGTCATCGGTCTGTCGGCCAAGAACGCCATCCTGATCGTCGAGTTCGCCAGACAGCTGCGCGACCAGGGGCATGAACTGGTGGACGCCGCGGTGACGGCGGCGCGCCTGCGCCTGCGCCCGATCCTGATGACCTCGCTGGCGTTTGCGCTGGGGGTGGTGCCGCTGATGGTGGCGTCGGGCGCCAGCGCGGAAACCCAGCACGCCATCGGCACCGGCGTGTTCGGCGGTATGGTCAGCGCCACCGTACTGGCGGTATTCTTCGTGCCGGTGTTTTTCGTGGCGGTCATGAGCGTGCAGGAGCGTTATGACCGCTGGCGTGAAAAACGCCGGACAACACACGTAAACGCCCCACACTAACCCCATCAGAGTGGCGACAGGCTGAACGTCGCCGCTCTCATTATGCGGTTATCCCATCACGCCATGACCGCCAGGTCCGATCCTTGTATGTTTAAAGCAGACCCTGCTGCCCGTGTTTGCTTAGTGCCAGGGGGGGGGAAGTTTAGAGTGGTTCTGGGAAGCTCTCATATCGTGGCCAAATTTTGTCTACCGTTTAACTGCGAGAAGATAAACGTTTGTGTCGAAGGTAAAGGAGAGAAAAGTTCTTTGGAAATGAATGTATGAGTATCTGGCAAACAATGATATCCGTACTTCTATCCAGGAGTTAACGACTTACTTTGTACTCTGAAAGTACACAGTGGTTGCATCAATAGTATACTATTGCGTAACGAAGATTCGTGACGTATAGTTGCTGCAACTCATTTGTTTATAACTACCGTCAGGTACTAAATTATGTCTCCCGCACAAGCTAAACAGAAGCAGCATAAACGCTACAATGCCGTAGCAGTGCAAGTTGCGCTTGGTCGTGCCGGGTATCAACCTGCCGTGAAAAGTCGCTTCAGCAAGTCAGCCAGCAATAAGTTTGCCCATGAGATCGATTTTGCCTGACCACGAACTTTGAGGCACAATAAACCATCATCCACTGATGGTTTTTTTATGTCTGTTCAAAACGTTATCCCCCCTGATGAGCAGGTGTATCTGCTAAATCAGCAGTTGATCTGCAACGCCGATCAGTTCAAACATGCGGTGATCACAGTTGGCGGCCAGGCCGTGCGATACTGGATATCCTATTACCATGCTCGATACGGCGATAGGTTGCCTGATGAGCGTCTCACTACTTCTGTTGACTGCGACTACAGCGCCCGGAAAGACGACATTGCGGCCATAGCTAAAACACTCAATGTAAATACGTGGGAGAACAAAGACGGCCAGCCACCATCCCTAGCTCAGTTCATGCTTATCGATAAGGACACGCATGATATTAAGCGGGATGATGATCGTTTGTTTGCTGTGCCGAATGCACCTGACGAGCCAAATGTGGTAGATATTATCGATCGGCCCGGAGGCTTTGACCGCTCTGATTTTCTGGGGGATAAACTTTACCTCCATACCACCCCGTTTTATGTGGAAGCAACCGGCCCAGGTATCCCGGAAATGAGCGAAAAGATCAGGGTGTTAAATCCCATTGCCTGTATGCGCTCCCGCTTCAGTAACCTAATTGATTTGCGTCGTGATCCTGAAATTGAGATCGCCCGAATCAACGCGCTTAAAATCCCGTGTTACTACTTTCTTATCGACGCGTTCGATGTTGAGCCGTTCTGGATTGCTCGGGAAATGTTTATGGAACTCTGGCAGTTGGCGGGCAATAAGAATTGTCTTCGTCAGCAAGCATTCTGGCACACCTGGCAGGGACCGTTATTGGAGAAGCAGCAAAGTAACAACATTACACTATTAGGCGTATTGGAAAAAGTGCATCAATTTCTAGCAGGGCATCTGGATGATTTTGAGATCCCGGAAGCCTTTGTCACCAAAGAGTTGCCACTGAAACTTGCGCAGCTTAGTGACCGATTTGAGCGCTATATTGCGCTCAACAATGAACAGGCGGTAAGAGGACGCAGGGGATATGAACGTAATCGCCGTGATGATTACCTATAGTGCATCGCCATTGTCTTACTAGTCATCTTATAGCCGCCTACTTCGGCTCCTCGCCCACAGCAGGCATCCATCGTTTACAACCTCTGCGTAACGTTTCGCCTACCTTTATTGATATCAAACACGACGGCTCACCTTTGCTTTTCCAGTTAAGTCCGTGGTTATCCCCCCATTTCAGCCACCAGAAAAACCCACTCAGAACCAGCATAAAACACCAGTAAAAAGCCAAATAATCGATATTTAAATCCACATAAAATGACAAACAATCACCATTATTTTTATAAATTAAAAAATTGTGATATTATTAACAACAATGTGTATTGACAACGGCCTGCTCGTTCAGCATCGCAACAGGCCGTAGTACGCGATCACGCCGAGCCTGCATCATTTTGATGCCCCGGCCCGGCAGAGATGCTCAAGGGGAAGAATGAGACGGTGTTGCGCCATGTTGCCGGCGCGCCGACGTGAATACGTTTTGCGGGCTGCTGTCCGCCACACCCTCACCACACTACCCGATAGCACCTGACGTCATACCCGGCAAGACGGTGTTTTTCCCCCACGCTTCACCTCCCTTTTCATGTCACGAGAATAAAAGGTTAGTCACTTTATGAAATTGAAGAGAAAACGTGTAAAACCTATCGCGCTGGACGATGTCACCATCATTGATGACGGCCGTCTGCGCAAAGCCATTACCGCCGCCGCGCTCGGCAACGCCATGGAGTGGTTCGATTTTGGCGTCTACGGCTTCGTCGCCTATGCGCTGGGCCAGGTGTTCTTCCCCGGCGCCGATCCCGGCGTACAGATGATCGCCGCGCTGGCGACCTTCTCGGTGCCGTTTCTGATCCGCCCGCTGGGCGGCGTGTTTTTCGGCGCACTGGGCGACAAATACGGCCGCCAGAAAATCCTCGCCATTACCATTATCATCATGTCCATCAGCACCTTCAGCATCGGGCTGATACCGTCGTACGAACGCATCGGCATCTGGGCGCCGATCCTGCTGCTGCTGGCAAAAATGGCGCAGGGGTTCTCCGTCGGCGGCGAATACACCGGCGCGTCGATCTTCGTGGCGGAATATTCTCCCGACCGCAAACGCGGTTTCATGGGCAGTTGGCTGGATTTCGGCTCCATCGCCGGGTTTGTGCTGGGCGCCGGCGTGGTGGTGCTGATTTCCACCCTTATCGGCGAACAGGCGTTTCTGGAATGGGGCTGGCGCCTGCCGTTCTTCCTGGCGCTGCCGCTCGGCCTCATCGGCCTGTACCTGCGCCACGCGCTGGAAGAAACCCCCGCGTTTCGGCAACACGTGGAGAAACTGGAGCAGAACGATCGCGACGGGCTGAAAGCCGGACCGGGCGTCTCTTTTCGGGAAATCGCCACCCACCACTGGAAAAGCCTGCTGGTATGCATCGGGCTGGTGATCGCCACCAACGTGACCTATTACATGCTGCTGACCTACATGCCAAGCTACCTGTCGCACAGCCTGCATTACTCGGAAAACCATGGCGTATTGATCATCATCGCCATCATGATCGGCATGCTGTTCGTGCAGCCGGTGATGGGCCTGCTCAGCGACCGCTTTGGCCGCAAACCATTCGTGGTTATCGGCAGCGTCGCCATGTTTTTCCTGGCGGTGCCGAGCTTTATGCTGATCAACAGCGACATTATCGGCCTGATTTTTCTTGGGCTGCTGATGCTGGCGGTGATCCTGAACGCTTTTACCGGCGTGATGGCGTCAACCCTGCCCGCGCTGTTCCCGACGCACATTCGCTATAGCGCGCTGGCCAGCGCTTTCAATATCTCGGTGTTGATCGCCGGCCTGACGCCCACCGTCACCGCCTGGCTGGTGGAAAGCAGTCAGAACCTATATATGCCGGCGTACTACCTGATGGTGATCGCCGTTATCGGCCTGTTGACCGGCCTGTTCATGAAAGAAACGGCCAACAAGCCGCTGAAGGGCGCCACGCCGGCCGCCTCCGACCTGTCGGAAGCGAAGGAAATTTTGCAGGAGCACCACGACAATATCGAACATAAAATCGAGGATATCACGCAGCAAATCGCCGAGCTGGAAGCGAAACGCCAACTGCTGGTTGCCCAGCATCCGCGCATTAATGACTAGCTGAAGCTGAACCAATGAACAGCTGAGCACGCCCGTCGACCTTCTGTTCGACGGGCGTTTTGCATCAGCCTGGCAAGAAAAACCGGGGTAGAGAAAACAGCGGTAGAAAGAAAAGCGTTACCGGGCCAGCACCCGCCGGGTCGACGCCGGGTTATTGACCAGTTTCTCCGCCGGCCGGATCGGCCGACGGACCAGTTCGCCGCCGCAGTTAGGGCAGCGACCGCTCAGTTTATCCTCCGCGCAATCCGCGCAGAAGGTGCACTCAAACGAACAAATCCGCGCCAGCAATGAATCCGGCGGCAGATCGGCGTCGCAACATTCACAGTTGGGCCGTAATTCCAGCATGATGACGCTCCTGTTTTCAGCGATTAACCCGGTTGGTAACCCGGCGCGGCTTACGCCGTCAGCAACCCGCTCGCCAGCCAGTCGTCGGCGCTTTTCACCCCCGGCAGCACGAAGAAATACCCTCCGCCGATTGGCTTGATGTACTCCTCCAGCGGTTCGCCGTCGAGCCGTTTTTGCACCGTCAGAAAACCTTTTTCCAGGTCGGCCTGATAGCAGACGAACAGCAGCCCCATATCCAACTGGCCGGAGTTAGACACCCCCAGCGAGTAGCTGTAGCCACGGCGCAGCATCAGGTTGGCGCGGGTTTCCGGGGTGCGTGGATTGGCGAGGCGAATATGCGCGTCCAGCGGAATCACTTTGCCTTCCGGGTCCTGACCGTAGTCCGGTTCGTCATGCTCATGGGCCATGCCCAGCGGCGCGCCGCTGTGTTTGTCCCGGCCGAAAATGGTCTGCTGCTCCCTGAGCGGCGTGCGGTCCCAGAATTCAACATGAAAACGGATGATGCGTGCCGCCTGATAGCTGCCGCCCACCGCCCAGGCCGGCTCGCTGGACGCCGCGCCGACCCACAGGATCTGGTCCATCAGCGTATGATCGCCGGTATTGGGGTTAGCGGTACCGTCTTTGAAACCCAGCAGATTGACGGGGGTTTGCCGGCCTTTGCTGCGCGCCGCGTGCGCGGAAATAAACCCTTCCCGCTTCCAGCGTACGCTGAGCAGGTCCGGCGTCTGCTTGATGATGTCGCGCAGCGCGTGCAGCACCGTCTCGTTGGTGTTGGCGCAAATCTGCAACAACAGGTCGCCGTGACACAGACTGGCGTCCAGCGAGTCGTTGGGAAAACGGGTCATGCGTTGCAGCTTCAGCGGCTTGAGCGCCTGCAAACCAAACCGTTCGTCAAACAGCGACGCGCCGACCGACACGGTGATGGTAAGGTTATCCGGATAGATTTCCGGCCCCATGATGCCGGAATCCAGCGGCGGCAGACGCGGGTCGACATCCGGCACCTTGCCGCCCTGCGTCAGAAATGCGACACGCTGAGTCAGCAACTGGAACAACCGGGTCAGGTCCGGCTTGCTGGTCGCCAGCACATCGAACGCCACCAGCATCATCGCCGCCTGTTGCGGCGTGACGATACCGGCCTGATGCGGACCGTAGAACGGCTGTTTTTCCCAGCGTTCATCCTGCGGCGCCTGCGGTTTGTCCTCCGCCTGCGCCAGCCGGTCGGCGCCGAGCGCCAGCGCGCCGCCCATCATGCCCAGCCCCTGCAACAGCCGGCGGCGTGAGGGCGAAGCGATGTCCGGCTGTGCCGGACACGCGGAAGCTTGGGAGGAATGCGGCCCGTCCTGCGGGCCAGTGGTATGGCTCATGATCGCTCGCCTCAATCCAAACCGAGCACGCCGCGCAGCTGCGCCAGGTCTTCCGCCAGCGTGGTGATCGGCCCTTTCAGCGCGGTGCGATCGGCGTCGCTCAGCTTCTCGTAAGATTCAAACCCGTCTTTGGTTCTGTACTTCGCCAGCACGCCATCAACCGTTTTGAAGTTGGCGTCGATTTTGGTCAGCAGCGGTTTATCGGCTTTCTCCAGCAATGGGCGCAGCAGGTTGACGATCTTCTGCGCGCCGTCAACGTTGGCCTGGAAATCCCACAGGTCGGTGCGGCTGTAACGATCTTCCTCGCCGCTGATCTTGGTCGCCGCCACTTCTTCAATCAGCCCGGCCGCGCCGCCCACCACTTTACTCGGCAGGAAGGTCAGGCTGGCGATACGTTTTTGCAGCTCCTGGGTATCGGCGTACAGCTGATCCGCGTACTGCTCCATACCTTTGGTGGAACGGTCGGCGAACAGTGCTTTCTCCAGTCGGTGGAAACCGGTGAATTTCGGGTCGTCGGCTTTCTTCTCGTAGTCGTCTTCACGGGCGTCGATGCTGCCGTCCAGATCGGAGAACAGCTCGGCAATCGGCTCGATACGCTCGTAGTGCTGACGGGTCGGTGCATAGAGTTTACGCGCTTCATCCAGCTTGCCGGCCTTGATAGCGGCGGTGAACAGTTTGGTCTGCTGTACCAGCCCTTCCACTTCTTTGGTCACGTAAACCTTGTATTCGGCGATCGGCCCTACCAGGTCCAGCACGTTGGTTTTCGCGGCGGCGGCATCGCCGCCGGCGGTCACCACCAGTTTACCTTTCGGGTTGCTGAGCAGGCCGCAGGTCATATCGTATTCGCCCGGTTCCAGGTTGGCGGTCATTTTCTGGGTAAAGCCCGGCGCGATATTCTCACGCTCTTCCACCACCATCACCCCTTTGAGGATTTCCCATTCCAGGTTTTTCTGACTGGCGTTGGTGACCACAAACTGCGTTTTGCCGGCCGCCACCGTGACTTGCATCGGTTCGCACTGTTTGTCGTTCACGGTAATCTTAACCTGCGGGACATCCGCGGCCAGCGCGCTGAACGCCGGTAAAGCCAGCAGAGCGACGCACAGCGCCGTACGGCGGAAGAATGGTGTAGACATAGAATTATCCCTTTTTACATTAATTGTTAATGGTGATAGTTACTAATAGTTACAGCGATTAATGGTGATGCTTACGCGGCGCCGAAGCCGTGGCCGGCTCCATGCGCTGCGGCAGGAAAAAGAACGCCAGCGCCGGGATCAGATACAGGAAATAGACCACCACTTCGCTGACCGTCGGGGTTTCCTGATAGCCGAACATCCCTTCCAGCAACGTGCCGAACAGGGTATGGGTCGACAGCGTGGCGCTGAAATCGAACGCGATTTGCTGAAATTGGTTCCACAGTCCCGCTTCGTGAAACGCGCGGATAGCTCCGGCGGCCAGACCAGCGGCGACAAACAGAATGAACAGGCTGCTCCATTTGAAGAACCGCGCCAGATGCAGTTTCACCCCGCCCCAGTAGATCATCACCCCGACCACAACGGCGCACAGCAGCCCCAGCACGGCGCCGATCGGCGCGTAAATGCCGACATCCTGCTGGAAAGCGGCCAGCAGAAAGAACACCGACTCCAGCCCTTCGCGCGCCACGGCGAAGAAGACCATCGCCACCAGCGCCCACCCCTGACGCGAACTGGCGCTCAGCGCCTGATCGATGGCGCCTTCCAGATGCACCCGAACCGAGCGAGATACCTTGCGCATCCAGAACACCATATAGGTCAGGATGATCACCGCGATCACCGCGACTATCCCTTCAAACAGCTCCTGCTGTTTTTGCGGAAACTCACCGGTGGTGGCGTTGATGAACACCCCGAGCGCCAGACATAGCACCAGCGCCAACGCCACCCCCGCCCAAACCGCCCCCAACCACTGTTCGCGTTGGGTACGCTTCAGGTAGCTGGCAATCAGGCTGACGATCAGCGCCGCCTCCAGGCCTTCACGGAACATGATGAGCAACGGAACAAACATGGATGGATACTCCTCAGACAGACAGGGCGACACGCACTTTTAGTTCCAGACCCGCTCCAGACGCCAGCCCGGACGCGCCGTCACAGGGATACAAATCAGATAAAGAATGATAATAGTTCTTATTAATAGAGAAAGGTAAGGTAGGGTAAAGCAATTTTTTCTAATCAAATATTTCAGCGCTGCCGTCCGGCGCAGCAGCGGGGCATGACAGGGAAAACCCGGCGGTGTCGCACATTCGTGTCTGGGCAATTACGTGTCTGGGCAATTACATGGCTGGCAATGGGCGGGCGCATTGCCAGCCGTGCCTATAACCGCACGCAGCGGTCACGGCCTTTTTTCTTCGCCAGATACAACGCCTGATCGGCCCCTTCTTTCAGGCGCTGAATATCGCAGGGGTTGTCGCTGGAGTGCGAATACACCCCCACGCTCACCGTCACCACCAGACGGGGCAACAGCGAGGCCTGATGCTGTATCGCACATCTGCGTACACTTTCCACCACTCGCTCACCGTACACCGCCGCCTGTTCACCGTTCATTCCCGGCAAAATAATCGCGAACTCTTCGCCGCCATAACGAGCGGCCAGAGCGCCGTCAGGCAAAAGCAGCCCGTTCAACACGCCGCCCAGTTGGGTCAGACAGCGGTCGCCCAACACATGGCCGTAGGTATCGTTGTAACGTTTGAAGAAATCCACATCCAGCATGATCAGCGACAGGAGCCCGCCCTCTTCGCGGGCGCGGGTCAGCGACTGCTCCAGATAAAGATCGAAACGTCGGCGATTGGCCAGTTTGGTGAGCGGGTCAACCAGCGCCAGTTTTTGCAGCACTTTGTTCTTGTCGCTTTCCTCCTGATGCAGGCGGCTGATCGCCTCTTTATTTTTCACTGTTAAGCGGATCTGTTTCAGAACGAAGCCGCCGAGAACAAACATGGCGAACAGCACCATGATGTTGAGCAGCATGGCCGAAATGTTTTCCGTCAGCCAGCGCGTCTGCAGCGCGCCTCTGTCCAGACTGGCCGCCACCACCAGCGGATAGCGTTTCAGTTTAACGTAGCCGACAATACGAACCCGGTTATCCAGCGTGGTGCGCCAGATACCGTTACCGCTACCCTGTTCCAGCCGGGACTTTTCAAACAGGCCGCCGTCAGCGAAATTGCTATTAATATATTGTTCGCGATTGGGGTAAAGATAAATGGCATGGCCATCCGCATTCATCAATGACAGCACGCCGTCATAATCCAGGCTGAAATAACTGTAGAAATTACCGAAATAATTATGGTCGATAGTGGCAAGGAAAACGCCCTTGAATTCGCCATTCGGTCCATTTATTCGTTTAGCCACCGGAATAATACGTCTGCGGGTTATCGTACTGACGTTAACCTTACCGATAAACAACGACGTGGTATTATTGTCTCTGAGCCAGGTAAAATATTCCCGCCGGCCGGCATTATAAATATAGAGCGGCCCATTGCCGGTAGAGGAAATCAGGTTTCCCTTTTCGTCAAACAGGTAGAAACCCACCAGTTGCGGCAGCACCGCGCGATGGGTATCGAGAACGTTTTTCACTCGCGTGGAATCCAGCATGCCGGTTTGCGACAACTCCCGCAGCATGTCGTCGATCGCCACTTCAATCGGCACAAACGTATCTTCCGCCTGACGTGACATCGCCACGGACAGGTTAGTCACGTTTTTCTCCGCATCCACCAACATACGCTGATAGGAATCCAGAAAATTCCAAATACTTGTGGTCACAAAAATCAGGCTACAGACGGCCAGAAACGCCATCATGGTAATACCGGGAGAAGTATGAAATGGCAAAGAACGAAGGAAACGCAGAGCACTGAACAGAGAATTATTATTATTTGACATATGCGTTCTCAATAAGACGACAACTCTATATAGACATGCTACCTGATATTTCAGACGGTGTCCCACTATTGCCATTCCACCGTCTCCCGCTGTCCTAAAAGGCGCAACGGGGTATTCCGCCAGATAAAATGTGATCTCTCAACATGCAGCATACATCCTTAACCTGTTGCCACATTGGGGACAGACTATAATAAATCTGTGACAAAACGCTCAGTTCTGTAAAAAAGCCCGCTATCGTACCGGCATCTGCGTCCTCCTGATGCTCAATATTACGCTGCCGAGTGCGCCAATGTTCGATCCATTTTAGTGCACCCTGTTTGTCCAGGGTAAAATCAATCCTCACCTTGCGCGTTATCCGTGCTTTTTATTAACGTGATGATGAATAGTCTTTTGAGGTAATTTAACATTCCTCGTGGAAATACAATGCGGCCGACCCAGTAATGTGCAACAGCACCAAAATAACGCGAGCATCGCACTAAAATAACCCTATTAATTTTTACTCGCCTTTATTTTTATAAAAATCGGCCTGATATTCGTTTTTAAAAAAATAACAGACTTTTATATTAAAAAACACCTAATAGAAGACATCGCGAACGAATAAAAACCATCACATCCAGAATATAAATCTTATTTTTTGTCGTTATTGACAACATAACACTACTTGATAATATCGAAAAACCTGACCTGTCAGCATTATTTTCCGGACACCACAACGTATCCAGAAAAGCGCTGATGTACGCATTATCTTATTGATTCTAATTTTCTATTTACCTTACCTACCGGTGAGACGGCGGCCCTTTGCCCTGCGTTTTTTATTTCAATAATGGAGTCGGTGATGAATATTAAAAAACCTTATTTGCTGTTTCTTGGCGATGCCCACGACCAGTTGGCCGCCAAAGTGGCGATCGGCATCAAACAGTGGCATCCGGAGTACTGCGTCGGCCAGTACCGCATGGCGGGGTGCCGGGCGGACTGCGGCCTGCCGGATATGGATATCCCCGCCGCCCGCGCGGCGGGCGCGCAGACGCTGGTGATCGGCGTGGCGAACCGCGGCGGCATCATTTCCGACGCCTGGGTCGCGGTGCTGCGTCAGGCGCTGGAGTGCGGCATGGATCTGGCCGCCGGTCTGCACAACAAACTGGCGGATGTGCCGGAAATCAGCGAATTGGCCGCCCGGCTGGGGCGCTCGCTGTTCGACGTGCGTCACCCGACCCAGAGCTTCCCGGTGGCCAGCGGGCGTAAACGCAGCGGTAAACGCTTGCTGCCGGTCGGCACCGACTGCTCCTGCGGCAAGATGTACACCGCGCTGGCGATTGAAAAAGCGCTGCTGGAACGCGGCGGCAAGGCCACCTTTCGCGCCACCGGCCAGACCGGCATTCTGATTTCCGGCGCCGGCGTCAGCATTGACGCGGTGGTGTCCGACTTTATCGCCGGCGCGGTGGAAACCCTCGCCCCCGATAACGACGCCGACCACTGGGACGTGATCGAAGGTCAGGGGTCGCTGTTCCACCCTTCGTTCGCCGGCGTCACCACCGGTATTATCCACGGCGCACAGCCGGACGCGCTGGTGCTGTGTCACGAACCCACCCGCACCCGCATGCGCGGCGTGGACTATCCGCTGCCGGATCTGCAAGCCTGTATCGACCTCAATCTGGCGATGGCAAGACTGACCAACCCGCACGCCCGCTTCGTCGGGGTTTCCATCAACAGCGCGCACCTGGACGAAGCGGACGCGCTGGCCTACATGACGACACTGGAACAGCAACTGGGTTTGCCGGTAGTCGATCCGTTCCGTCAGGGCGTGGGCCGTATCGTCGACCAACTGTGAGGACCGCATCATGGCGGAATTGATCGTCACCCATGAACGCTGGGCGTTAAAAGAAACCTTCACCGTTTCGCGCGGCAGTAAAACCCACGCCGATGTCATCAAGGTAACGGTGCGCGACGGGCGCTGCGAAGGGCACGGCGAAAGCGTGCCTTATGCCCGCTACGGCGAAAACATTAGCGGCGTGGAAGCTCAGTTGCTGACGCTGCGGGACGCGGTGCGACGCGGCCTCGACCGGTCGACATTGCAAACCCTGTTGCCGCCCGGCGCCGCACGTAATGCGCTGGACTGCGCGCTGTGGGACCTCGACAGCCAGCGACAGGCCAAACCGGTGTGGCAACTGGCCGGGCTGCCGCGCCCGGAACCGGTGGTCAGCGCGTTCACGCTGTCGCTGGATACCCCGGAACGGATGGCGCAGGCGGCGCAACGCAACGCGCACCGTCCGTTACTGAAGCTGAAACTGGCGGACGAACATGACATCGAGCGGGTGGCGGCGGTGCGACAGTGGGCGCCGCAAGCGCGGCTGATCGTCGACGCTAACGAAGGCTGGAACGTCGATTTGTACCTGAAACTGGTGCCGGCGTTGCAGCGCCTTGGCGTCAGCCTGATTGAACAGCCGCTGCCCGCCCGCGACGACGAGGCGCTGGCCGCGCTGCCGCGCCCGATTCCGCTGTGCGCCGACGAGTCCTGTCATGACCGCCGGTCGTTGCCGGGGCTGGCGGCGCGCTACGACATGGTCAACATCAAGCTGGATAAAACCGGCGGGCTGACCGAAGCGCTGTTATTACGTCAGGCGGCGCAGGCGCAGGGGCTGAAAGTCATGGTGGGTTGCATGGTCAGCACCTCGCTGTCGATGGCGCCGGCCACGCTGATAGCGCAAGGCGCGGAGATCGTCGACCTCGACGGGCCGTTGCTGCTGGCGGACGACCGGGTCGGTGGGCTGGAATGGCGCGGCAGCCAGCTGTATTTATCTGAAGAGGGATTGTGGGGCCACCCCCGCCCTTGTTTAACGGGAGTTGCATAATGTCACGTGTCCTTTACGTTAACGGGCGCTATCTGCCCGAGGAACAAGCGACGATTTCGGTGTTCGATCGCGGATTTCTGTTTGCCGACGCGGTGTATGAAGTCACCGCGGTGGTCAACGGCCGGCTGGCGGAATATGACGGCCACATGGCGCGGCTGGCGCGCTCCTGCCGCGAGCTGAACCTGCGTCTGCCGGTTAGCCAGGAAGCGTTGCGGGAAATTCATCTGGCGCTTATCGAGCAAAACCGGCTGGAGGAAGGCGGCATTTACCTGCAACTCAGCCGGGGCAGCACCGGCGACCGTGATTTCGCCTTCCCCAGCGACGCCGCGCCGACGCTGGTGCTGTTCACCCAGTCCCGCCCGGTGATCCACCATCCCTGCGCGGAAAAAGGCATTCGCGTCATCACCTGTCCGGATCTGCGCTGGCACCGGCGCGACATCAAGACCGTCAGCCTGCTGATGGCCTGCATGGCGAAGGAGTGGGCGCACGCCAAAGGCGCCGATGACGCCTGGCTGGTGGAAAACGGCCTGATTACCGAGGGCAGTTCCAGCAACTGCTTTATCGTCGATGCCGATAACCATTTGATCACCCGCCCGCTGAGCAACGACATCCTGCATGGCATTACCCGCAAGGCGCTGCTGCAACTCGCCGCCGATCATCAGCTGACGGTGGAAGAACGGGCGTTTACCCCGCAGGAAGCGCTCGCCGCCAAAGAAGCCTTTATCAGCTCCGCCACCACCTTTGTCTGGCCGGTGGTAGAGATTGACGGCGTGACGATTGGCGATGGGCGGCCCGGCCCGCTGGCGCGCCAGCTGCGGGACATCTATATCGGAATGATTCGCGCCCAGACGGCGGGGTGAGCATCTGGCGCGGCGGGTAATACCGCCCTGCCGTATCAGGACAGGGCCTGTTTTCACCACATGTCTACCGTACGGCAGCGTCTACTACGCCGCTTATCCTTTGCGGCACAGCGGGCGACCGTTGACCTTGCCGGAGCCGCACAGCCAGCGGGTTTTGCCGTCGCTGATGGTATAGCCGTTGGCGTCCGGCACCACCCGGACGTCGCGCAGGCTCAGTCCGGCCAGTTGCACCGGCTCTACCCCCAGAAACCAGACATGTTCGCCGTCGGTCGCCAGTTTTTCATTATTCGGCAGCATACGAATATCCGCCGCTTTCACCCCGGCCGGAAGACCCTGATACGGCCGCCCGAAGATATAGAAGCCGTTTTTGTCCAGCGCGGCGCTGAACGTCAGACAGCGGAAACTGGCGGCATCGCCATCGGCGCGCTGCTCGCCGCGGTAGTAAAGATTACCGTCAATGGTGGCCCAGCCAAAACAGCTACCCGCGCTCGGCGCCTGTTTTTGATAGGGCACGACGCTAGTTTCATTCTCCACGAAATAGTAGTTCTGTTTGTCGAACGCCTGATTGCGGGCCAGCGTTTTGAAACTGGCGATATCCACGCCATTCAGCTCCTCACCGTCAGGCAGCCAAACATGGTTGCGATCGCGGAAGAACGGAAAATCCAGCGCCTGAAAACTGTCGGCATCTATATCCTGCTTCATGCGCTCGCAGCCGACATATGAGCCGACATTGCTAATCAGAAACGAGTCATAACGCAGTCTGGCGCTTTCTGGCTTGAAACCATCCGGCAGAGGCTGCTGGTTGCAGTAGTAACGATGGCCCGACACCGCCAGCGCCACCCGTTTTTCCCGCAACAGCACCCGAAAATCGTCCAGCTTTGCACCCTCCAGCACCTGCGGATCCGCATTCACCGATACCCGGTACACCACCTTACCTTGCTCAACCTGATAGGGCGGCTTTACTTCCGCCTGTGACGACAGCGCCGCCATGCCCAGCAGCAGGGCGAGATATCCGTTCCGTTTCATACGCTTTCCTTTAATTTTCGCATCACTGTGTATCCGTCTCTTTGCCTGTCGACCAATGCATAGCCAGTTTCTGCCCGGCCTTGATTTCATCCGGCTGCATGGTGGCTTCCAGATCGTTACGGGCCGCAATCGCCTCCGCCATGCCTTCGGTCGCCGCCAGCGAGTACCAGGCGTAGGCGTGAATACGATTACGGGATGCGCCCAGCCCATCCTGCCGCATCATCCCCATACGATACTGCGCCATACGGTTGCCGTCATGCGCCGCGAAGCGATACTGTTTCATCGCTTCCACATAATCGGCTTTTCCGCCCTGCCCCAGCCGCAGCATCTCGCCATACGCCAGCCGGGATGCGGTATCGCCGGTCGTCGCCGCCTTGGTGAACACCTCGCGGGCTCGTTCCAGCTCGCCACGCTTAAGCAGCCAATCGCCCAGTTCACGCTGCGCCGGCACATAGCCGGCCGACGACGCCAGCACCAGATAGTGCTCCCGCCTGGCGTTGTCCGCCTGCATCTGGCTCAGCTTGTAATCGGCTTCGCCGTTGCCTTTGCCGGAGGCGCGCTCCAGCCAGTAATGCGCCTGTTTGTCGTCCTTCGCCAGCCCCTTGTTGCCGTCACGGTAAGCCTGCGCCAGCCACAGCTGCGCGTCGGCTTCGCCGCTGTTCGCCGCCTTTTGATACCAGTCGAGCGCGTCTTTACCGTCGGCGTGCCGCGCCATCCATAACTGGGCCTGCGGTTGCCCTCTTTGCGCCGCCCGGAAATACCAGCGCTCGGCCAGGTCGGTCCGTTTCGCCACGCCTTTGCCTTGCTCATAGCGCTGGGCAAGCTGGTACTGCGCGTCGCGGTTGCCCAGATCCGCCGCCTTCTCTAGCCACCCGGTCGCCTCCTCTTCAGCGCCGGGATGGGCGGCGTACCACTGCGCCACCACCAGCTGCGCCGGTGCGTACTGATTGTCCGCCGCGCGTTCGAACGCATCCAGACAGGCCGCCACCAGTTTGCCCTGATGCTGCGCCTGACAGTCGGTTCCCAGCCGATAGCCGGCCTCGCCGCTGCCCAGCCGCGAGGCTTTTTGCCACCACTGGCGCGCCAGCGGCGTATTTTTCGGTTCACCCAGCCCGGCCTGATACCAGTCGCCCACCTGCAACGCCGCCAGCGCACGGGTTTCCTGCGGTCCGGACAGGTCTGACAGATCCGCCGCCTTTTGCATCCACTGCATGGCTTCGCCGTAGTGCGAACGGGACGCCAGCTGCTTCGCCAGCCGGTACTGCGCTTCGCCGTTGCCGCTTTCCGCCGACTTCAGCAGGTCCGCATCGGACAGCGACGACACCGGCGCCTGACAGGCAGCCAGCAAGCATACGGACAGCGCCGTCAATAATCGTATTTTTCTCATCATGTTACCGTCGTTACCCCTGGTGACATCCGGCGACGCCGCCGGGCGGCGCATCCCGCCCGGCCAGCGGCCTTAACTGCCGCTATCGCCTTGCTGCAACCGGTACAGCCGGATAGTGAACGCACGCAGTTCATCTTCCATGGCGCGCAGCTCCGCCGGGGTCAGCGACTGGCGGGCGGCCTTGCGCGCCTCCAGCGTGCGCAAACGGAGGCCAAACGGCACATCGGAAGCCAAATCTTTCTGAATATCGTAGAGTTGGGACTTCAGGTACGAAATGGTCACCGTGCGACGCTGTTTTTCCAGATCCAGCAGCTGTTGCAGGGTGTCGCCCACCCCGGCGCGCGCCTGTTCGTAGCCGCTGACGCGCGGCGGTTTGTCGCCCTGCTGGCGGTCGAGGGCTTTCTGCCACTGACGGTCCATCTCTTTGACCGCCAGCGAGTCCGGATACAGTTGCTGCATCACGCCTTTCAGCCCTTCGCCATACTGGAACAGATAGAACGGCGAGGCGTTCTTCACCTGCTCCAGTTGCGCCTGATAACGGTTGATCAGCTCGCCTTCCATGCCTTGTAGCTTCTGTTCGCCCAGCACGATGCGCACCCGGCGGATG
This sequence comes from Dickeya dadantii NCPPB 898, assembly GCF_000406145.1. Taxonomy (NCBI): domain Bacteria; kingdom Pseudomonadati; phylum Pseudomonadota; class Gammaproteobacteria; order Enterobacterales; family Pectobacteriaceae; genus Dickeya; species Dickeya dadantii. The sequence continues at coordinate 1,465,183 of NZ_CM001976.1, read as the reverse complement.
TCATTGTGATCCGGCGCGGCCGGCAGCGCGTAGGCCGGCTGCTGCAATAGCGCCAGCGCCTCGGTTTTCTGATCCTGCCAGTACTGCCAGCCGCTCACCGCCGCCACCGGCAACGCACAGGTCAGTACGCCGCAGACAAACCAGAACCAGGCCGGTTTCTGCTTACGGTGCGCCTCAATCTTCAATACCGTCGGTTTCATCTGCCCTTTCTCCCGCCCGACCAGAATACTGCCCGACGGCAGCGCCGGCTGGGCTGCCGCCGCCGCGGACGCCATCCCGCCCGGTTCCATATCGGACTGGAAGAACACCATCGGCGGAATCTGCATATCCTGCTGTTTTTTCAGTGTTTGATCGTCAGAGACAATCACAATCTCGGTTTCGTCAAACAGATGGGTGTAGCCTTCGATAAAGTGCAGCAGGTTCTCCACCCGGGGAATGCGGCTCAGGCCGGAGTTGTGCAGCTTCTCGCTCATCAGTTGCAGCGCGCGTTCGCAGCGGTAGACCAGCCGTTTGTGTTCATGGCTGATGGCGTACTGGCGAATCACCTCGCTGATGCGGGCGATAAACCAGTCCAGAATTTCGATACGCGCCCGCTCCTGATGCACCGGCGGCCAGAAGTTTTCCCACTGAGTCACGATCAGGTTGGCGAGAAATTCACAGCCCTCGGTAAAGCCGTTCAACCCGGCCAGACGCGAGCGCGCCAGGGTGAAATAGATGGCGGTTTGCAGGTCGACGCCCTGCTTCTCGAAGATGGCGGTCGCCATATCGTGCACCCGCATCCAGTCCACATCCGGGCGGGAGGCATGGCTCAGCTTGTTGATTTCCGCACGTAACGCCTCGTACTCGGGCAGCATCCGTGGATCGCGGCCCACTTTCAGGGCCTGTTGTGCATCTTGCATATCACATCATCCGGCTACGGGCGCATTCGCATCGCGAATGCGCCCTCAGGGTTAATAGAGAGAATCAGGCAGCTTGAACTGGCTGAACAGGCCACCGGCGAACGGGTTGTGGCTGGCGTCGGTATAAACGCGATAGGTCATGCCGCCTTGTTCCAGCGAGAAACGCACGTCGAAGGTGTTGTCGTTCACCTGCGTCAGCTGGCCGTTGGTCAGCAGGCGGAACATCGCCCACGGGCCGGTGAAGCTCAGGCTGCGCGGCGAGCGTTCGCGGTCATCCGGCACCAGCGTCAGCTTGCTTTCGGCGCCGTCGCGCATACTGTTCGGCCACACCAGCGGCGTTTTGGTCCGGCGTCCGTGGCTGTACTCCAGCAACTGTCCGTCAAGATTCAGTACGCTGCGGCGCTTGTTGGCGGTCAGCTCCACCGGTTCCACCACAAAGTGTATTTCCAGGCTGCCCTGCGCATTGAACAGCGTCTGGCGGATACGGGTGGCGCGATCCAGCTGTTTCACCAGTTCGGTCTGCAACGGCGACGCGCCTTCGCCCTCCAGCATGCCGCTGTCCATAATCGACTTGAGGTTGGTCTGGTAGAAGCTATCCAGCGTACCGCCCACGGCGAAGAAGCGCTCCATCTCGGACAACGGCACATCCTTGTCGGAAGACGGGTTGAACGGGTAACGATCCGCCAGTTTCTCGTTGAACGGCGTCACCACTTTGTCCATCCACTCCTGATTGAGCGACGACATCGCCAGCCCGGTCACCAGACTGGCGCTTTCTCCCGCCAGTTGGCCGACCCAACGGTCCAGCGGCGCCGGCAGGCTGCGGGCATACTGCTGCAACGCGAACACCGGGTCGGCGAACTTGTTGCCCTGACGCGCCTGTACCGCTTTCAGCGCCGCCTGCCCCGGATCGGTGGCGTTCACGATCTGATCCAGATAGTGGTAGAGATCGGTCAGCTTCTGGTTGACCTCCTGCACCAGCGGCCCCTGGTCGCCCCGCCCGCTCAGCGCGGCGTTAATGGTCATGAACGGGCGACCGATGCGGGTATTGATGCCCTGTGCGGTGTCGTTCTCGTCATCCGCCAGCTTGCGGATGCGGGTGTTGTCGCTCACCGTGGTCAGCACCCGCTGGAACGGCTGGTCGTTGCCGGTAATATCGGTCAGGATATTCAGCGCCTGTTCCGGGCTTTCCAGCGGCTGGACGTCGATATTCGCCAGCGCTTTTTGCCACTGGTTGATGTAATCGGTGATGTAGCGGTCGTTCACCTGACGCAGAATTTCCTTGCGGTCGGCCTCGCTCAGGTGGGCGCGCTCACGCTGGCCCAGCACCCAGGCATCCAGCGCGGTCAGGTCCAGCAGCGTTTTGTCCTGCTTGAGGTAGAAATCGCTGAAGCCGGGATAGGTCAGCAGCCGCGGCACCGTGCCCGCCTTGTCGTTGCGCAGGGTGAAGACCGAATCGAACGTCGGCCCCACCTCGTCGCGAATCGCCAGATCCGGCGGCAGCACCTCGTCGCGAATCGCCAGATCCGGCGGCAGCACCTGCGTCGCCTTCATCACCAGACTCTGGTAGACGCGCTGGTACATCGGCAACTTACTCAGCTCGCGCTGGGCGCCGGCGATCGGGTCGACGAACGGCGCGAAGGTGGAGATCGCCACCGTATCCTTCTGCTCGCGGGACTGGTGCCAGTCAGTATGATCCAGCGCGTAATCCAGATGCTGCATCAGCTGTTCCTGCACCTTGCCCTGCCCCGGAAACGCCTTCTGCCAGCGCAGCGCCATGAACTGCTCCACCAGCGTCTTGTTGCGTCCGGAGGCGTCGTCCAGCATCCGCATCACCCGCAAAATAGTGAGTTTCTGCTCGCTGCCGGCCGGCGCCTGATTCAGGTCTTCCAGCAGCCCCTGCATCACCGCCGGCAGGAAACGCTGGTTGAGCATTTGCAGGTAAGAGCCTTCCACGTAAGGGCCGATCTTATCGCCCTGATACAGCCCAAGGTCGGCCAGCATCGGCGTGCGTTCGTGGTAGTTGCCGAACGACAGGGTGGCGTCGCGGATCAGGTTCAGACGCGGCAGTTGCTGATAACCGTACCCCGCCTGCCCTTCCAGTTCGTTGGTGCCGATGAACGCCTGCGCCTTGGTCAGCACGTTACGGCCGGCCTCCTCGTTCACCCGATAGAAATGGTGCCAGCTGCCGATCATCGCCAGCCCGAACAGCACCATGCAGGTAATGCCGATGCTCATACGGCGACGGCGATACAGGCTGTGCAGCCGGTTTTCCCCCGCCAGACTCGCTTCCGGGAAAATCACCTCCGGGAACAGCTTCTGCACGAAGAAGGTATTGGACTCGCCGCGCATGGCGGCGTTGATCGGCTCCGGCAACTGATAACGCCGGGAAGCCGACTGGGCGAAGGCGTCGAACGGCACGCCCTGCTGGTACACCGAGCTGACATACACACCGCGCACCAGAAATGCGCGGTCGTCGCCGGTCGCCAGCGTTTCGTTCAGCACTTCCGTCACGTAATCCTTCAACCCGGCCAGCTGGCGCACGAAGGTGAACAGCGTATTGCGCACGCCGCGATCCGACTGCGTGAGCAGCATTTCCGGCAGGTTATTGTTGAGGTTGGCGATCCAGTCGTCCCAGAAGCGCTCCAGCTCCTCCAGCCAGCCTTTGCCGTGGCTGGCCTGCGGCGTGAACGTCACCCCCAGCACCGCCTGACGCGCTTCCCGGTTCAGCGAGCGGTACACCACGTCAAAGCCGCGCAGCATGTCCAGACGGGTCAGCGCCACGTACAGCGGCAGGCGGGTATTGATATTGACGGCGATTTCCTGCAGGCGAGCGCGCATCACCTGCGCATACGCCTTACGCTCCGACACGCTGGCCTGCGACAACCAGGACAGGTCGATGGTCAGCACCAGCCCGTTCAGCGGCTGGCGACGACGGTTGAGGCTCAGCCACTGCAACAGGTGTTGCCACAGACGGGCATGGCGGCCGGCCGACGGCTCCGCGCCGACTTCCGGCTGGGCCAGCAGTTGGCCGCTAGGATCCCAGATCACCGCCGACTCGCCAACCCAGCTGTTAACCTGCTGGCCGCCGGCCACTTCGCGCAATTCCGCATCCAGCTTCGGGTTGAGCTTGTTGGCCGGGTTGGCGCGATGAATCAGGCTGCTTTTACCGCTGCCGGACAGGCCGATCGCCAGATACCAGGGCATGGCATACAGCGCTTTTTTGCCTAACTGGGTCTGAAACGCCTGCAACCAGCGATCCAGAAAGGTTTGCTGGCTGTCGACGTACACCTGCAGCGGGTCCTGCTCGATAATCTGCTGTTCACGCCGTTCCGCGCGCAATTGCTGCACCCGGCGCCAGACGCGCCAGGCACTGTAGGCAAAGCCTAGCCACAGCCAGACCAGCGTGAACACCACGCGGCCCCACACGCTTTGCAGCGGACGCATGTCGCCGAGGGTCAGCCGCGGCCCCAGCCACCAGGCCAGCACCAGCGCCACCACCCATACCACCACCCCCAGCAGCAGCCAGGACGGTTTCAGTTTCGGCAGCTGTTGCCGCAGAAAGGTAATGATTATTTTCAACATAAGTGACCATTCAACTCCGAATGTCTTATTTCCTGCGGGACGCGCCCAGCCGTTCCAGTCGGCTGACCATTCCCGGTTCCCACTGCATCAGGCCCAGTCGCTCGCTTTCCTGCCACAGGTGCTGATAATGTTGTGCCGCCAGCGCTTTCATACCCTCTTCCGCCAGCAAATCCGCCAGCACCAGTTCGGCGCAAAAACGCTCGCGCGGCTCTTTCAACCGCCGAATACGCTCATCCAGCAGCGACAGCGCCGCGCCTAACCCTTGCTCGGCGCAGCAGGCCGCCGCCTCGGCCGCCAAATCGTCCTGCCGTTGACCGCCGCCGCCGCGTGCCGGCTGGGCGGATTGCAGCCACTGGGCGCATTTGGCCGACAGAAACGGCGAACCGTCGCTGAACGCCAGCTCGCGCAGTTCCGGCAGCCGGGCGAGAAACGCCGACAGTTCGTCGGCGATGGCGCCGGCGACGGCGCTATGCCCCAGCCGGGTCGCCACCGTCGCCGACAGCATGTGGCCGTCAAACCAGTACGGCGCCAGCGTCAGGCTCTGTTCAATCTTGTTCCACAACACCAGGTCAGCCTGCCCAAGCGCGCTCTGGTATTCATCCACCCGGTCGGGCGACACCGGCGCCAGTTGGGTTTTATTACCGCGAGCCGTCGTCGGCGGCGTGGTGATCCCAGCCCAGACCGCGTTGCGGCGCAGGCGATAGCCTACCGGCGCTTCCGGCTGGCGCTCCACCAGCAACGCCGCCACATTAAGCTGGGTCTGCTTCCAGCTACGGTCATCCGAACTGTTGATTTCCACCGTCGCGGCCGCGCTGGTGGTCCCGGCGGCGCTGCCAGAACCGCCGCTGGCGGCAGCGGCGCTCCCGCTCGTTCCACCCTGCGCGCCAGACGCCGGCTCCGCCGCCTGATTGGCTTTCTCCTGCGCCTGATGACGTTGCCGGGCGCGTTGAAGCGCCGCCGCCAGTTCGTCGGTCAAGTCAGCCTTGTCGGCGGCCAAACCGCTCCAGCGTACCGCCAGTTGTTCCGCCAGTTGATGCAGTTGGCTCAGCTCCGCTCCGGAGGCGTTTTCCGCCACGCGGGGCAGCACGCCCTCAAAACGGCGGATGATCTGCACCATCAGCTTCTGTTTTTGTACCGGACTGGCGGGGAACGCCAGCGTCCAGTAAGCCTCCAGCCAGCTGTCGAGCAGCATGATGGCGGTGGCGAACGGGGTGGCCTTGGCCGGGTGCTGTAAACAGCGCAGCAGTTGCACCAGCACGCGCATGTCTTTGGTGCGGCTCTCCAGCAGCGTCAGGCACTGACCGGCGACGGCGTTGAGATCCACCTGGCTGTGCGCCAGCGACCCCAGCTTAACCAGCTCGGTTTCCACCTGTTCCCACAGCGGATCATCCGCCGCCACCGCCGCCCGCAGCGCCTCGTCGGGCAGGGTCGTCAGCAGTCGTTTACACCAGGGGTGTGCATGCATACTCATCGCCTCTACCAGCGGCACTGCTGACGCAGCGGCGCCAGCGCCTCGCCCAGCCCGGTGAGATCGATGCGCAGCACATGATCCTGCTCGCCATTCAGCACCAGCTCCTGGTGCCCGACCCAGCGTTTGAGCGTGTCGATCGCCGGCAGGCCGCGGCCAAATTCCAGCAACGTGCCGCGATTGCGCACAAACCAGTTATCCGGCGCGCTGGCGCCGTCAAGCTGGGAGGTGACGTTGTCGCCCGGCCACGGCTGGCTGAGCGTCAGTCGCAAATGGGTAATGCTGCTGGCGCAGCTGATCACCAGCGTGTTGCCGTCCGCCAGCGTCCGCGTCAGCGTCAGGTCGCCATTGGTCGCCTCGCGGTTGAGATGAAACGCGTTCTCCCCCACCGCACCATTATTCGGGGCGGGCGGCGAGGCGCCGGCGCGTTCCGTTTCGCGTCCGAGCGCGTCGTAACAGGCCAGACGCACCTGCGGCGACGTCTCATTGCGGCACTGTTCCCACAGTGATTGCCAGGCGGGATCGGGCGAGCCGACTGCCGCCATCAGCAGCGGCACCATCGTCAGCATCATCAGTTCACCTCCAGTTTCTGGCACTTGTGATCCAGGGTTCGTTTGGGAATATTCAGGCTCTCCGCCACCAGCAGCCGGTTGCCCTGAAACTGGCGCAGACGCGCCGCAATCACCGCGGCTTCATACTGCTGAGTGGCGAGGCGCAGATCCTGAATATGGTGGAAAGCGTCGCTATCGGCGGCGGCTCCGTTACATACCCGCTCGTGCAACTCCGGCGGCAACGATTCCAGACGAATCGGCTCGCCTGCCGGCGTATGCGCGCAGGCCACCTCCAGCAGGTTCTTCAGCTCACGTACATTGCCGGGGAAGTCATACCCCACCAGTTGCTTGAGAAACGTGCGATGCAGCGGCCCCAGCTGTTTCTGCTGCTGGCGGGCGAACAGCCCGATAAAGTGTTCGCACAGCAGGCTGATGTCATCCGGGCGATCGCGCAGCGGCGCTACCTGCACCAGACACTGGCACAGGCGATGATAGAGATCCTGACGGAACTGGCCTTCGGCCACCCGCTGCTCCAGCGGTTGATGCGTGGCGGCGATCAGCCGGAAATCGGAATGTTGCTCCTGCCCGGCGCCCAGCGGCCGGAAACTGTGCGTTTCCAACACCCGCAACAGCTTGGCCTGCATCAGCGGCGGCATATCGCCCACTTCATCCAAAAACAGCGTGCCGCCGTTGGCTTGCGCCACCAGCCCGACCTTGTTGCTCTGCGCGCCGGAAAACGCGCCTTTCTCGTAGCCGAACAGCTCGCTTTCAATCAGGTTTTCCGGAATAGCGGCGCAGTTGATGGCGATGAACGGGCGCTCGGCGCGCTCGGAACACTGGTGCAACAGCCGGGCCACCACGTCTTTGCCGGCGCCGGTTTCGCCGTGAACCAGCACCGATAACCGGTGGCTGGCCGCCTGACAAATCTGCTGGTGCAATTGCCGCACCGCGCCGGACTGACCAATCAGCCCGGCGGCCACCCGTTTTTCCCGTTCGCGCCGCAGCGCGCCTTGGTCTTTAATCTGGCGCAACGAATCACGCAGCGCGGTCTGTTCACGTCGGCTGTGGCCCAGATCGCGGATCAACGCCAGTTGACTACAGAACACCTGCGCCAGCTGCGCGCAATCGCCATGCTGCCCCAGCGTCTCTAGCCGCTCCGGCGTATCCAGCAGCGCCAGCACCGCCAGCGGTTTACCGCTGTCCGCCTGCAACGGCATGGCGTACAGCCCGCAGGCGGCGCCCGCGTCGGTCAGCAACTGGCGAAAACCGCCATGCTCGATGCGCGCGCCGCCGTACAACGACGTCCAGCTGCGCGTTTGATTCTTGAGCAATACATAAGCCAGCGGATGACTGAAATCGTCCACGCCGAGCGACAGCGACAGCGGCGTGCGATGCACCCAGCCGCTGCATATCAACTGGCGCCCGCTGACATCCACCATCCCCAGCAGCGCGCCCTGCGGCTGCCATGCGGCACGCAGCGTGCTCATCAGCCAGTCGCACAGGCCGGCTTCATCCCGGTGACGGGTCAGCGAGAACGCCAGTTCAAGGGCTGATTGCATGCTCAGCCCTCCACCTCGGACCGGAACTGGCCGTCTTCCACCCGGAAATCAATGCGGCTGACCGGCTGTCCGGCCGACAGGCGTTGCAGCAATTGCAGCGACACCGGCGGCAACAGCGCGCCGTCGATCACCGACTCCAGCATGCGCGCGCCGTTCTCGCTGCGGTTCGCCAGACGCAAAATCTCTTCCGGCACCGCCGCGTCGATCAACACCTCGGCGCCAAAGCGCTGTTGCAGCAACGTCACCAGACGGGACAGTTTGCCCTGCACGATCTCCACCAGCGTGTCGTGATCCAGCGGCAGATAAGGAATCACTTCCATACGCGCCAGCAACGCCGGTTTGAAGAACGCCGCCAGTTCCGGATAGAGCGCATCCAACAGTTCGTTCTGTCGATCCGCAAAATTGACAATCGTCTGGAACCCCAGGTTGGAGGTCAGGAAGAACACCACGTTGCGGCAGTCGATCACCCGCCCTTCGCCGTCCGCCAGTTCGCCTTTGTCGAACGCCTGATAGAACAGGTTGAGCACGTCCGGGTGGGCTTTTTCCACTTCATCCAGCAGCACCACCGAATAGGGTTTCTGGCGAATGGCCTCGGTCAGCACCCCGCCCTCGCCAAAGCCGACATACCCCGGCGGCGAACCGATTAAGCGGGAAACCGTGTGTTTCTCCTGGTACTCGGACATGTTGATGGTGGTGAGATAATTACGGCCGCCGAACATCAGATCGGCAATCTGCACCACGGTTTCGGTCTTGCCCACGCCGCTCGGCCCCACCAGCAAAAACGCGCCCAACGGTCGGCCGGGACGGCGCAGGTCGGCGCGGGCGGTCAGCAGGTGCTTGTGCAACTGGGCGATCGCCAGCTGTTGCCCTTTGATGCTGTCGCCGAGGTAATCCGGCAGGCGGGTAACCACGTCGAGCTCGCCCTGGGAAATGCGGTTCAACGGCACCCCGGTCCACTCGGCGATCACCGACGCTATCTGGGTTTTATCCACATGCGGGGACACCAGCACCGACGGTTGTTGCAGTTCGGCCAGCGCCCGCTCGCTATCGGCCAGTTCAGCGGCCGCGGCGGCGGCATCGAAATCTTCCGCCGGTTCATCGGCCAGCAACGCCGTGCGCAGGGCGACAATCTGCTGCACCAGCGTTTTTTGACGCTGCCAGTCGGCTTCCAGCTGCGCCAGCGTCGCGGCGTCCGCCTCGCTGGCGTCACGCAGCGTCGCCAGCCGCTCCGCCGTGTCGCCAAGACCGATGCGGCCCTGACGCTCCAGTTGGGCGATCTCCAGCGCCTGCTGATGCAAACGGGTCTGCAACTGGCTGACCGCGCGCGGCGGCGTAGTCAGGTTGATGGCGACGCGCGCGCAGGCGGTATCCAGTACGTCGATCGCTTTGTCCGGCAGCTGACGCCCCGAGATATACCGGGCGGACAGATTGGCCGCCGCCTGCAAGGCTTCTTCGTCGATCAACACGCCGTGCGATTGTTCGTAAATGCTGCGCAGCCCGCGCAGAATCACCGTGGCTTCGTCAACGTTCGGCTCGCCCACTTTCACCAGTTGGAAGCGACGCGACAGCGCGGCGTCTTTTTCCACGTATTTCTTGTATTCGCTCCAGGTGGTGGCGGCGATGGTGCGCAGTTCGCCGCGCGCCAGCGCCGGTTTAAGCAGGTTGGACACGTCCAGCCCGCCGGCCTGATTGCCGGCGCCGATTAAGGTGTGGGCCTCGTCGATGAACAGGATCACCGGTTTCGGCGCCTCTTTGACTTCCTGCATCACCCCTTTGAAGCGTTTCTCGAATTCGCCTTTCACCGAGGCGCCGGCCTGCATCGCGCCCAAATCCAGCGTCAGCAGTTCCACGTCGCGCAGCCGCTCCGGCACCAGCCCGGCGACGATGCGCAGCGCCAGTCCTTCAATCAGCGCGCTCTTACCCACCCCGGCCTCGCCGACCACGATCGGGTTGTTTTTACGGCGACGGGACAGAATGTCGATCATCAGGTCGATTTCATGATCGCGGCACAGCACCGGGTCTAACTTGCCCTGACGGGCGGACTCGGTGACATTCTGGGTATAGCGGGACAGCTGGGTGGTGGCTGCGGCCGCCTGATCCGGCGTCGCGCCGGCGGCGGCAATCACCTCGGTTTCCGCCGAGTCTTTCACCCATTCGTCAAACTGCTGACGCAGCAGTTCACGGTTAATCTGCGCCAGTTGGCGGGTCACCGTGGCCGACAGATAGCGCGTCGGAGTCATCAACAGCACCAGCAGCAGCACGCCGCTGCGCAGACGGGCGTGCTGGAGTTCAGCCGAAGCCAGCAGCCAGCTGTCCTGCAACCACTCCACCAGCAGCGGCGAAAACGAGGGATAGCCCGACTCAAACCCTTTGTCCGCGGCATTCGGTTGCAGCAGAGCCGCCAGTTCGTCGGCCTCCATCCCGGCGCGTTTGAGGATCTGGCGCACGTCGCACAACGGCGTCTCCAGCATTTTCAGCAGCAGGTGCTCAATGCGGATCTCCGCGCCCTGATGCTGAATGCACAGCGCCGCCGCCTCTTCCATCATGTGGCGGCACAGCGGGTTGAGTCGCTCAACCAGGATCGGCAGTTCGATTCGAATCACGAGAATACGCTCCTGTTATTGTAATAATTCTCCCAGTTGACGCAGCACGTCCTGGGTCTGGTTGGTTAGCTGGTAGTGATAGAGGCCAAACGCCGCGGCCATCACCACGCACAGGCCGATAAACAGGGTGCGCAGCGAAATCTGTTTACGCAGTTGGTAACGGGAAGACTGCTGCCCCAGATTGAGGTGGAACACCGTCGGCGTATTTTCCGGCTCCGGACGCAGGGTGTCGTGCAAGCGGCGCACCACCCGATCCAACTCTTCGCGCCCCTGCGTCATCACCCGGTAGCGGCCTTCAAAACCGAGGCACAGACACAGGTAGATGAATTCCAGAATGTCGCGGTAGCGCGCTGGGTCATCCAGCAGCTTCTCCAGCAGTACGAACACCTTCTCGCCGCCCCAGGTTTCATTGTGAAAACGGGTAAGCAGCGAATGGGCGGACCACACGCTCTGACCGCCCCACTCTCGCCCCATCACCGCTTCGTCAATGAAGGTGCACAGAATGTAGCGGAACGACAGAATCACGCCGTTCTCGTAACCGTGGGAATGCAGTTCCTGCTCGATAGCCTGAATTTCGGACTGCACGCGCTGGTATAGCTCCGCCACGCCGTCGTATTCCGACAGCTGACGCACACGCTCCACCATGCCCAGCAGCGGGGTAACGGCGTCGATCATCGGGTTGATGCTCTGCCCGCGCAGGCGAAACCAGTAATCGGAATCCATATCCAGTTGCCGGGCGTTGTCATACAGCAGGTCGCCCAACTGATCGCTTTTGATGATGTCGGTACTCACGGGTTCCTCCTGTTAACTACTGGCCGCGGATGGCCCACAGTTGCATGTCCAGTTCCGGGAATTCGCCGGCGATGTGGAACGCCAGCGTGTTGCTGGTGACCAGCGATTTCCAGGCCGGGCTTTGCCTGTCCAACTGAAAGTAGCTGTAGCCGGCGTGATACGGCAGTTGGCGCGGCGCCACCGGCAGCGGCAGCAGCGGCACGCCGGGCAGTTGCAGGCTGATGAGTTCGCGGATTTTGTCGCTGGAAGCGATCTTGGTTTGCTGCAACAGCTGTTTGCGCAGATGCTCCTGCGGCATACGGGCGCGCACCGCCAGCACAAATTCGGCGCCGGCCATCAGTTCGGCGTCGCCCACCAGCGCCACCCGCACGCCGTAAGGCTGCGCCTTCATCTGAATCGACACTGCGCGTGGCGACAGCACGGTGCTCAGCGCCTGACGCAGCGCCATCATCAGCGGCTCGAAGCTGGATTGCTGATGCTCGTGGCGGTAAGCGGCAAACTCCGGCGGCAGGCGCGATTCGTCGGTAAAGGTCATCAGTTCGCCGCACAGTTGCACCAGCGCTTCGTGCAGCCGCTCCGGGTGCAACGTACCGAGGCGCGCCAGATGCGACAGCTGCGGCTGAGCGCGGTTAAGCAGTTGCAGCATCATGAACTCCGCCACGTCCGCCACCCCTTGCTGACCGGGTGCGGCGATACGCTGGGCCAGGCTGCGGGCGCGTTCCGCCACCAGACCGGCGGACTCGCCCAGAAAGCGTTTCAGGCTCGGAATGGCGGTGACGCTGATGCTGCACGGCATGAAATTGGGGTCCAGCACCAGACCGCCGTCCGGCCGCTTGTCGAGGATGTTGGCGATCGCCAGCGAGGCGTAGGCGCTGCGGTCATCGCGCTCCAGCATCAGCCGCAGGCTGACCTTGCCCACTTCCATCGACACCACGTCGCCGCCTTCGCTGTGCAAATCGCGCACATCGTGTCGATGCGACTGCAGGCGGGTGGCGATGCCGGCGCCCGTCTGCCCCACTTCGCTGACGCCGTTCACCGCCAGCGGCAGCGCCAGATACACTTTCTGGTTAGCCAGCGCCACATCGGTGATCTCCAGCGGTTGCGGCAGCGCGTCATCCCCCGGAATGTTGAATACCGTGCCGTCCGGCATCACCCCGGTGGCGTTAACCAGCGCAATGCGCCCGAAGTTGAGGTATTCCTCGTTGATCGCCAGTGATTGCAGGCCGTAAAAATAATCACTGAGCGCGCTGAGGCGTGCATGCAGCGCGTAGTCCGTGTGTCTTTGCTGTTGCTGGAAATGCTGCGGCTTGATGAACAGCCCTTCCCGCCAAATAATCCGATTTCGGCTCGACATAGTTATTCTTCTTCTTGATCTTTCTTGATTTCGACTTCTTCACGGCGCAGATGCACCAGAAGCTGATAAGTGCGGCCGGTGTTTTTCAGCTTGATCACCTTGCGCCACTCGGCGCTGTCCGGGTCGGCGTACTTGGCGATCACCCCGATGTAATGCACTTTTTCATCCAGCTTGACCGGCGGCAGGTATTTGAACTGCCCCGGCAGCAGCGTGTAGTCCTGATGGCTGAGGTAATTCTTGGCCAGCGCTTTTTCGATATCGGTGGTCACCTGGTCGTAATCGGTAGCAAGCAGGCGGGAGTCTTCCGCCAGCATTACCAGTTGAAACTCGACTGGCGCGGCTTCGCCGCTCTCGCTGGGGTTGACGTCCGGCTCCGCCACCAGACTGAAACCGACGGTGGACGGCTGGTTATCGTTGCTGCCTATCTGAATATCCGGATTGGCCGCCACCTTCGCCATCTTGCCGATCGTGGAACAGCCGGGAAGCAGCAGCATCAAGGCACATAACCACCCGATTCGCAGCATTAAGACTCGCAGCATTATTTCTGCTCCTGCTGCTGGCGAACCGCGCGGTCATACGCCTGCGCATACACCTGATGGAACAGTTTCTGGAACCCTTGCTGACGCGGCGAGGTCAGTTCACGGTAATAGTGCTGGTACATCTGCCACGCCCAGCCGTCGTCCAGCGCCTGACGTTCGCCGCTGCGGCGATAATGTTCGAAACGGCCCAACAGCGCCGCCGGTGAAAACGCCTGCAAAATGCTTTCCAGCGCCACGGCGATCGCCTGCTGGTTGGCCCGATGATGCGCCTGCATATTGCTGAGCACTTCGCTGACCGCCGCGGGCGCGGACAGATGCACCGGGCTTTTATCGTCGGCGAACAGCAGCGACAGGGTATCGGTGTAATCCAGCCCCAGCCGCAGCGGGTTATCTTCGATCGGCCGCAGATGGGTGTCCGCCAATGCCGCCTGATCGGCCTGCAGCGTCAGCAGACCTTCCACCATCGCCTTCAGGCTTCGGCCCATCTCTTCGAGCATGTCGCGCAGTTGCTGCTCATCACCGGTATTCAGCGATACGCCCAGCCCGCGCAGCAGCGGCGCCAGCGTCACTGCGTCAACCTGCCCGCCCAGACCCGCCCCGGCGTGCGGGCTATCAATGGTCGGTAATTCCACAAATTTCTGATCCATGGTGTCCTCAACGGCAGAAAAAGAAGAAAGCGAGGCCGGCAGTTCGTCGCCGCGCTCACCCTCCGTTGCCAGCGGCGAGCGGCTCTGTTCCTGCTGCAACGCCCACAACGGGTCATTAAATCGGCTCGCCGTCGTCTCTTCGACGGTCGGGCTGTGTCGTTCTTCGTCAAGCCACCCTTCCAGCACGTCGCCGGGGCGCTGCCCCAGCACCTGATCGATGTCCTGCTCGCGCGCCGGATCCTCAAGGTAGACCCCCAGCCGGAACGGACCGATCACCAGTTCGTCACCGTGCTCCAGACTCACCCGGCGGTCACGGCCGATGGGCGACAGCGCGCCGTTGATGAAGGTCTGGCCGCTCAGGTCGCACACGCAGAAATGGCCGTCCTGTAATTCGATGCGCGCATGTTCCGGCAATACCGCTCCCAGCCGGTCGCGCAGTTGCCATTGATCCTTTTCCGACGCGCCCAGCGTGCCGCCGCGGTGATCAAACCGGTGCTGCACCTGCGAATTGATATCCAGCTGTTCGCTGTTGAGCACCACCAGCGTGAGTGGGTTGTTTTCGTTCACAATTACTCCTGCACACAAATCGTCACATACGGGTCGGCGGGTGGCTGCCCGAGAAAGCTGCTCCATCCCAGACGGCTGCTCTGGTCATCGCCCAGCCGCAGCCCTCTGGCCTCTCCTTCGGCGAAACCGAGGCGCAGGTCCCAGGCCAGTTGATCACGCAGAATGAAGGAAACAAAACGCACCAGCGGCTGAAAATGCTCGCCGTTGGGCAGGAAACTGAGAAAACGGCCGAAGCTGAGGTTATCCACTTTGAGCAGGAATTTGCCGGCGCAGTCATTCACCTTGTCGCCGATGACAAAATCCCCGCCCAGCACGCTGTTGGCGCGCCCCAGCCGGTTTTGCTGGTCTTCGAAAATCGGTACTTTGCGGTGCTGCCAGGCGATGACCTCTACGTCTTCAAGGTCAAAGCAGTGAATAACCAGACCGGCCACCACTTCCGGCGAACGGCTGGGGCTGGCCAGCAGGCCGGCGTAAGACAGCATCTTGGCCCGGTTGACCGGCAGGCTGTCGCGCACCGCGTCGTTGCCGAGCCCCACCAGCGCGAACATCAACCGGGAAAAACCGTCTTCGCCGTCATTCTGGAAACGGACGTGGTAGCGGTATTTGCGCCAGGCGCGGTGCAGCAGCGTCAACAGCCGATGGTGGAAAAAATCGAGAAACACGCCCAGTTTTTGCTCGCCCTGCGCGTACTCCCACGCCAGTTCTTCGAGGTAATACCCCGGCATCGGCGACTGGCTGCCGTGCAGCCCGAGAAACGCCACTTCCAGCTCCTGCCGGCCGTCACGATCTTCGCCCACCCGCAGCACATCGCTGGGGTGAAAGCCAATCGACGCGGTAGAGCGAAAGCGAATGCGCTCCAGCTCCGGCCGGAAATCGAGCGCCTGCTCCAGGTCGACGCCTTCCATCTGGTTGAGCAACTCCACCAGTTGGAAAAAGTTGAAGTGGCGCGCGTCCTGGCGAAACATCGCCTGATCGGGCATTACATCATCGAGTGCTGACCTATCTGCACCGGCCATCGGTAGCGCTCCTTGTTATCGATGTTGACCACTTCCAGCAGATGGAAGGCGTTGACGCTGGCGTACAACGAAAAGAAATGCGCCAGCACGGTGCTGAACAGATAGAGTTCGCCTTCACTGGAGAACGCCGACTGCCGCACCGACAAGACCGACTTGAGCCCGCGCACCGGCATCCCCTGCACCAACCGGTCCACCGGCGTGGTTTCAATCGTCTCGATCCCCGCCAGCCGCTTGCGCGACGCCTGCTCCGCCTGCTTGTCATGCAACGCCGGGAAGTCGTAGGTACGCAGAATCTGCACCAGCGCATCGCGGCGCAGCAGCGACACATAGTTCAGCGACAGGTTGGAGATCAGCGTCCAGTGCAGGCTGCCGTCGAGCGCCGGCCGCAGCGGACGGCTCGGTCGAATCAGGTTGCGGAAAGTGGCGAAGGACGGCGAACTGCCGGTCGGCACGCAGATGGCGCCCACCGGCAACTGCGCCGCACGCGAACGGTTGGTACAGGTCAGGCTGACCGAAATGGATTCATCAAGATCGATCACCTCTTTCTCGTCGCCGCGCACAAACGACAGCAGGTGATCGAAACCGTCGCCGCTGACCGCTTCACGCACCCGGATGCGGTAATACAGCGCCAGACGCCCTTTGGCCCGCTCGATTTGATGCTGGAAACTTTCGAAAGGCTGATAGAGCCGCGGAATGCCGCGCGAGCGTCCGCTGTTGCCTTCCACCCAGCCTTCCACCTTGTCGATGGAGAAAATTTCGAAACTGTCGGCGTGGCGATAGCTGGCTTTGAGCGGGTAATCGGTCTGGCGGCCGTCCAGGTTGATAGGTTCGCTGTCATGACGGAACAGGTTGATGGCCGGCACGCAGTTGAGCATGAACGAATCCGGGCGGATTTTCAGTTCCGCCGGCAACGGCCGGTCAAAGCAGAAGTGCAGTTTGAAATCCGTCACCATCAGCGGCTGGTTAGGCCAACTGGCGCCGGACAGCTGGAAGAACAGAAAACTTTCCGGAAAACAGAAGTACTCCTGCAGGATGCGGTAGCCGGAGTAGACGTTGCCGGGATACGGCAGCATCGCGTCTTCGCGCTCGAAGCCGACGGTTTTCAGCACATTCGCTTCCTGACGAAAGCGTTTACCGTCAATTTCCAGCTCAATGTGCGATAACTGACTGGCGATCCAGAAATAGAGTTCATAGGCGGTATAGCGGTCGCCGCCCAGGAAGAAACGCAGTTTATCGAGCTGCAGATCCCCCAGCGACAATGGCCCGTGCAGGCCGATATCCAGCGTGATGGCGGACATGTCGTTGCCGCTTTGCGCGTTGATCTGGCGGATATCCGCCGGGTAGATCCAGGCATCGTGGCAGGTCTGAAAATGGCACACCACATCGTCGATCGGCAGGCTGTCCAGCTCGCAGCCGCGCGACACGAATGCCGGTTGCGCGATGGCGCCGGGCAGTACCGAAAACTGCATGATGGTCATGCTGGGCACCGGGCGCAAATAGTTCGGCCACAGCATGCCCAGCAGGCCGTGCGTCAGCTCCGGAAACTCATCCTCGATCTTCGCCCGCAGGCTGCCGGTCAGAAAGGCAAAACCCTCCAGCAACCGCTCGACATCCGGATCCGTGGTCTGTTCTGACAAAAATCGGGTAAGTTCAGGGTGTGCCTTGGCGAATTCGCGCCCCTGCAGGCGCAAATAGGCGAGCTCATCCCTGAAGAAATGTTCCAGCGACATAATCACATCATTCTGTAATGGCGGTGGCTGTCCATATGAATATTGAAGGAGGTGACCTGCTCCAGATCTTCCAGCCGCACATGTGCGGTGACCTGAAACGACATCTCCAGCGGATTGGACAGATAGTCCGATGCACTGACGTCCACATGGACAATTCGCGGTTCAAAGCGGCAGATACACTGTCGGATCGCTTCACGGATCTTGCCCCGAATGTCCGCGCCGCCCTGCGTGGCGTCATTGAAATCAATCACGCCAAGCTCGGGTGCGCTGCGACAACTGCCGGGGCGCGTATTCAGCACCTGATCGAGCTGGCGTTTCACCGACTCGATCAAGTCTTCCAACTCCGTTTCGGGAGAGGAACGGCGCTCCTCTCCCCGGATACGATCAAACAGGCTGGCCGCGGATCCCCGCTCCCAGGCAGAGAG
Source organism: Dickeya dadantii NCPPB 898 (assembly GCF_000406145.1). NCBI lineage: Bacteria > Pseudomonadati > Pseudomonadota > Gammaproteobacteria > Enterobacterales > Pectobacteriaceae > Dickeya > Dickeya dadantii. Next base: position 1,447,451 of record NZ_CM001976.1, on the reverse strand, counting down.
CGACGGCATCAGTCGTTATTCCTTATCCAGACGCCCAACCAGGGACAGTTCAAAGTTCGCCCCCATGTACTTGAAGTGCGGGCGCACGGCCATGGTCACCTGATACCAGCCCGGTTCGCCTTCTACGTCCAGCACCTTGATCTGGGCGGCGCGCAGCGGGCGACGGCTACGTACGTCTGCCGGCGGGTTTTCCTGATCGGCGACGTACTGCTTGATCCAGTTATTCAGCTCGCGCTCCAGATCCTGACGCTCTTTCCAGGAACCGATCTGCTCGCGCTGCAATACTTTGATGTAGTGCGCCAGACGGTTGATGATGAACATGTACGGCAGCTGCGTACCCAGTTTGTAGTTGGTTTCCGCCTCTTTACCTTCTTTGGTGTTGGCGAATACCTTGGGTTTCTGCACCGAGTTGGCGGAGAAGAACGCGGCGTTGTCGCTGTCTTTGCGCATGGTCAGGGTGATGAAACCCTCTTCGGCCATTTCGTATTCGCGGCGGTCGGTGATCAACACCTCGGTCGGAATCTTGGCCTGCAACTGGCCCATCGCTTCATAGACATGCACCGGCAAATCGGTGATGGCGCCGCCGCTCTGCGGGCCGATAATGTTCGGGCACCAGCGGTACTTGGCGAAGCTGTCGGTGATGGCGGTACCCATCAGATAAGCGGTGTTGCCCCACAGATAGTGTTCGTGGTTAGCGCTGATGTCTTCCTTGTAATTAAACCCTTTGATCGGGTTTTCTACCGGGTCATAAGGCAGACGAGCCAGGAAACGCGGTGCCGTCAGGCCCAGATAACGGGCATCTTCCGACTCGCGCATCGAACGCCATTTAGTGTAGGCCGGGCCTTCAAACACCGATTTCAGGTCTTTGATGGACGGCAGATCGGTAAAGCTGTCCACGCCGAAGAAGGTCGGTGCGACGGAGGAGACGAACGGCGCGTGCGCCATGGCGCCTACCGCGCTGACATACTGCATCAGCTTGATATCCGGCGAACTCTGGGTCAGCGCGTAATCGCCGATCACCCCGCCGATCGGCTGGCCGCCGAACTGGCCGTAGCCGCTGGAATAAACGTGTTTGTAGAAACCGGACTGGGTGATTTCCGGTGCGAACTCAAAGTCCTCCAGCAGCTCGTTTTTGGTAGCGTGCAGCAGCAGGATTTTGATGTTTTCGCGGAAATCGGTGCGATCGATCAGCAGTTTCAGCGAACGCCAGGAGGATTCCAGCTCCTGAAGTTCCTGCGCATGCAGAATCACGTCGATCTGCTTGCTGAGTTTCTTGTCCAGCTCAACGATCATGCTGTCGACCAGCGCCTTGTTCACCGGCTCGGCCGCGTTACCGCTGTCCAGAATGTTGGCCACCAGCGCGGCGATCCCCTGCTTGGCGACGTTATAACCTTCATCCACCGGGGTGATGCGCGCCTGCGCCATGATTTCTTCAAGCAGCGACGATGAACCACCGGCCGCGCCTGTCTGGGCCTGTTCTTCAACCATTGACATGTTTGTTTCCCTTCTCGTCAGTAACAATCAATTATTCGGCGGGTTTCACCAGATCCAGCTCTTTGAGCAGCTGCGCTCTGGCCTCTTCGCTGGACAACAGATCCTGCAGGCGATTACGGAAAGCGGGAATATTACCCAACGGCCCTTTCAGCGCGACCAGGGCTTCACGCAGTTCCAACAGTTTGCGCAGTTCCGGCACTTGCTGGGCGATGCGATCGGGGGAGAAATCATTCAGCGAAGCGATGCTGAGTTTGACGGGAAGGTCATCCTGGCTGTCTTCTTCCAGACGGTTAGGTACGCTGAAATTCAGCTCCAGGTTGGCCTCTTTCATCACCGAAGTGAAGTTGTTCTTGTCGATAGACACCGTTTGACGTTCTTCAATCGGCGTTTCTTCTGTGCGTCCTTTCATATTTCCCACCACCATCAGCGTAAGCGGCAGTTCAATTTCCGCCTGCTGACCACCAGTGGCCGGGACATATTTGATATTAATACGTTCCTTTGGTGCGACAGATGCACCGTCAGTTCCTTTTGCCATATGTCAATACCAACGTGAGGGCACCCTGGCCCGAAAAAATAAGGTCGAATCCTACTGAACGACCCGCCAGAATCCATGACAGACCGGGCTGTTCAGCGAACAAATAGGCTATATCCTTCATACTTCAAGTTGCAGGTGTGTTGGCTGCTCTCATTCACCCCGGTCACTGACTTATGTAAGTTCCCGGGGGTCATTCGGTTGCCGCCTTCCTGCAACTCGAATTATTTTGGATATGTTTGTTTTTCGACCGACGATATGCACGAAATAGAACCCGCCGCCTCGGCGCATTCACTCAACGCATTCTTAAACCGTATGAAATCAGTAAGCCAATAAAAAACGACAGAACTGTATTCAAAATGTGTAGATATATTTCTGCTTCGTTCGCCAATCATACACATAACGCTGACACGTGGTCAACGCTAATATACTTTTGATATCCGCAAGCTCCAAAAAATAAAAAATTATCATATAAATCAATATTTTATAAAAATAAAACAACCAAAAAAGACATATTGTTACCAGCAAAACAGTGACATAAACCTGCGTTGCAATTTTCCAAAAAACGGGTATTTTTGGCCCCTCTAATTTCGTTATATTTTAAAATAATTATTCAGCTAATTACTTTCAGGAATAAATCTATTTCTTATATGGAATATTTACATGACGCAAAAATGATTATTTTCATACCAGAGCATTACGTAAACGAAACATTTCATCACTATTTATGTCATGAAAATAAAATAAAACGCCGGGTCATCGTTCAATTTAAAACCACATTGTATGGCGGTTCCTCGTTGAATCAACGGAAAAAACGCTCGCCACCACTCTGGCAACAGAATTTATAGGAAACGGTTTCTGTTTTATTATTCCCAATTGCAATTTGAATCAAGAAAAAATAAAAATCATACTTTAAGGAAAAATAGTTTCCATTAACGTCAATTATTCCCGCCATCCAACGCAGACCGGAAACATTTACCCCATCGGCAACCGGTTTTCCACCAACGCCACCCACATAGCGGCACCATGTGGAATCAATGCGTCATTGAAGTCGTAGCAGGCATTATGCAGCGGACGGGATGGCGTCTCGCCATCGGCTCCTAACCAGAAATAGGCACCGGGACAGTGCTCCAGCATGCAGGCGAAATCCTCGGACGCCATCGAAGGCGCGATTTCCCAATGTACCTGACTCGCGCCAAATGTCGTTTCCGCCACCTCGCGCACCACCTGCGCCGCTTGTGCGTCGTTTTGGGTAACCGGGTAGCCGGGGTAATAAGCAATGGAGCCAGTGACGCCGAAAACTTCGGGAATTTGCGCCACAAACTGCGCAATCAACGCCTTCACCTGCTCGCGCACCGAGGCTTGCAGGCAACGCAGCGTGCCGCGCAGCACCACTTTTTCCGGAATGACGTTGATGGCCTCGCCGCCGGCAATCTGCGTGATACTGATCACCGCAGACGACTGAGGCGACAGGCGTCGTGAAGGGATAGTTTGTAACGATAACACCAGTTGAGAGGCGGCCATAATCGGGTCGGCGCCGTTTTCCGGCATGGCGGCATGGCAACTTTTGCCGATCAGCACGATTTCAAACGAGTCCAGCGAGGCCATCATCGCCCCGCTGCTTAGCCCGACATGCCCAACAGGCAGCCCCGGCCAGTTATGCAACGCATAGATGTCATCCATTGGAAAACGGGTAAACAACCCCTCTTCCACCATGCGTCGCGCACCACCCAGATTCTCTTCCGCCGGCTGAAACACCACGCGCACCGTACCGCTAAAACGACGGGTTTCACTAAGATGGCAGGCGGCGGCCAGCAACATGGCGGTATGCCCGTCGTGACCGCAGGCATGCATAACGCCGGAACGCTGGGATTTATAGGTAAGATCGCTCAGTTCGGTAACCGGCAGCGCATCCATATCGGCCCGCAGCCCAATGACAGGACCAGGTCCATTCTCCAGCGTTCCCACTACGCCGGTATCCGCCAGCCCGGTATGCACCTGAAAACCGAAAGTGGCAAGCAACGTCGCAACCATCTCGGACGTCTGACGTTCGTGATAGCCCAGTTCCGGATTGGCATGCAGTTTGCGCCGCCATTCAACGGCCTGCGCAATCAGCGCCGGAGAAATCCCCATACGCATCCTCCCGTTGATTCACATCAGGGCCCACCGCCTGATATACCGCTCCCTCTGTTCAGGAATCGCCACAGGGAACTACCTACTCTACTCCAGCAGCCCTCATGAACAAAGGCATGCCCGACAAGAATGCGCATGGGATAGCGTCAATGCGCGCTATGTCATCCTTCCATCACCGTTATCGGCATTATCGCCGACACCTTACACCGGTTCCGGATGGCTGACTGTCCCAAATACCGACCAAAATCCAGGAAATAACAGAAAAAGAGGGATCAATCACATCGCATCAACAGGGTTCATCATCAGCTGACAAAGGAGGAGGATGGTTATGCATGGCTTTACGTCACGCAAAACGCGGGTATAGAGCGTTACTATACTGTGGCTGTGGGATTGTGGTGCTGTGGAACTAAAACGGGTGTACTTATAGTACCGCAACAGGTTGATGCTGACCCAGCTGGACGATAACACCGATATCGCCGCGCTGGTGGCCGAACTGGACGGCAGCGACACCGACGGCGCGGACTAGGTGGGCGACAACGGCGAACTGACGCTGGCAGGCGACTGGCTCACCCAGAGCGGCTTACTCACCCCGCCGCTCAGCATTGAAGCGCTGCCAGGCCGGATCATGCTCCGGGCTGAACCGGGCGCGGTGCTGGAGTAATAGCGCTGACAGCTAAATAGAAAAAAGCCGGAAGGATCGTTGGATCACTTCCGGCCTAATTTCAGCATTATTAGCGCTTATAATTTAATAAAAGCATCATTTTCGAAGTAATATATAAATGCCTTGAATAAATCCTCATCTGACACATTATTCTTCTGAAGATTTGCATTATTAACTATGCCTTGTATTGATTGGATTCCCATGACATACCTGTACCCGGCATCTTTAACTACATCAGGATCTTCATCTGGATCATCTGAATCTACGTCATCGGGATCTTCTACCATAACTAATGAATCTAAACCCCAAGATGAAACATCCTTAGGTAGATATAAAGCTAAACGCCAATCAATATTTCCAGCATCACTTAATACTTCTCTTAGATTTTTCTGAACCATTTCATCGTCCTCCGCCCCAATTATACATTCCTCCTTTTCCACCTGGATGTAAGGTTTCTTGAACCACTCCGGGAGCCTGATGCTGAGATAAAGGTACTAATTGCATCACTCCAGGTTTCTCAGGATGGTGATGCCACGTCAAATCACTTATAGGTGAGCGTCTTGGATACGCACCACGAGGTCCTGGCTTAACCCCATCGGTGATTCCTGGATACATACCCTCCATACTTTTCGCAAAGCTCGGGTCAGCCTGCATTGCCTCATGTAGCTTTTTATTTGCATCTTGGAAATGAACTTTATCAGAGCGACCAGGATAAAATTGGTCATCGATCTTAGTTTCGTAAGCTACTGAATATTGAGAACTCTTAAGCGGTCTTCCAGAGGCATCTCTACATACAGATTCAGCCAGCCCAAGCGGATCCACCCACTCCATCGGGTTATGCACATACCCCTGCGGCCTCAGCCCCCCAGCCAGCCCTATCGGGTCCGCCGAGATATACTGCCCCAGCTCCGGGTCGTAGTAGCGGTGCCGGTTGTAGTACAGCCCCGTTTCCGCGTCGTATACCTGACCCTGATAACGCAGCTCGCAGTACACCTCTTCGTTCGCCGCATCACCCAGATAACGCCGTAGCGGGATCGGGATTTTCTCTTCCCGGTGCGGTCCCCACAGTCCCTGTTCGCCACGCCAGTGCACTTCTCCCGTTTCGCTGCACAGCTCCCGCGCCGTCCCCGTCAGGTCCGCCACGATATAGTGCAGCCGCGTCTGACCCGCCTGCTCCTCCACCTGCGCCAGCGGCCGGAAACTCCCCGGCTCGTACACCCACTGCACCGCACGCGCCACGCTGCCGTCAACACGGTACTGCGTCTGACCCGACAGCTGGTCACCGTCCCACCGGTACGACACCCGCGCTACCGCCTGCGCCGACGGCACCTGGCCCTCGCGCACCTTGCTGACCCGCCGTCCAAACGCGTCGTAACCATACCGCCACCGCGCACCGTCCGGCAAACTCACCCGCACCAGCCGGTCCTGCGCGTCCCACTCAAACCGCGTTTCCTGCGGCCTGAAGCCGGGACGGTTTTCCCGCCGGCTCACCAGCCGGCCGCACGAGTCGTACTGATACTGACGGCCGCCGCGCTGCGTTACCCGGCCCGCCTCATCGTACCCCGACGACGACTGCACCGCCGCGTTTTTTGCCGACAGCCTTCCCGCGCCGTCCGGCGCTATCGCCGACACCTCGCACAGGTTCTGTTCGCTGTCGTAACCAAACAGCCGCGCCTGCCGCTGCCTGCCCTGATCGCGACGCTCCGCCGTCACCTGCCCGGCGCCGTTCAGCCGGAACGCCTGCTCGCCCCAGTGGCTGTCCGTGATGCCCGTCAGACGGTCCAGCACGTCGTACTGGTAGCGGCGCTCCAGCACCCCATTTACCCCGTCCAGCGCCTGGCCCGACAGCAGCCCGGTGGCGCTCCACTCGTGGCGCAACACAAAGCCTTCGCCATTGCTGCGCCGCTGTTCATACCCCGACGCCGTGTGGCTGAACGTCAGCGGTTGATGCGAGCCGATGCTCAGCGTGGTCAGCCGACCGCCCTGCCAGCCCAGACTCAGCGACGACAGCAGCCCTTCCACCACCGACCGCTGCCCGCCGTCGTCGTAGCCGGTGCGTACCTCTTCGCCGTTTACCCGCTCCGACACCACCTGACCGGTGCGGTTATACGCGTACTCCACCACCGCGTCCGGGCTTGCCGCCTTCAGCAGCCGGCCCGACAGGTCATATGCAAAGGTCGTCGCGCCTTCACTGGCACCGTCCGCACGGCTGGCCTGTATCTCGCTCAGGCGGCCGCCGACGTCATACCCATACTCCAGCCGGCTGCCATCCGGCGCGATGCGCCGTGTCAGTTGGCCCGCCACATCGTAGTCGTAACGGTACACCCGGCCGTCGTAATGTCGCTCCTCGCTTAATCGACCTGCCGTATCAAACCGGTACTGCCACACCTGACCCTGACTGTTGGTCACCCCGGCAAACTCCGACTCCGCATTGTAATGATAGCGGACGGTCGCCCCCAGCGGGTCGGTCGTTTCCAGCAGGTTATCAAACGCCCCGTAACGGAACAGGTAGCGCTGCCCCAGCGCATCCGTCACCGAGGTCAGGTTGCCTTCACCATCGTAGCCAAAGCGGGTTTCGCTACCGTCTTCATACACTACTTTCGACGGCGTGTTGCGGCCACCTTCATAATCCCAGCGCCGCACCTGCACGCCCTGCTCGTGCGCGATGTGTCGCGCCGTCAACCGGTCATGACCATCGTAGAAAAAGGTCACCGCCGGCGCCTCGCCCGGTTCCAGCCGTTCCAGCAACCCGCGCCGGTTGTAATGATAACGCTGCTCGCGGCCATCCGGCCCGGTTACCGCCGACAACAGCCCCTGCGTCGTATACGCATGATGCCAGCTCCGCCCCTCCGGATCGCTGGCCGTTTCCACCAACCCCTGGGCATTGCGGGAATAATGCCAGGCGTTGCCCAGCGGGTCGGTATAAGCCAGCAACTGACCGTCATCGTCGTAATCGTAACGGTGTACGCTCCCGTCCGGCAGCGTCACCGCCGTCACCTGCCCCCAGTCGTTACGCTGATACTCGGTGCGCCCGCCCAGCGGGTCAATCTCCGCCGCCAGTTGGTTGTCCACCCACTCAAAACGGTGTTCCCCGCCGTCCGGCTCCCGGCGCAACAGAATATTGTTACGTGCATCGCGCACATAGGTCGTCACTCCGCCAAAACCGCTGTGGTAGTGGCTGGTGAAGGCGTCATCGTCGTAACGAAACGCGCCCGGCCAGAACCCCTCCGCCGTGCGGTCACGCAGCGCGCGCCCCGCGGCATCGTACTCGTGCTCAACCCAGGTGTGCGCCAAATCCGACCAGCGCAGCAACCAGCCCTGCGGTGAGTACTGATAGTCGAAATTGCGCCCTTCCCCCGCCCGCACGCTCAGCAGATGACCTTGTGCATCGTACTGATAGCTGGACAGCGTTTTCAGCGGCTGGCGATGCTCGTCGCACAACGTCAGTTTGACTATCCGCCGCCGCTGCGTTTCTACATGCACCAGACGGCCATCCGGCAGCACTATCCAGCACAGTTCAGCGCGATCCCACAGCAGGGTAATCCGGTTGCCCGCCCGGTCTTCAATCGCGCTGAGGCACAGTTGCAACCCCAGCGCATGCTCAAAGCGATAACGCAAGCCGTCCACATGTTGCAGCACGAGCTGCCCCTGTTGACGCGCCAACCGCCACTGCGGGCTGGACGGCGCGCGGCTAAACGCCCCCTCTTCAGGCAGCACGAACACCGCCTGGTTGAACTCGCCGTCGGTCAGGGTAGCGATGCCGTTTTCCAGCTCCAGGCTCATATCCCAGTTGGTGCGCCACAGCGCCCCTAACAGCCCCGGCTTCCGCTCCCCGCCTGAACGGTAATAGCGCTTCATGGATAACGGCAGCAACCCCGTCAGCTCAACGTCGGTGCGCCAGTCCACCACGTAACCGGTCGCCATATCCACCGGCTCGCCTTCCCCCTGGCACTTATCGCTGCCAGCTTTGCACGCGTTGTCCTCTTCCCCGGCTTTTTTCTGCTGCGGAGCGTGATCCGGTTGCTCGCCCTTATTACTCCCGGCGCTAATGTCCTCGGTTTCTTTCGACGATGTGCGCCGTTTCTTTTCACTCACCGCATTTGTCGGCTTTCCGTCATCGGCCTTGGTTATTGAATTGTCGGATTTTGGGGTAGCCGGTTTGGCCGCCTGGCTTTCAGCATGCGCCGGCGCTTTTGGCGCTTCGGCGGCTTTAGCGATGCTGCCCTTCGGCCTGGCGCTGCCGCTCACGCGGGTGATGACCTTGCCGATAAACTCATTGAATTTGGACTCAATGTAGGCCAGCGCGCTGTCGTATTTGGCGATCAGCTTTTCCAGCGCGGTGATCATGGCGCTGAAGCTGTCTTTCATCAGCGACACAATCCAGTTGTTTTTCAGCTTCGACTCGGCCAGCACCTGTTTGAGCGCCGCGTGAATCTTCAGCAATAGCGCTTTAGCTTGCGCGCCGTAATTTCGCAGCTCGGCGCGCAGTTTGGTCAACCCTTTCACCAGATTGCCGTCCGACAGGCTGCGGATAGTCCTGATGGCGAACTGCAGCTCTTTCGGCGTCCCGACCTTGAGCGCCCGGATAATCGCCCGTCCGCTGACCTTCAGCGCATCGCCTAATCCTGGAATCACCCCTATCGCACACAGTGCGCCTTCGGCGATATGCAGCGGGTCTTCGAGCCTGGCCGGCTCCTGGTAAGACTGCCAGCTCCACTCGCCGATCGAATAGACATCCATCGCCTGCCCGACCACCGGAATGAAGCCCAGCGCGATTTCACAAAACAGCATCAGCGCCGCGTTGTCATCCCCGCCTTTGTCCGCCACTTCCGCCGCCAGACTATGATGAATTTTGTTAATCGCCTGTTTTAGCTGTCGGCTGCCGCGGTTGATGCGCTTATCCAGCTCCCAGAAACGGTCATAGGATTTGCGGTACTCCTTGGGAATGGAGGTAAAAATCCCCGCGCCGTCGACATCCACATGCCGATCGCTGCTGTCATCCGCGTCGTAGGTCACCAATCCCTGCTTGCGCAGCAACAAAAACAGCGTGAAATATTCTCCCGCCAGCGTCGCATAAGCCGGATTTGACTGTAATACCGGGTTGTTTTCCACGGTTTCACGGGGTTTGAAATCGTCGGAGCCTTCATCCAGCATCAGCTCAAACGTGCCGCATCCCATGTCGTAAATTTTGCATAACCCGTTGGCGTCGGTTTTGCCGTGGATTTCCGTCTTGTTGCTATCAATCAGGATGAACGGCGCGTTAGGCACCGGTTTCCCGGAGTCATAGTGGTAGTGAATCAACACTTCGCAGCCGCATTTGGCGCAACCGCCTGAGATTTGGTTATCCGTGGCAAAATTCTGATTGGCTGCGTCTTCACTCGACAGCAGCGTCGCCTTTTTATCCTGACTCATGACAAGTCATCCTTTTTCGTTATGCGTCGTCCAGTTGGTCAATCGCCGCCTTATACAGGCGATCCATACGGTTTTGCGCGCCGATGTACTCCGGCTGCGCCAGAATCGTCTGCGCCCACGGCTGGTGGATAAAGGCCGGTTCCAGCTCGGTGGCCAGCGCCAGATAGCGCACGATATCGCGGTCGTTATTAAATCCCTGAATACGGGCCTGTTCGGTCTGCTGACGGGTGAAATTCAGCAAGGCGTCGTCATCGCTCGCCTGCCAGCACTGGTGATGCGTGCGGAGATGCGCCATGTAGCTGTCCAGCGCCTGACGCGTCGCCGGCGCCAGCAGCGCCAGCCACTGCGCCTCGCTGAGCGAGCGCGGCAAGGTATCGGGCGGGTTGTGGGCGGTTCGTTCGGTTAGCGTCAGGCTCTGTACGACACCATCGGGCGCAATATCGCAGAAGGTAGCGATCGGGCCGTAGATCGCGGTGGCTTCCTGTGCCGAACTCGCCGTCAGTAACGGGGTGATCACCTCCCAATCGCTGATGCGCAGAATAGCGCTGTCGCCCTCCTGAGTAGCGACCAGGCTCCACTGCCGCAGGTGTTTTACCAGCTCCAGCAGTTGGTCGAGCGGCGAGTAAGCCTGCATAAACCAGTCGAGTTGAACTCCAATCCCCCAGCCTGACTGCGTCAACAGATGTTCGCGCACCTGCGGCCAGTTGGCCGGATGGACGGGAATACAATAAGGCGAGACGGACGCATGAACCTGTCCGGTTTCACCCCAGTACAGACGGGTTTGCTCCAGACTGCCGCCCCAGCGCTCCGCCAGCCAGGGAACCGCATCGTTCAGCGCCGCTTCGGCGACCACGAAGCACCCGCCTGTAGCCAGTCGCGCCTGCCAGGCCGCTTCCGTTTCCGGTTGCAGACGCAGAAAAGAGTGAGACAGCGTCACGGCATAACCTCCGTCGTATCCGGTAATTCGCCCCGCATCCAGCCGGGCCGGTGATAATGAAGGCGAACGTCTTCCACCTGGGCGGAGTCGGATTTAAAAATCCGTATGCTGTCGCCCAGTGAATAACGCTCGGTCAAATGAATAAAAACAGGGTGATGATAAAACTCGCTGCCGATTACCCAGCGGTGGGCCGACCAGGCTTCGCACTCCGTTTCCGAGGCGAGCGGATACCAGTTGCGGGCCAACGTAATGCCGCTGAGAAAGCGACTTTTCACCACTTCGACATCCAACTGCATCCAGTGCAATGTGCCGGCATACAGAAACAGCTCATTCGCCAGTCGGTGCAGACGGTTATCGTTGGATAACCGATAAAACTGGTCGCGGTTCAGGGTAATCAGATAGTCGTCATGGGTGGCTTGCGGCACCGGCTGCGCCTCATGTTGGCCCACCAGCGCTTGATAGCGGCAGGGAACGCTGAAGTCGTCTTCCGCCAGCGGCAGATACAACCCCGTCAGCGGCCCGATAAACGCCGCCTGTTCCTCGCCGCTCAGCGTTTGCCACCACAGCCGCAGCACATCCGGTACGTAACTGCGCAACTGCGCCAGCGTACCGTCCGGGTAGCGACAGCGCAGACGTTGCTGCCAGAAATCAGCCACTGGTGTCAGCGACTGCTCGCTATGCATCAACATCACGCCCTGATGGCGCGCGGGCTGCGTATCCGCCAGCCAGTGCAGCAGCGTTTCCCCCGGTCCGCCCTCTTCCACCTGCACCACCATCGGCGCCCAACGCTGCCAGTCGTCGCCGGCACCCTCAAAGCGCAAGCGTTGCCATATCTGCGCCGCTCGCGGCTGAAACGCACGCCAGAAATCCGGCAATGCCGGATAACGCATCGGGTCGACAATCGCATACAGCGGCAGCGAGCAACGCTGACTGAGTTCAAACAGGGTATAGCCCGTTATCGTCATTAA